>NZ_CP014162.1:335556-671113 GCF_001543205.1 Aerococcus urinaeequi
CACCTAACAACTCAACAACAGTCAACCCTATACCGTCACGTTCGTTAGTTGGAGCAGTCGCCGTTTGTGTTTGGCCAGTAGATTTTTTCTCTATATAGTCTTGTTTAGAATAAAGTTTGGTTTCATTCCCATCATCTTCTCGACCAATCGTTTTTAGATTCATTAATTGGATTAAAACTCTAAAGACAATAAAGTAAATGACAAAGAATATTAGGCCCACTAATATATACATTGGCCAACCTGTCTTCTCAATTCCTAATGGCACATTCATTAATAAGAAGTCTATAAAACCATTTGGACCAATCGAGCGTACGTTTAATACATTTAAAACGACCATACTTAAACCACTTAAAGCTGCATGTACAACATATAGAATTGGTGCAATAAACATGAATGAAAATTCAATCGGCTCTGTAACTCCTGCGACAAATGATGTAAAAGCTGCTGGGATTAGAATTGCTTTAGCTTGCTGTTTCTTTTCTGGTGTTGCTGTGACATACATCGCCAAACAAGCACCTATTAAACCAAACATTTTAGAAATACCGCGTGCATCCCAAATCACACTTTGTGACAACTGTTGGATAGCTGGGTCGACCATTTCTGCATAGTAAATATTTCTTGATCCTTCATAGACCACATCACCAATCGTTTCAATCCCACCCAATGATGTATAAAGGAACGGCGTATACACTAAATGGTGTAAACCTGTTGGGATTAATAAACGTTCTAGAGCACCATAAACGAAAATGCCAAAATTACCTGCTTGCTGAATCCATCCGCCTAAAGAATTGATCCCTGCTTGGAAGAATGGCCAGATAAAGGTCATACCGATTGCAAAAATAACAACTATTGGAATCAAAACAATAAAGGCAAAACGCGTACCACCATAAATATTAAAGGCATTGTTAAATTCAATCTCAGCATATTTATTGAAAATAAGCGCAATAATTAACCCCAGAATAATTCCAGCAAACACACCCATATCTAAAACTTGGACACCTAACACCGTAGTTTGTCCAGTTCCCTGAAGTGCTTCAGGATCTGCTAACATGCCACGTAAATCCATAAAGCGATTCATCGCATTAATAAAAACAAGGAATGCTAGCATAGCAGTAAAACCGGCTTCACCTTTTTTCTTATTTGCTAAGCCAACTGTAATCCCCACACAAAATATCAACCCTAAGTTTTGTAAAATCGTCACAAGTGACCCCGTTAGGATACTACCAAAACTCGTTAAAACTGGATTATCTAAAAATGGCATAACAGCTAATAAATTCGGATTAACCAATATATTTCCAATCGCGATCAATAAACCCGCAATAGGTAGAATTAAAACTGGAATAAACATTGCTTTAGAGAATCGTTGCATAACGTCCATTAAATTTTGACTCTTGTTCATATTTCGAACCTCCTTTGAATAAAACCACTTTACCATTAAAACGCTTACAAATGTTTATTCTCAATATTTTTGAACATTTTCCCTTCAATATGAAACATTTTCCGCAAAAAAGCGTAACTACCCATAATTACAGTAGCTACGCTTAAATCGTTATTTAAATGACTGTTCAATGACGTATTCTAAATAAAGCAATAATAATGAATAAAAGTGAGTTGAATAGATATTATTGCGGTCTAAAAACTGGTTATCATCTACTATAAAGGCAATGTCTGACTGCTTAGCCAACGTATTATCATAGGAATGCGTGAAAGAAATCACACCTTTACCATGTTCTTTGGCAATCATCGCCTTATTATTGACCATTTCTGTTTCACCACTTTTAGAGATACAGATAATGTGTGAAATACGATGGAGATTGTTTAAAAATAATGTATTTGAATCAGCACCATTAGAATAATAAACGAGTTCACCTTTCCCAAGCACCTTTTTATAAAAGTATTCTCCCAAAATACCTGAATAACCCGTTCCAATCACATACATGGCATTTTCATTATCTTGAATAATTTGCCCAAATTGGATAAGTGCTTTTTCATTTTGCACGAAAATCTTTCTGACATCCTCAGAAATACCATTTATATAAGTATCAAGGTTACTATTTTCGACACTCACTTCTTGCTTACTCAAGTGGTAAATCATATCTGTAAAACCGTCAAAACCTAGCTTCTTACTTAAACGAAAAATAGTCGACTTTGACGTGTAAGTCTCATCAGCTAATTTTTGAATAGTTAGTTGCTTAAGGTTACTTTTATGTAACTTTAAATATTCTAAAACTGAATTTTCCATTTCTGAAAAAGATTTATCCGATGTATAAAATTCTTTTACCATATATACCCCTTTAACTACTTAGAAAATTTCTTCATATCCTCATCTCCTTTATTATACCTTGAAGTAAGCGCTTGACCCAAATTTGAAAAAAGAATCCCCAGCTTCAACTAGAGATTCTTTCAACAATTGCTTTATTTATACAGTCCAATCCATGTCGTCATCTTCAACTTGATTACCTTCATTCTTACCTTGTTCAATCTCTGCTTGTTTTATCGCCACGCGTTCAGAAATCTTAAGGAATGGGATGTAGAATAAAGTTGTCACAGCTAAAATAATGATTTGTAGTAAGACCACTTTCAGGTCACCCCCACTCGCTAGGAAGCCTGAAATTAATGGTGGCGTTGTCCAAGGAACCAGCACAATTAATGGCTCTACAAAACCAACCACAGTCGCTAGATAACCGATTAATGCTCCAATTACTGGAGATAGTACAAATGGAATCATCATCGGTATATTGAAAATGATTGGTAAACCAAAAATCATCGGTTCATTAATTTCAAATAAACCAGGCGCAATGGAAAGTTTCGATACTTCCCGATAAGGTTGGTACTTACTTACTAAAAATACCGCAATAATTAAAGCTAGGGTGCCGCCCGTACCACCCATTTGTGCGTAAACCGCTTGGAATGAAGAGTTAATAATATTCATTGGTTCTTGCCCATTGGCTACAGCATTCATATTTTCGTTCATATTCACAAGCAATAACGGATCTGTTAGTACACCATTAATTACCGATTGATGAATACCTAATGTAAATAAGAAATTACCGGTTGAATAAATCAACAAATAGCCGAATATAGAAGAATTGACCGCACGTAATGGTTCTTGGATAAGTGTTGAAATTAAAGTCACTAAGTCGGTATGAAAAACGACACTTAATAGAGCAGAAATAATCGCAAAGAATGATAAGGTCACAATTGTTGGAATCATTGTTGAAAAACCTTGACCAACTGCTGGTGGTACCTGTTCACCTAAGTTAATTCGTAATTTTTTATTGTTAGCTAGTTTCATGAAAACTTCTGTAGCTAATAACCCCATGATAATCCCAGCAAACATCCCTTGAGTACCTAATTCATTAAAAGATACTACTCCCGAAACCTCTACCGGATCGCTACCATCAATCGGTGTTGCCAATCTAGAGATAGACATCATAATAAATAAAGAAGCAGTTGCAACAGAAGTCGCTGAAATTGGACTTGAAAAGTTTTTATTTGTAGCCAATGAAAAAGCAATCATTGGTGCAATCAAGAGACCAGCGATATTCAAAGTACCATTTGTGATTACATTCCCAAAAGTTTGAAAATTGGCCAGTGTTTCACCACTCAAAAATATCGGGAAAATCACATTATTCACCAAGACGGCAAGCCCAGCAAGAATAAACATCGGCATAATATTAGCAAAAGCATCTCGCAAACTCCGCAGATGGACTTGGTTTCCAATCTTAACAGAGAAATTCGTAAATTTTTCAATAAAAACATTGTCTTGAACTTTATTTTGACTCATGCCACTTCACCCCTATTATTCTTTATTCAAATTATATTTTTCATTGTATTCCTGAATAGTTTCCTTAAACCATTGGTAAGATTTCTTCGGTACCCGTTTCATATCTCTCAAATCATGATTGGTACGGTTGACATATACTAGGCCGTAACGTTTTCGCATGTCACCTTGAGAGGATAAAATATCAATTAATCCCCAACCTAGGTAACCTATGATTTCCACTCCGTCTTCATGAATGGCATCAAACATCGCTTCCATATGTGCTTCATGATAAGCAATACGATAGTCGTCTTGAATTGGATTTTCTCCGTCCCATTCTTCCTGTACACCAATACCATTTTCAATTGGGAAGACTGGCAGCTGATATCTTTGATACATTTTATTCATTACATCACGGAAACCTAATGGGTCAATTTGCCAATTCCATTCAGTTGTATCAAGATGGGGATTATCCACTTTACCTTCAACTAAGTACCAGTTAGGTTCAGTATCTACCGGAATTTTTTCTGCCGAAATGGTTGTTGAAGCATAATAAGAAAAACTCAAATAATCATTATAGTGATTTGCAATTGCAGCAAGTTCTTCATCTGTTGCTTGCCAGTCAATTTGTTTATTTTTAATATAGGTCAACACTTCATTTGAGTATTGTCCTTTTGCATATGCATCTAATAAATTATAATTAATGAATTCATCCCATTTACGAGCAGCCAAGATATCTTCAGGTTTTGACGTAGCTGGATACACCTCACTATAAGCCAACATACCACCCATCTTCGCATCAGAATTTTCATGCAAATAGTTGGTGATTTCTGCATGACTAGCCATCACATTATGCATGATTTGATATAACTCATGGACATCTTTCTTGCCATTTTCGGCCCCAGCAATCAAATAACTAATATTCGGTTCAGAATACAGGTTTTGCTCATTAAAGATAATCCAATACTTCACCTTACTAGAAAACTCATCAACCATTTTTTGACCATAACGAACAAATGCTTCTTTCACATGTTTTGAAGTAAAGCCATTATATTGTTCAGCCAGGTGAAGTGGCATATCAAAGTGGTATAAACAAATCATCGGTTCAATATCACGGGCAATTAACGCATCCACAATACGGTGATAATAGTCGATACCTTCTTGATTAAAATCACCGTCCCCGTCCTGCACCACACGGGACCAAGAAATTTGGAACCGATACATATTCATCCCTAGATCCTGAATATAATCAAAGTCTTCCTCAAAGTGATGGTAATTATCATTTGCAAAATGCCAATCACTCGCAAACTCACTAGCTTCTCTTACATCATAGACTGATAAAGACTTACCGCCTTCATTCCAGCCACCTTCAGTTTGCATGCTCGAAACAGAATTTCCCCAATAAAATGTCATGTTATTCCTCCTCAAAATATAGTAAGCGTTTACATTTATAGGTATATATTAAAACAAATTTCCGATAGGAGAAAGACATCAAACAAACTTTGTAAACGTATCAGTTTACAAAGAGATAAGCAAATTCTATAATTTATTAGAGGTGATTCTTTTGTCAAAATATACGAGCATAGCTGACGATTTACGCGATCAAATACTCATAGGAAAATATAAAGATTCAGATAAATTGCCCAAGCAAGCAGACCTAGCTGACTTATACCATACAAGTAGAGTAACAATTTCTCGCGCTATTGGTATTTTACAGCTAGAAGGCTTACTTTCTACCGAGTTTGGTGGCGGTACTAAGATTAATCGAATCAATACCGAAAATCAGTTTTTTGACCATATGATTAATACCCCATCTGGCGCTAGTTATAACTACGGCGGCAAGGGTCAGCTAACTTCTACCATAGTCTCCTTCGAACAACGATTACCTGTAGACTTTGAGCAGCAAAAACTACATATCAAAAAAACGGATGAAGTGTATGATATCATCCGCGTGAGAAACTTAAATGGTCAGCCATTTATTATCGAATATACGATAATGCCAGTAAAAGTGATCCCTAATATTACAATGGAGATATTAAGTGATTCTATCTATACCCATATCCAACACACTTTAAATCTTGATTTAGGCAAATCTTTTCGTATCATATCAGCAGATGAAGCAGATGCATTTGATAGCCAATATTTACAAACGGAAATAGGAAAACCAATCCTAGAAATCGAACAAGTCGCTTTTCTAAAAAATGATATACCCTTTGAATATTCCCAAACTCGTCACTTATATAACAAAGGGCGTATTATTTATGTAGAATTATATCGATAGAAAAAAGCCACCCTAGCTGGATGACTTTTGACTAGCTTATCAGTCTTCATCTACCCAATGGTAAAGGAAGAACATGTAGCCCCAAAATTTCTTAATTTCACGGAAACCGCCAGCTTTTAAATAACTAGGCCCCTCATTCCATTGCACGTTTTTACCATCAATTTCACGATATGAAGCCACATAGGTTAAGTCAAAACCGTAATGACGGTTTTGTCGTTCATAAATCATTTTGGTACGTAACATATGATAATCAGATGATGTAATAATTGCTGAGTCGTAGCCTAAATCTGTCATCATTTGTAATGTATTGCGGGCATTCGTATAAGTCGAAGTTGCGTTTGCATCATTTAATAAAGATCCTGCTGGTGCGCCGGCCGCTACATAATAAGCTGAATTAGATTGCGTTAAAGGGCTCACAATAATCTTGCCCGAACTTGAATATCCTTTATTTAATAACGTGACAGCCTCACTAGCTCTTTCGTTTGAGCCTTCTGGCACAATGATAATATCAGAAACAACTGGTTCTTCATCTACAATTAAATTCTACTCATATTTTTTCCTTTTATGATTAAAAAACAATCTTTTTCTAATCATTATCTTACCATATCACGAGTAAAACCTAGTAGAAAAAACTTGATTAACTTTATTTAAAGAATAATTGTATGTTGATATGACGCAATTGTAGCAATTTCTCCACTAATAAAAGTTTCTAATTCAGCCAAATAATTAGCTTGCGAAAGTCTTTGTTGCTTCAAGTCTGCATCTTCAATATAAGTAATCAGACTGCTTTGAATAGCTGTTATTTTGATTTTGCTCAATCATATATAAGAATTTATCTAAAGGTAAATCTTCAGACATGTCGACAGTATTCAACACACAGTCTTGTATATCAATGATACGTTGTGCGTTATTAGGATTAAATAGAAGTGCTAGGAATACTATCCGAGCCTGTTCTAAAGCTTCCTCAACTACACTATCATCGTTTGGTCCCACTAATATAAATTCGACACCAGGAATTTTGTCAATATCTGCCTTCGAATAGACAAATGCAATCACTTCATATCCAAACTGACTAAAAAGTAAAACTGCATTTTTACCGATTTGCGAACCTGCGCCAAAAACTGCTACTTTATTCATAATCTTCACCAAAATCTTTTTCTACGGATAATTTTTCTTTAAGAATGTATCTTTTTCACTCACATATCAATGCTATAAAATATATTTCGGTATTTTAAATACAAAGTAATGTAAAGATACCACAATCCCGCTATTAGACTTCTTCAAATTTCCGTGAGCAAACCATTTTTTTGAAAAAAGGAATTGCCATCTATTCTGAGCAATTCCTTTCAAAAATAATTTCCATTTTAGCTTTTATCAACGTGCTTAGCCAAATAATCCATGCGTAGCTGATATAACTCTTTCATATTTTGCTGATAGAGTGTTGATTCAAATAAGGCCCTTTCTTCAGTAAGAATCTTTTCAAATTCTGCTTCAATCCATTCAAAGGCGTCAGTGAAATTTCCCTTCATAAACCTCGTTTCATCCACTCGTAGATGGTTGAACACCTGTTTAATTAGACCACCATTTTTATTATAGTAATACCGCTTATCCCCTACTTCATCTTTCATCACAGACAAAATAGGCGTTTGATTGGCAACTGCCAATACTAGTGCATGATATCTACTAGTGATAACTAACTCAGCATTTTGAATCAGGTTGACAGCATCTTGCACTGGTAAATATCCATGATCTGTAAAATCGATGAAGTCCAGTTCAGGAATTCGAGCTTTCAAAAATTCCCCCTGATTCGTACCACCATCACCAATATTTAATGGTAGGAAAACCACATCCACATCATACTCAGTGTTCATGTATTTAACAAACTGTTTATAAGCATCTATTTCCTCTTGGATAACCTCAATTGGCTGATAGGTTTCAATTAAAATGTACCGGTCTAAATCTAACTGAATCGTAGGTGATAGTTCTCGCAATTCAGGTTGAATGAATAACAAATCATCCGGAATAAAAGTCACTTCATGGTGGGTAGCCAATTGATCAAACCAAATTTTTGAATACATTTGGTCACGAGCAGCCACCTTCCTCAAGTTGTGTGACATCAATAGTTTGAAGTGCTTTGGTAGCAACTTTTCCAATATTAGGTAAAGCGTGTGACATAATACCCTCTCCTTCAGTTTTTTTCACTGTATATCACTATATTAATATATAAGCCCATACTAAAAGGAGAAAATGCCTGAATTCAAAGATAAGCGTAAATAAGCTTACCTCAACAAGTGGAAGAATTAGTTTATATTCTTCCACTTAAGCACCTCAGCTGGAACAATTGGTATTTATTCTTCCAGTTAATCACCTCAGCTGGAACAATTGGTTTTTATTCTTCCGGTTAATCGCCTCAGCTGGAATAATTGGTTTTTTTCTTCCAGTTAAGCGCCTCAACTGGAACAATTTATTTTTATTCTTCTAGCTAGGTACAACTCAAAACCAAAAAACGTATATGCCTTACTTGCGCAAGTAAGGCATATACGTGTATAAAAGGGGATCAAATTTAGGTATTACTAGATGCGTTGGATACTATTAATTGTAGTTTGCTTGTCTTTCTTTATATCCATAATATGCATCTTCAAGGATTTCTTGCATTTCATTTACTAAAGCTAAGCGTGGATTCACTGGTGTACATTGGTCCTCAAAGGCTAAGTAGGCGATATCTTCTGTTTTATCCATGAAGGCAGATTCATCAACGCCCTGGTCTTTTAGACTCATTTGAATTCCAACACGTTCTCCAAGTTCGAACACAGCTTGTGCTAAGTTTTTTACTCCTTCTTCTGGAGTTTTTGCATCAAGTCCGATTAATTTAGCGATGTCTTGGTATTTTACATCTGCTTTGTAGTAATTGTATTTTGGCCAGTTCGCCTGTTTCGCTGGTCGGGTTCCGTTATAGCGAATAACGAATGGAAGTAAAATCGCATTTGTTCGACCGTGAACTGTATGGAAAACTCCACCAATCTTATGAGCCATTGAGTGGTTAATTCCTAAGAAGGCATTACCAAATGCCATACCCGCCATAGTTGAAGCGTTATGCATTCTTTCACGTGCTTCTGGATCATTATATTTTACTGAAGCTTCTAAGTTTTCGAATACAATCTTAATTGCTTGTAAAGCCAGTCCATCGGTAAAGTCGTTAGCCATCACTGATACATACGCTTCGATCGCGTGTGTTAACACGTCCATCCCTGTATCAGCTGTAACAAAATCTGGTACAGTCTCAACTAAAGCAGGATCTACAATTGCGACTGTTGGTAGTAATGAATAGTCCGCTAATGGGTATTTCATATTATTTTTCTTATCAGAGATAACCGCAAATGGTGTCACTTCAGATCCTGTTCCTGATGTCGTTGGAATACCTACATACTTCGCTTTAGACCCAAGTTCTGGGAACTTAACCGCTCTTTTACGGATGTCTAGGAATTTTTGAACTAAATCTCTAAAGTCTACTTCTGGTTGTTCGTAGAATAACCACATGACTTTAGCTGCATCCATAACAGATCCCCCACCTAGTGCGATAATTGTATCGGGTTGGAATTGAGCCATCGCTTCAGCTCCACTTCTAACAGTTGTAATATCTGGATCTGGCTCAACGTTATGGAAGATTTGGTAATTTACTTTGTTTTGGCGTGCCTCAAGTTGGTCGATAATTCTTTGCGTAAAGCCGAGTTTCATCATTGATTCATCCGTAATAATCATGACACGTTCAACATCAGCCATTGTTTTTAAATATTGGATTGAGTCACGTTCGAAATAAATTTTTGAAGGTACTTTAAACCATTGCATGTTATTGCGTCGTCTCCCTACTGTTTTAATGTTAAGTAGATTCAATGCTCCGACGTTTCCACCAACTGAGTTGCGTCCGTATGATCCACAACCTAGAGTTAATGAAGGGATGAAGGCATTGTATACATCTCCGATTCCCCCGAATGTTGAAGGAGAGTTCCAAATAACTCGAATGGCTTTAACTTGACGGCCGAATTCATTTGCTAATTCTTGATTTTGTGTATGAATCGCAGCTGAGTGACCTAATCCAAAGAACTCAACCATTTGTGCAGCTTTTTGAATTCCATCTTCAGTTGTTTCTGATTTCAATAAGGCTAAGACTGGAGATAGTTTTTCGCGTGTTAATGGTTCGTTTGGTCCAACTTCTGACACCTCTGCTACTAGAATATTTGTTTCTTCCGGAACGGTGAAACCTGCTTGTTCTGCAATCCATGTCGCTGGTTTCCCAACAATTTCACTATTTAATTTTGCGCCAGCACAGTTTTCACTGAATGCTTTAGAACCGAAACAAAATTCCTCTAATAGTGCTTTCTCTTTTGAATTTACGATATAAGCATGATAGCTTACTAATTCATCTTTAAATTCTTTATAGATTTCTTTATCAACAATTGCGGCTTGTTCAGAAGCACATACCATTCCGTTATCGAATGATTTACTTAATACGATGTCATAAGCTGCTTGCTTAACGTTTGCTGTCTTTTCAACGTAAGCTGGCACATTTCCTGCCCCAACTCCTAACGCTGGCTTACCACATGAGTAAGCTGATTTAACCATGGCATTTCCACCAGTGGCTAAGATTGTCGCAACCCCATCGTGATTCATTAATGCATTCGTTGCATCTAACGATGGTTCTGTAATCCACTGTACACAGTTTTCTGGTGCACCTGCTTCAATCGCTGCATCTCGAACGATTTGAGCAGCGTGAGCCGATGACTCAAGTGCTGCCGGGTGAAATGAAAAAATGATTGGGTTACGAGTTTTTAATGCGATGAGCGCTTTGAAAATAGTTGTCGACGTCGGATTCGTTGTCGGAGTGATGGCGCAAATAACTCCAACAGGTTCAGCAATTTCTGTGATCCCCGTCACTTCATCATCACTGATAACACCAACTGTCTTCATATCTCGCATGTAATTTACAACGTGCTCACAAGCAAATAAGTTCTTTGTCGCCTTGTCTTCAAATACACCACGGCCAGTTTCTTCAACCGCATGTCTTGCTAAAGTACCATGTTGATCTAAAGCTGCAACTGAAGCTTTCGCTACAATGTGATCAATTTGCTCTTGATTAAAATGATCGAATTCCTCTAAAGCAACCAAACCTTTTTCTACTAAACCATTAATCATGTAATTAACATTTCCGATAACATCTTTTTCAATTAATTCCGTCATTGTTACGCTCCCCTTTTCTTTATCTTTGATTACATGTTACTCTTTTCACAAATGAAAGTAAAGAGGTTTATTGTTAAAAATGCTAATATAATAGATTTTTATTAAGTGTTATAACAGTTATTTATGCTGTTTCAATCAATGATAATTCTCGATATGTGATTAAATGAGCATCTTGACACTTCTGTTATATAACAACAATGATATTGTTTTATTGATATTAATATTTCTTTGAATATACTGGTAATATTTGCTAGAAATAAATAAAAAGCGTAACACTGTTTTAAAGTGTTACGCTTTAATTATGTCGCTTTATTTAATCATCTAAATATCCTTTATAGCGTTCTGTTCTCAATAATCTTTTAGCATTCTCGACCCGTTCTGCAGTCGGTGGTTCGACTCCTTCCAAACGGTATTTAAATCCAAGTGCCTCATATTTGTAGACACCTAGTTTATGATATGGAAGCACCTCGAACTTGCGAACATTTGATAAAGTTTCAACATAATCGCCTAATCGAATCAGATACTCATCGTAATCCGTACGCGTTGGAACAAGTACGTGACGAATCCAAACAGGTATATTCAACTCTGAAAGTAATTCAGCCATCTGCATGATATTCTCATTGCGCACACCCGTTAATTTTACATGACCTTTTGGATCAATATGCTTAATATCAAATAAGAACAGATCAGTATACTTCATCAGTTCTTCAAATTGTGAGCGGAATGGTTCCTCTAATGTAAAGGGTGCGCCACACGTATCAATGGTTGTGTGGACACCATGTGCTTTACAAATTTTGAAATATTCAATCAGAAATTCGATTTGAAGTAAAGGTTCTCCCCCACTTACAGTTACCCCGCCGCTATTACCCCAAAAAGATCGGTATTGTATGGCTTCATCGAATAATTCTTGCGGAGTATAAGGTGTTCCCCCACGCCTATTCCAAGTATCCGGATTATGACAAAACTGACAGCGTAGACGACATCCTTGCATAAAAGAGATGAATCGTATCCCTGGTCCGTCAACTGATCCGAAACTTTCAGTCGAGTGGACGTTCCCAATAATTGGTGTTTTAACTTCTGACAAGATATATCCCCCTTTCAACAAGATATCTAAAACTTAAGTGATTACATTGAACTGTGCATTGTACGGTTAATAACATCCATTTGTTGCTCTCTAGTTAATTTGATGAAGTTTACAGCATAACCAGATACACGGATAGTTAATTGTGGATATTCTTCTGGGTGATCCATCGCATCTAATAACGTTTCACGGTTAAACACGTTAACGTTTAAGTGGTGTCCACCTTCTTTAATATATCCGTCTAACATATTCACTAAGTTATCTTTTTGAATTTCTTCATCTTTACCTAATGCTTTTGGAATGATTGAGAATGTATTTGAAATTCCATCTAAAGCATATTCGTAAGGCATCTTAGCAACTGAAAGTAAACTTGCTAACGCCCCATGAGTATCACGTCCGTGCATTGGGTTCGCTCCAGGAGCAAATGGCTCTCCTTCACGACGACCGTCTGGCGTGTTACCAGTTTTCTTACCGTAAACAACGTTTGATGTAATAGTTAAGATTGATGTTGTATGGATAGCATCACGGTATGTTGGATGTTTCTTAACTTTAGTCATGAATGCTTTAAGTAAATCAACACCGATCTCATCGGCACGTTTATCGTTATTACCGTATTGTGGGAATTCACCTTCGATTTCATAATCGACTACCAAGCCATTTTCATCACGGATTGTTTTTACTTTCGCGTATTTGATTGCTGATAAAGCATCAATCGCTACTGAGAATCCAGCAATACCTGTAGCCATCGTACGTTTTACATTTGTATCATGTAAAGCCATTTCGATACTTTCATAGCTGTATTTATCGTGCATATAGTGGATAACATTTAATGAATTGATATACAATCCTGCTAACCATTCTAACATGTCATCATAACGTTCCATCACTTCTTCATATTCTAAGTATTCTGAAGTAATTGCTCGATAGCTTGGTCCAACTTGTGCTTTCGACATTTCGTCGACACCACCGTTGATTGCATATAATAATGCTTTTGCTAAGTTCGCGCGCGCACCGAAGAATTGCATTTGTTTACCAACTTCCATCGCTGACACGCAACATGCGATGGCATAGTCATCACCGTAAATTGGACGCATAATGTCATCATTTTCATATTGAATAGCTGATGTGTCGATAGACATCTTCGCAACAAATCGTTTGAAATGAGTTGGTAAGCTTGGTGACCATAACACTGTTAAGTTTGGTTCTGGTGCTGGTCCTAAGTTTGATAATGTATGTAAGAATCTAAATGAATTTTTAGTTACTAGTGGTCGTCCATCAATCCCAACTCCACCGATTGATTCAGTTACCCAAGTTGGATCTCCTGAGAATAATTGATTGTAATCAGGTGTACGTGAGAATTTAACTAGACGTAATTTCATAACGAAATGGTCAACTAATTCTTGCGCATCTTTTTCTGAAAGCACGCCTGTAGCAAGATCACGTTCAATATAGATATCTAGGAATGTAGATGTACGACCCAATGACATTGCTGCCCCATTTTGATCTTTAATTGCCGCTAAGTATCCTAAGTATAACCATTGGAATGCTTCTTGCGCTGTTTCAGCTGGACGAGTTAAATCAAAGCCGTAAATATTACCTAATTCAATTAAATCTTGTAAGGCACGGTATTGTTCACTAACTTCTTCACGTAGACGCATGACTTCTTCGTTCATTTGTCCGTTACCAATATTTGCGTAGTCTTTTTGTTTCTCTTCCATTAAACGGTTTACCCCGTATAATGCAACACGACGATAATCTCCGATAATACGTCCACGACCGTAAGCATCTGGAAGTCCTGTAATTACTCCTGAACGACGAGCAGCACGCATCTCAGGTGTGTATACATCAAATACACCTTGGTTATGAGTTTTGCGGTACTCTGTAAAGATATGTTCAATTTCTGGATCAATCTTGTAGCCATATGCTTCTGCAGATTGAACAGACATACGGATTCCACCGAATGGTTGTAAACTACGTTTGAAAGGTTTGTCAGTTTGAACACCCACAACTTTTTCAACGTCTTTGTTCAGGTAACCCGCATCATGTGACGTAATTGTTGATACAACTTTAGTATCCATATCTAGAATGCCACCAGCATCACGTTCTGCTTTTGTTAGTTCCATTACTTGATCCCATAATTGGAAAGTTTCAATCGTTGCACCTTCTAAGAATGAATCATCACCTTCGTATAAAGTATAATTCTCTTGAATAAAATCTCTAACATCAATTGACTCTTGCCATTTAGTCCCTGTAAAACCTTCCCAAGGATTAACATTCATTTTTTCGTTTTTTAATTTTTCCATGGTATCCCCTCCATATAAATTCGAAGCAAACATCTAAACTTGTGATTAATTACACATATGATAAACTATTTTTATACCTAAAGCAATAGGATATAACAATAAGCAATAGGATATAACAATTATTTATGTGAATTTTAGAACATTGTACAAAAATAGCCCCATCGTTAGACAGGACTTTTAAATATTAATTTAATTCGGAATAAAATCACTCGGAATACCTAAAGCAATACGAGCAAAGCGTGAGATGCGAGATAAATCCCAATGCGGTTTAAAGACAACTTTTATATCGATTTCAGTAATTTTATCAAAGTTAGCTAATTGATATCTCACGTCACTATCAATGAAGTCTGCTAAGGGACAACCGGCAGTTGTTAAAGTCATTATGACTTCAACCTTCCCTGCTTCATCCATATCTACTTCATATATTAGGCCTAAGTTCGCAATATCTATGCCTAACTCTGGATCGATGACTCCTGTTAATTGCTCTAGTAATTCTTCTTCGTACTTTAATGCTTCGTTTTTGAATAGAATACCAAATTCTTCATTCATAAAAGATGTTCCTTTCGTTTAAATAATATATTTATTTTATTCATATTGCTTATGAAGTTTTTGTTCGCTAGTATTCTGTAATATAGTACGTTTAGTTTATACATAAATAGATTTAATATCAATCGAATTTTATAAGGAGTAAGAAAATGGAAAATCAAGTAGACCTTAATAGACCTGTGAAACAAGTCCTTGATTCACACCCTGAACTTCTCGACATTCTTGTCGATTTAGGCTTTAAACCTTTAGCTAATCCAGCCATGAGACAATCGGTTGGAAAAGTTGTCACACTAAAACAAGGCTGCAAATTAATCAACCTTCCTTTGGAACAATTAGTGAATGAACTACAATGGAACGGCTATACTGTCATCGGAGGTGACGTGAATGAGTAATAATACAGACAATCGCATAGATATATTAGAAGGTATTCTTCTTAAACTGCATCATGGAGCAGATCCTGAATCAGTTCAGGATGAATTTAATGAGCATTTCACGGGTGTGAGTGCCATTGAAATCTCCATGATGGAGCATCAATTAATGTATGGGGATAGTGTGATTACGTTTCAAGATGTTCTTAAGCTATGTAATGTTCACGCGAATCTGTTCAAAGGTACGATTGAAGATGGTAAAGCCCCCGATGCTGATCACCCCGGACACCCCGTAACAGTATTCAAAGAAGAGAATATGGCGTTACGCTCTGCCCTGCTACGGATTAACAATATTCTGGATACCTTTGAAGAAATGCCGGTTGAAGAATTGTCTGATGGAATGATTAAAGGACTTAAACGTCAATATGATATCATCGGGCAATTTGATAACCATTACAACCGGAAAGAACATTTATTCTTCCCGGTTATGGAAAGTTACGGCCACGACGCTCCACCAAAAGTTATGTGGGCAAAAGATGATGAGATCCGTGACTTATTCAAACGCGCCTATAAAGCCATGGAAAAATTTCCCGATATTAAATTTTCAAAAGTAAGAGATACGTATGAAGCTTTCCAATTTGAATTCAATGAAATGATTTTTAAAGAAGAAGCTATATTAATTAATATCTTACTTGAAAGTTTCAATCAATTGGATTGGTACAACATCGCCCTACAAAGCGATAATTACGGCTATGCAATTATTCCTCCTCGCGAAACTTGGGAACCAGAAAACCTGGCAGACTTACTCGAAGAAGATACGAAAAAAGCTGAAGAATTAACAATTCAAGAAGTACCTACACCAACTAAGTCAGTTCAAAAAACAATGAATACAGTGGAAAGTAAAACAATCGAAACACGAAAAATTACCGTTAATGGCGGTCAATTTACCGTTCTTTGGGAACCAGATGAGACGCTTGACTCAAGCAGTAACCAAATCATGAACCCAACAGTGCCTCTTTCGATTGGTGATGGTTACTTGAGCTTAGAACAAATCAAAGTCATCTTTGATTACATCCCAGTGAAAGTTACTTTTGTTGATCAAAATGATATCGTACAATACTTCAATCACAAGAAGGAGTCATCAATATTACCACGACACGCTGAAAACATCGGTGCTAAGGTAGAAGATGTCTATCCAGAAGCAGTCTGGGATACATTAGAACCCATTGTTCAAGCTTTCAAAGATAACACATTAACTGAAGAAAGCTTTTGGTTTGAACATGAATCAGAATTTTTATATATTTCGTATAAAGCACTCTTTAATGAATCCGGGCAATATCAAGGGTTCGTTGAAATAATACAAAATATCCAACCTATCTTAGATATTCAAACGGATAAATGGCGTAATTTACTCCCTCAAAGTAAGGTTGATTTAACACTTAAGGAACCAGCTAATTTAACTCAGGTTAATCACAAACATCAGTCTCAAGCAGAATCACAAGTACTTCAATTTGGTAAAGGACAGTTGGAATTCAACTGGTCTGTAAGCAATGAGACAGTAGTCAATGATCCAAAGGATTTTTCTAATGAGCAATTGATTAGTATCGGCGAAGGATATTTAAGTTTAAAGCAAGTGAGACTCATTTTGGATTCAATGCCCTTTGAGGTTACTTACGTTGACGGCAATCATAAGTTTAAATACTTTAATAATATCGGTCCTTATGACGAGATGCTCTTCCAAAGATCACCTTTAGAAATTGGACGTGACTTAGAATATTGTCACCCAGCTAGAGTTTGGCCAAAGGTTAAACGCTTATCTGAAGACCTTCAAGCACAACGTCGTTTTATTGAACCTATGTGGTTCTCACCTGGGAATAAACTTATTTATATCTTGTATATTGGTGCGCAAGATCAAAATGATAATTATCATGGTATTGTGGAGACCGTTCAGGATGCTTCAATGTATGTTGAATTGGACGGAACAGAGAAACGATTGTATTAAAAAAATCGGTTATTACAAAAAATGTAATAACCGATTTTTTCTATTCAAACTCAGCCGACGTTTGTTTTTTTATCAACTGTTCTACTTCATCGTAATACACATTCACCACCTCTCTAATTTTGTCTCTTGAATGCCCCGTACTGGAAGAGATTGTTCGTTGAGAAATCCCTTGTAGATGCATTTCAAGAATCTTATGATAATTGATCATAAAAATAACCTCCTGTAACTTATTTGGGTTCTTTTACAAATAGTGTTGGTAAATAATTTCAAATATCAAAAAAGCCACCCTAGCCGGATGACTTTTACTGACTTACTATTCTTCATCTACCCAATGGTAAAGGAAGAACATGTAGCCCCAAAATTTCTTAATTTCCTTAAAGCCAGCTTGACGATTGGCTTGCCACCAAGTCACTTCCTCACCGGCAACATCATGATAGGTAGCGACGTATGTTAAGTCAAACCCGTAATGGCGATTTTGCCGTTCGTAAATCATTTTTGTCCGCAACATATGGTAGTCAGATGAAGTAATAATGGCTGAATCATAGCCCATTTCTTGCATCATCTTCAAGGTGTTTCGTGCGTTGGTATAGGTAGACGTAGCGTTCCCTTCGTTAATTAAAGCGTCACTTGGTGCGCCCGCCCCCACGTAAAAATCAAAGTTTGATTGGGTTAGTGGACTTACGATAATTTTCCCTGACCGTGAATAGCCAGCTTCAAGCAAATCAACTGCTTCACCGGCCCGCTCACTAGCACCTTCTGGTACAACAATAATATCCGATACTTTCGGTTCCTCATCAACAATGAGGTTACTGATGGTAATCACACATACTAACCCAACAGCGATACTCATGCCGACAAAAAAGCCCACAAGTCGAACAAGATTATTTCCTTTCATCTGCATTCCCCATTTTGATAAGCATTTTCCTTTTGTCTTATCTTACCACATGGAAAACACTAGCTGAAAAGAAAGGTCCCATTTTCAGAAATCAAAAATAATGGTATTATTATGGTTTGCTGCAAGTGAAGCAAAATCTCTTTGGATCATTTCAGCAAATTGGTCCTCAAATTTAAACATATCGATTGGCTGCTGATTTAGGTCAGCGTCCTCAATATATGCTTTTAGTCGTTTCTGTACTTGTTTCATTTCAAAATCAATTTCATCTGGATGTTCAGCACTCGCTACTGTATAGCAAAATTCATCAATTGGTAAGTCCTCACAGATGTCAATAATATTGAATAACCGTTCTTCATAATTTACAAGTTTTGGTATATCACAAATTTCTGTAATCACAGGCAATATCACAATCCGCGCTTGCTCTAAGATATCTTCAACAATCGCCGTATCCCCCCGTTGAATAAAAATATATTCCACACCGGGTAAGTTTGGTACTTCAATATCTTCATAAAGTGCAGCGATGACTTCATAGCCCGCCATAGAAAACTGTTCCGCCGCTTGTCGACCTATAACATTCGTTGCACCGATAATTGCTACTTTATTCATTTTCTTCACCAAAATTTCCTTATAAATGTAAACGCCACGCACCAACTGTTACTTATCTTCATATCAATAAAACGTGCATTCATGTTCTGTATTTCAAAAAATATTAAAAGACATCCCATAAAAATGTATACTGACTAAAAATACAAAATAACAATAACATAACCTTTGCGTTTTTTCTCTTCATAACCGTGAATGTAAATCGGTCTTTTGAAAAGGGTTTGTTCTTGCAAATATTAGTAAAATGAGTTCACATATCTTATTTAGAAATCCTCCTATGTTGAGAATATAAAGGGTACAAATTTGTTAGTAGTCCTATATTATATTGTACTTTTTAATCAATTTTTCTTGCAAAGAAAAACTTTGTATCCCCTTACATTATATACTTAGATAAGGCTAAAAAAGTAGGATTTTTCATATTCATCAAAGATTAGGTGTCAATTTGGGGTTAATATAATCTATACATAATTTATTCAATACAATTATATTTTCTTGGAAATCTTGTGATGTATAGTAATTTTGTTGTTTGGGAACTAAGTAGATAAAATTTTCTTTCACCAATTCAAAAGCATCCGAAAAATTTCTATTCATAATCGTGTTTCATCGATATCTAAACCATCAAAAACTTGTTGAATTAAACCATCATCTTTATTGTAGTAATATCCTTTATCGCCCACCTCATCCTTCATCACTGAAAGAATTGATACCTTATTTAGCAGCGGCTAAGACTAAGGCATGATAGTGAGAAGTAATCACCATTTGTGTTTGACCCAAAATAAGCACCGCATCTTGCATTAGTAAATAGCTTTTAACTGAATAATCGATTGAAATCATTTCAGGAATTCGCTCCTTCAAGAAACGACCTTGGCCAGTCCCACCTTTTACAATATTTAATGGTAGAAAGACAACTTCTAAATCATAACGATGTTGCATATCCTCTACAAAATCTTTAATCGCATCCAGTTCTGTTTCAATCATAGCCATTGGTTGATAGGCCTCCATCACAATATAGCGGTCTGATTCGACTACAAATGTTGGTGGCATGACTTGAATATCTGAATGGATGAAAAGCAAGTCATCAGGAATGAAGGTTACCTCATGAGACGTTGCCACCTTTTTGGAATCCCCATCTGGTCTGCCAAATAAATCTTTATCATTAACTTTTACTTTTCTGCTTTCTCAAATGAATGGTTAAAATCTAATGTATCATCTGGTAAAGGTAAATTAAATTTTTTTGTCAAACCATCCGAAATCCATAATGATTCTTCTCCATTTAAGTCGGAAATTTCTAGATCAATCATACTACCAATATGCCAAATTAACCCGATAATCGATTTGATTAATGGTGCTGACATGACATCGGCATCTTCCATGTTCACTTGATCTAAAGAATCTAAAAAGCGCTCCTGCGCTCTATCCAGCGTTTCAATAAATAATTGTGAGTAATCCATGTCATTCCATCCAATTTGATCACTTTCATTTATATAATCACCTTATTATAAGCAAAAAAGGCTGAGACCAAGCTCAACCTTATCTATCTTAACTATTTAGATTTTCTATTTCTGAACAATAGCACAATGATAACGATAATTAACACTGCAGTAACACCAATAAATAATTGTGGCGTTAGCCAAGAATCTTCTTCTAGTTCAACAGCATCATCAGATAACTGCCCTTCTTCTTCAGTAATCGTAAACTGCTCATCCCACTGCCATTCATTTTCATCGTCTGTAGCAGTCAATTTTAAACGATAGTCGCCTGGCTCTAAATATTGATTCTCCCAATCAATCACAAATTCCATTGTTGAGTTTGGCGCAAATTGTCTATCTTCAATAGAAGCCTTCTTGAATACTTCGTCGGGATTGTTCTCTTTAAATACTTTTGCCTCAATATTCACACCGTTCATTATGACAGGTTGATCGTTTTGTAATTCAGCAATTACTGCAGTGTGATAGTTTACCAATTCAGGACGAATCCCTTTCAAGTTCAAATTGGATTCAACAACCTGTTCATCCATTGTTGCTTGTAAGCCAATCACATAAGCATACTCATTCTGAATCTGAACGCCCTCCTGATCATTATCTTGAGAAGACTCTTTCTGGATTAAAATACCGCCTAATAAGAAGCCTTCTAACTTTTCATCAGGTATTGTCAATGTCATCTCAATAGTGGCAGTCTCATTCGCTGGAATGGTGACTGTCGGTTCTTTGATGGTGACAAATTCTGAGATTGGATATTTCAAACTGTCATCATAAGATTCTTGTTCCTCATAGACGATCAGGCCATTTTGATTAGTCCTAGAGGTTGTCGGTGTCACATTCACAGTAAGTTCTTCATTTTCATGATTAAAGATTTGAACTTCTAATCGATAACTGGAACCTTCTTCTACCAATAAGTCAAAATAAGTTGCACCATTATCCCTTTGATTTTCCGGTAAAACTGCTTGCACAGAATAACCTACTTGTTCACCTTCATTAGCCTCAACACTTGGTGATACAAAGAATACAGCAAGAGCGGTAACTACAAAAATTAAAAATTTACAAAACTTATTCAAAATATGTGCCTTTCTACTTAACAAGTTACTTTTTTGGTATTAAGGTTGAGTAGTTTGGTTAACCGGTTCAGAGTCTGTTTCTGTTGGTGTGTTATATAGCGTCCAGGTAATTGTTCCTGTATGTTGACCAACCGTCGCACTTGCAGCAGGTACATTTAAAACAACATTTTGGTTATTATCCCAAACTGTTAACCAAGTTCCACGGCCTTCAGTTAGCTCTGCTACTGTGACGTCTGATGACTCACCAGTAGTTAAAGTTATTTCTGAAGTAACTGCTGGAGCAGGTACAGAGTTCGTGTCAGAAGTCGTCACAACGTTCCCATTACTTAGACTAATTGTTGAACCTTCTAAACTAGTTTCGTCTTCTTGAGTAAATCCGTTTAAGGTAGCAACTAATCGCCACCCTGCACCAGTACCACGAACATCCGTTACCTGTGCAAATGGAGTACGATTATTAGTTGCAACATAAGATTCATTTTTGCTACTTAAGATCTGACTACCAAAGTCAAAATTTGATACATAGTCTAATGTCAATGGCCCAAATTCCCCGCTAACTTCCCCATCTGTGTTAGGGTTCTCAAGTGGCTCTCCATCTGGATTGTCTGGATTAACAATAGCAGGTGCTTCAGATGGATTTGTAAAGTCTACTGTAGCATTTGAAGTTAAAGCATCTACAGTCGGTGTATATAATCCTGCACCAATTAACCCTATTGATAACGCGGCCATAAATTTATTAATTTTTTTCATTTTTCTCCTCCATAATCAATTCACTTATCATTTTATCACTCTGAAACATTTGGTGTGTTCTGTATTGTCCAGGTGATAGTCGCTTCTTGTCTCCCAACTTGAGCTGATCCTTGTGGCACATTCAAATATACATCCCCATTTGAATTACCTTCTAGATCACTATCATACCATCGAGCTAACCAAGTACCTGATCCTGCTCCTGGTTCTGCATACATAATTGGTTTCGCATCCCCGGATGAGTGCAGTTCGATATCTTGGTACACAAATGGCTCCTCGGAAACGTCGATTGGCGAGCTGGTTATGCCATTTTCAAGTAGTAAAGTAGCACCCAACAAACTGTTACTATTTGAATCAACGTTCCTAAAATAACTCAATTGAGCCGTCACAATCCAGCCAGCATTCGAATTTGTACGATCAGAAACTTGAATAAATGGTTTCTTTCTATCCATTCTTACTTCAATATTTTCGTGTGCAACTTCTCTAGTAGGAAAACTAAATGAAGGCACATAATCTAAAGTCAAATCCCCAGTTTCCCCAGACGGTTCATCTTCCGGGTTGGTTATTTCTTCAGATGGATTTTCAGGATCTAATATGGGCGGTGAGCTATCAACAGGCGGTAAAAAAGCTACTGATACCTCAGTTTGATCACTATCAGTTGTGGATTGACCTGGTTCATCCGGATTTGACGGTTCATCATAGTCTTCCGGTAGATAACCAAAATCGAGCGTGGTCAAATTCCCACGAAAATCTAATAAATCCAAATTTACTATACCCTTATCAACCACCATTTTAAACTGGTAGGAATCGGCTGGTATACGCATATTTAATCCTTCGATATCAATAATAAATTTAAACTTATATAAACCTATTAAAGTGAGATTTAAGGATTGATCTAGATTGGCATAAACAAGATTATTTGTTGTATCAAATAGTAGCTGATCCCCTGCAATCGTGCCTCTAATTGGAATAAATCCTAGTAACGGCGCTGGTAAGGAATATTCTAAACGAATATTATTACGAATATCAGAATGATTTAAGATGCTAGATAATGATGAAGGCAGCTGCATTTGAGGTATCATTCGAGTACCCAAATCTAACTCAACACCTTTTCCTCCTTCTATCCAAACAGTTAAATCACCATCTTCGTATGAAGAATGGGTCGTTGCACCACCAATTAATCCAACATCCACAGCTTCAACTTCTTGAAGCAGCAAACTAAACCATAAAATTAAGCAAGTTAAAACAGAACAAAACAAATGAACTATATTTCGTTTCATATTTTTTTGTTTGTGCACTCGTTCACCCCCTCCCAATTGACCTTTAACGACAATTGTATTTTACATTTAATGACATATAATGTAAAATCATTTTAATAAAAATTAAATATTTTAATTTCTATGAGGCTTAAGGTTGGGGAGATAATTTAGAATGTTTAAAAAAATAAAAATATTATATATCATTTCGATATGCTTAATATTCTTTCAATTTCAAAATAATATTATGACAATTAAAGCGGATGAAAGCTTGTTAACATGGGAAAATATGTCTTCAAATTCTGATTCAAATACTACTAATGGAAAAATAAGCATAACGAATAAAAGTGAAGATTATTCATCTTCTACTATCACGCTTCCAAACGATGTGCAAGCTGATTTGACAGATTTACCGGATGGCATTACTTTTGATTCGAAACAAAATTCGTTCTTAATTGATTGGTCTAAAGTCCAATCTAAATCGTCGACAATGGAACTGACTATTCAGATTTTAGAGACAAGTAACTCCTCATATCTGGTTTCTATTCAGTCTACTCTAAACAACGGTGAGACTATTAATGACAAACTAATTATTGAATTGACAGATGATACTACTTATCCCGAAAATGAGAACACATCAATTGAATCTTCCAACAATCCAGATTCACTATCATTAATCCAGAATGTAACGCCCTCTTCAGATGGTAGTGGCCCTGAATCAACAGTTCATGAGAATGAAACAAGTCAGACTGACTCACAAATTGAAGAATCTTCTGAGTTAATTGAATCGGAATCAGAAGAAAATACTATCCAAACATTTGCAATAACCACCCGTGCATCATCAGTATCTGTGAATACCTGGTTACAATTTGAAGATGCCTTAGCAAATAGCAATATATCAACAATTAATATTAATAACGATATATCAGCTCCATCTTTAAATAGAAGTGGTTCTTTAAGTATTAATGGCGATAAAATAATAAATGCCCAGAACCATATATTAAATTTTTACGCTCGACGTTTTAATATCCAGAATTTTTCAGTTTATTTTAATGAAGCCAAAGTTCAGGTTAATCAAAATCATCTTTTGTTAAGTAATGAGAATGATAGCCTATTCTATTCTCCTGTTGGTGGTAAATTAACTATTAACAACGTCTCTTTCGATGGTACGCAGAACGGTCAGGTGGCACGCGTGCCTAATGGGGAAATTATAATTCAAGGAAAGAGTTATTTTGAATTTAAGGGTCCTTATGAAGTATTTGAAGCAAATGGTATAACCTTTGAAAGTAATTCAATATTTGAAGCCCACAACAACGAAGAACGCCTTTTAAATAGTAATTTAAGAGAACTAATAAACTTATATGGTGACGCGACTATAAATATTGAAGATGGTGCCCAAGTGATGTTTGCTTTAAAAGATAGAATGAACATTATTAATAATTTAGATAATGCTAGAACTACAATAAATATTGCTCCTAACGCAAAAGTAAGCGTTATTGCTGGGAATGTAGATACTAATGACGGACAGCCCTTAATTAATCTTCAAGGTGGTGGTTCATCGATCAATATTGCAGAAGGAGCAACATTAGATATCAGAAATAATCGAACCCAAAAACCAGGCGCATTAATTTCTATGAATGGATCAATAAACTTCAATTCATCTAGTAAAAAGATAGAATATTGGAATCAAGGTGCTTCAATTGATACTAATATTACTTCTGGACAAAACTATATTAAATTCCCTAGAGTATATGATGGTATAATGAGCCTTTCAGGTTCCATCATTAATAACATTTCTGTAAATTCATCCTCTTCTTTATCAAAATCTGATAATAGCGCATTAAATGAAATACAAATAAGTAATTTGTTACTTAAAAAGCCTACTAACGAAATAAAACGATTATTAATATCTTCTGCTGAATCTATTGAGCAACCAAACATTAATCGATTAACCGACACAGATGTGAAATTATCAGGAACAACTTACCCAGGTTTTCAAGTAAAAGCAACAGATGGGCAAGATGTTTGGACCACTATTGCCGATTCAACATCTGGAAAATTTGAATTAGATTTAGGTACATTTGCACCCTATAAAGTAGGTTCAAAAATAAATGTAATTGTTACAGATGGATATGGCGCACAAAGCGAACCTCTTGAAGTGACTGTTGCTGGAAATAGATTATCTTTTAATGCTCCAAGCACATTAGAATTTCAACAAGTTGCCGTCAAAGATGAACAAATGACTATACAAAGGACAAATCCTAATTGGCAAATTAAAGTGATAAATACAAAAGAATATAATCCGGAAGCTCCATGGAAATTGACAGCCCGAGCTTCTGAACCACTCAAAACTCAAGATGGTCATACTTTGCGAAATGCATTAGTTTTCAAAAAAGATACAAACACTTATAACATAGAAGCACAAACACAACTAATTTATCAACAAGATGAAAATGATCCACAAGAAAAAAATGTTTTCTGGACAGCTGATCAAGGTTTGCTATTAGAATTAAATCCAATAGCGCAAGATGTGGCATATTATAAACCTTATACTACGACAATAGAATGGACACTTACTGACGCACCTTAATAAAATAATACTTTAAAAAATTCCTTACCTCTTTTAAAGTATTAAGATTCTATGTCAAATAGAATTGATGAGTAGTGTCTGAGGCTGGGACAAAAAAGGCTTAGTTAACTAAATAAAGAGAGGAAAAAGATTTCACTTCGAAATCTTTTTCCTCTCTTTTAATTTATCAGTCTCTTTTGGACTTTTATGATGTTATTAGCCATTAATACTAGACCGATATCTGTTTTTACTTTATCTTTTCCTCTTAAATGAGTCCTTCGGAATCCTAAGTTTTGTTTAATCTGTCCGAAGACCGGCTCAATATCAATTTTTCTACATGCGAAAAGAGCTGAGCCATCTTCAGATAATAGCTTAGCTGATTCATTTTCTTTTAAATACTGATATTTTCTATTAAAAGAAAATGACTTTTGTGGTGCGGTTTCTCTATTGACTGGATAATACATTTCTTTTTCTAAGCGATATCCAGTTGTTGTTTTTGGATGATAAACATGATGGAAATGATACTGTGTACCATCAGGATGAATAAAGATTTGATTTTCCGCATCATAGTCCCAATTATTTAAATTCTTACTTGATTTCTGAAATTTCTTCGTCTGTTCCTTATCAAACATATTGTATTTGATGAAATAATCAATCCCTAGATTGTCCAACGTTTCTAAGTTTTCTTGGCTTCCATATCCAGCATCAGCTACGACGATTTTAGGTAAAGTAGGCATACTTTCAATAAATGGTAATAGTGTACGTGTATCCGTAGGATTTGGAAAAATATTATAGGCTATAACAAATTGATTTTCAGTTGCTATTTGAAGATTATAACCTGGTTTAAGTTGACCATTTAACATCGGATCTTCTTTCATTCGCATAAACGTTGCATCTGTATCTGTTTTTGAAAAACTATTTCTACCTTCAAATGTTCTATAATAATTTTCATACTTTATCTCACGCTGTAAAAAATCATCTTTGACTTTTCGTAAGTGTTTTTTCAATTTTCTTCGTTTCTGCTTTCTTGGATCTGCACCTTTTTTTGGCGTACTTTCAATTTCTTCATTTACCTCAGATACAGCTTCCTCAAGGAAGTCTTTTAGTATTTCAACATCATTTAAAGACATTGAATCAATTTCATCTTTGATAATCTCTTTTTCTACAGTAGGTAATATTTCGTTTCTATAATATTCCATTTCTTTAGCTTTTAATGATGCGTAAAATTTATCTGTTGCTCTTTTCCAAACAAAAAAATATTTATTTGCATCTGCTTCAATTTTTGTACCATCTATAAATACTACATTATCTGAGATTAGTTCTTGTTGAACTAAAAAGAGTTTAAATTCAACGAATAGGTTCTCAAAAATTGATGCACATAATTCACTAGAACGAAATCTATTAATCGTACGATAAGAAATTTAGGTATCGGCAACTAACCATTTCATTGGAATGTTCTCTTGCATCATTTTTTCAATAGTTCTTCCTGAAAACGTCTTTTCTATATATGCGAATAGTAATGCCTTTAAGAGGATTAATGGATGATAGGCCGGTCGGCCTTCGTGTTTATAAAATTGATCGAGGATATGTTCATCTAGCTGTTCAACAAAATTATTTACTTGGAAAACAATATGATTTGGTGCAAGATAATCGGATAACTCTAATGGTAGAAAAGCTTGATTCATGTGTTATATTGAGTATACATAAAATACCTTCTTTCTTTTTAGTTCTGTGGTTATTACTATTATAAATGAAGGTATTTTATTTTTGTATAATTTAAAGAGGAGATTGACCATTTTTCGTGGTCAATCTCCTCTTTTTTGGCTAGTTTTGTCCCAGCCTCTTTATTTTAAATTCATATATTTCTTAATCTTTAGTTACCAACTCCAATGGTGAATCAATTTTCTCAGGAATTTCTTGTCCTACATAGAAGTCATAGGCTGCTTGTAATGCTAAACGGCCCATTTCATCCGGTTGTTGCGCAATTGTAGCTGCTAAAGAACCATCTTCAACTGCTTTAATACCACCTTCAGTCCCATCAAAACTCACCACTGTAATTTGATTTGATAATCCAGCACCTTGGATCGCTTCAATTGCCCCTAATGCCATTTCATCATTTTGTGCAAATACTGCTTGAACGTCGCTATTACCTTGGAGCATATTTTCCATTACCGTTAACCCTTCAGCACGGTCAAAATTGGCAGTTTGACTATCTAATACGTTCAAACTGGTTTCCGCAACATTCATAAACCCTTCACCACGTTCATTCGTAGCTGAAGCGCCAGGGACACCTTCTAATTGAAGTGTACTTGCATTCTCGCCAACTTGATCTACAATGTATTGCGCTGCCATCTCACCACCCGCAACGTTATCAGAAGCCACTAAAGTCACAAACTCACCGGAGTCAGTAGCCCGGTCGACCATAATAACTGGAATACCTGCACTATTGGCAGCCTCAACAGCTGGCGTAATAGCCGCAGAATCTACTGGGTTGATTAACAACACATCAACACCCTGTTGGATTAAATCATCCACGTCATTGGATTGTTTAGCTGAATCATCTTGTGCATCTACAGAAATGACTTGCGTGCCATTTTCAGTTGCCAGTGTATTTACCCCTTCTTCTAGTGACACGAAAAATGGGTTGGACAATGTTGAAACTGACAGTCCCACAGTGATTTCAGCTGGCTCCATATTTTCAACCACTGCCTCATTTGTTCCACCAGGCGCTTCTAGAGAAAATGCTGGCGCACAACCCACGAGTAATAGTATTGGCAACAAGAATGTTAAGATTACTTTCTTCATTTTTGTCAATTCCTTTATTTAAGACGGTCAATTAATACAGCGATGATAATAACGATACCCTTCACAATTTGTTGGTAGAAAGTTGAAACTCCTAACAGATTTAGACCGTTGTTTAATGTCCGACGAATTTACAATTTAAGTGCAACACATAAAAATTTCAAAAAAAGATCCACAGTTTTCCTTTAAAATAGATGTACCACCAACTAAAGAAAGGAAGAAAACTATGAATCCATATTGTCATCTTACCATTAATGAACGCGAAATAATATTCCTATTGCATGAGCAAGGAAAGTCTTTAGGATGTATTTCTAAGCAACTAAATCGTGCAAAATCAATAATTTCAAGAGAACTAAAAGGGAATACTATTCAAGAAAAAGTTATTCTCCCTCAAAAGCACAAGAAAAGTATCAGCAAAGAAAGAGAAGAAAGTGTGGTTGTAAACGCATACTTCTAGATACAGAAATTCATTCTCGAGTAAAACGACTCTTTTTGGAAGAACAATGGTCTCCAGAGGAGATTAGTGCCCGAATGAGACTAGAAATAAATCAGCAAGCTCTTAGTTATAATACGATTTATCGTGCGATATATCGCGGAGATTTTGATGAACCGAATCTTTCTCACGGCAATAAAGGTGCAATTCGTAAGTTAAGACATCGAGGTAAAACACGACACTCAAAAAATTATCGAGAGCGCCGTGGAAAAATACCAATTTCGAATACGATTCATGAACGGCCATCTGCTGCCAATGAGCGCCTTGAGGTCGGTCATTGGGAAGCTGATACTGTAGCCGGTAAAACAGGTAGGGCTTGTATTGTAACTCTAGTTGATCGTAGATCTCGTTTTTCCCTACTTGGTAAGTTTGAAAAGAAAATCTCTAAAAATGTGATTGATTGTATGATTAATCTACTAAGAAATGTAGGAGAAGATAAATGTAAAACCGTTACACCCGATAGAGGAAAAGAATTCTCCCAACATAGTCGAATAACGCTAGGATTAAATGGCACTAAAGTGTATTTTCCAGATCCACATGCTCCATGGCAACGTGGTACAAACGAAAATACTAATGGTTTATTACGAGAATATTCACCCAAAGGTGAAGATATTTCAGGTATTTTTGATAGTCAAATTCAAGAATGGGCGAATAAATTAAACACGCGACAACGGAAATGTCTAAATTGGAAAACCCCTTATGAAGTATTTTTTAATGAATCGTTGCACTTAATTTGACAATTGAAGACTAAAAATAGTGCTGGCGGAAATTCCTAAGAATTTCCCACCAACACTATTTATCATAGAACCGAAATTTTCTCATAAGTCCGCTTTGACGAAAAGTCAGGATTTCATGGCCCATTTATCAAAATCTTTTATCATTTAACTTAATAACCATGGAATAAACAAATTTTAATGACTCTCACATCAGTTATGTATTTGATATCTATCTTTTAAAAATAGTTTTGGCTAAAGCCAATATAACCTGTCTATTGATAAGTAATATACATGATAAGAAGATAATGTTAATAAAAATTAGTAATAACCCATCCCATAAAAAAATAGATATCGATTGACCAACATATATCAAATTACTAATTATAAAATTACTGAGATTTAACTGTATTTTTACAAATTTTCTGGTATCAATGAATCTTATTACGAACATAAGAAGAAAACTTAATGCCATCCCAATTCCCGCTCCATTCACACCTAAAAATGGAATAAATATCATATTAAAGATGGCAGAAAGGAGTCCACCATAAATAGATGTAGAAAATACCCCTTTAGTATTTTTAGAAGCTGTATATATAGTGCCAATAAATCCAGATAAACTCTGATAAATCACAGCTAAAACCAATCCTGGAACAATTTGCCAACCTATGTAAAAGGATTCAGAAACAAGAAAGCTCATTAAAGGTTTTAAAATTAACAATATGCTCGACCCTACAGTCATTAAACCAACAAAATATAATGAATAGACCTTTGAATAAAACGAACTTGTATCTTTAGAATCTTGTCTGTATTCCTCGAATGAGGATATTTGCCACGCTTGAGAAAATATTGAGGTAAAAATAGATATTATCGAGGGAATTTTATTAGCAACAGCAAATAACCCATTACCGGCAGTTCCCACAAAGTATAGAATAAAATACCTAGTCGAACCATTTATTATCCACCAAATCACACTATTTGGGATTAACGGAATCGAATAGCTAAACATTTTAGATATATCTTTAACTCTAAAGGTAAATTTTCTAATATGTACTAATCCACCACATATCATAAATAAATATAATACTGAAATAAAATTTGCTATAATCAAACTAATGAAATAACCATCTAAACCATAATTTAAAACTACTAAGAATAGTATATTTAATGATACTGTAATTATAGTAACTAATATCCCATTAAAAGCAAAAGCTCTTATTTTCCCTATACCCCTTGCAAATTGAGCCAATATTCCACTATAAGAATTGAGTAATAGTAGAATTATAAAATACTTGTAATTATTTCCGAATAAGTTGAAGTAATTTACAATAGGTAATAATAATAGTGCAATAACTGTTATTACTATACTCACAATAATAATTAAATTAAATATATTTTGCTTTTTTTCTTTTGTATTACTCTCAATAACAAAGCGGATTACCGATTGACCAAACTCCAAAGTAATAATTGGGATTAATAAATTGATAGTTGTTGTGACCAAGTCAACATTACCATATTCTTCAAGAGAAAGTGCTTGTGTATATAGCGGTACCATTATTAAATTAATTAATTTGCTACCAAAATTCCCAATAATAAAAATTATTGAATTATTGAATAACTTCTTATATTTCTCCATAATTCACATCCAAAGCCTTTGTATTCTTACTACTTTCAAAAATTTATTCTTCTACTTTCACTAAGTCAATTAATGGAGTGAACTCATTTTTTAAATGGAAATTATCACTTTTTTTATTTATCACTTCATTTATTGTAATCTTAATATTTTCTAAATCATAATTCTCAATCAATTTAATACTTTGGCAATCTTGCAGCCAAGTATAATATGTTTGACTTATTTTGTGATTATTATTATCAAATACAATACATGGTGTGTTCGTTAGGTAAGCAAAAATCATCCCATGTAGTCTATCAGTCAGTACTAACTCATAATTAGAAATTTCTTTTAACTTAGAGAAAACTATTTCATCCCTATTATTAAGCTTAATAATCACTCCTTCACCAAGATGCGTATCACTATTATCTACCTTATCAAATGATTGATTTACTAATTCTACTACAGCAGTTTTTATTTTTGAATCTAAAGATGCTTCAAAATCTTGTCTAAATAAAGTAACAACTCCATTTCGATTACCTACGAATCCTTTTCTCTCCATCGAAAAAACTATATCCGGTACGAGATAAGTATCATTTTTTGGAAAGTATTCCTGCAATAACGTATACGTTTTCTTCTCTCTTGCAAGAATTTTAAAATTATAATTATTAGAATAGCACCTTTGACTTGAAGCTAGTTTACCATCTAATACGTATTCTGAAGAGAAATATGCAGATTGTGGAAATTGAATAATCATATTCTTTTTAAATGCCTTAATAACGCTATGCCTAACTTGGTCATGTGAGGGATAAAGATCTCCAAAATTTCCCCCTCCATGTAATGCAACTATTGAATTGGAGTCCATAGCTTGAATTACATTAGGGATCATTTTTTCCGATAACCTAGCAGGGATCTCAATATAATCAAAGTCTTTGAAGTTATTTTCAACAAATTCTTTTTGAGCTAGGGCGATACACTGGTCACCAATATTTCCATGTTCTGGAATATCAAACATTATAATCTTTTTTTTACTACTATTAAGTTGTTTTTGTATATTTCTTTCTAAAATATAATTATTTAACTTTTGAATGACTTTAATCATTACTTATTCCTTTCTTATTTAAATTACCTCTAGCTCTAATTTTTTTATTTATAGCTCTAAAAGGATTCACACCCAATTCAATCAATTTTAAATTTTCTCTAATTTTTAAATCTTTTGCTCCAAAGATAGAAGTTCCTATCCTTTTATATATTCTTTCAAAGTACTTCTTAAAGGCTAAATCTAATTTATTTTCAACTTCAAATTTATGTAATTCTTTTACTACAGTCATATATCCTAATAAATGTTTTTTTGACTGTTCCTTTGTTTGTAATGTCATAATTGAGCCTGTTCGATATCTGCGATGGAAGAATGGCGATCCTAAGTAACCAATTCTCTTAGCATAAAACATTGCAACTGGAGTAAAAAGTTCATCTTCATGAAGAATACCATAATAAAATGTTAGTTTATTATCTTTTATTAGCTCACTTTTATAAAAATATAACCAAACAGGAGAATGAATGCGGTCTAAAACAGAAACATATTCATCTCTTTTATAAACTTTTCCTGTTTGTAAATTGGGTTCGTCATAAACAGGTAATTCTTTAGAAGTATTCGAATAATCGTTATCATAAAAACTTATAGCATTAAATCTTACAATATCAGTATTATTTTTCTCAGCAAATTCAACCAGTTCCTGAATACTATTAGGAGTGATTTTATCATCGCTATCAAAAAAATAAGTATATTTACCTGTTATATTTTTAATACCTGTATTTCTAGCTCCGGATAATCCTTTATTAGACTGATTGATTATTTTATATCTTTGTAATGGATTATTTTGAATAAATCGTTCTAGAATTTCCTTTGAGTTATCTGTACTTCCATCATTTACAGCAATTAGTTCTATATTTTTATAAGTTTGCAAAAATATACTATCTAATGCTTCTTCTAAATAATTTTCTACATTATATACTGGCATAACTATTGAAACTAATGGATTATTCATTAACATATCTCCTCATATAACTTTATTTTAATACTACATCTCTTTTATAATGAGATAGGTATAATAAATATAACTTTTTATATATTTAAATATATTATAAACTGACATTAACTTCCAATTTTTTTTAAGAAATTGATATGTACCTTTACGACGTTTGTTTATATTTTTAGTAATTCTATCGTGATGATCTGTTTGGATGCTAACAGGTTTTGTACTAATGCAACTATAGGATGAAACAAGAGAAAGTCTCAAAAATAGATCAGTATCCTGTCCTGCCGCAAAATTAGAATCCCACTTACCTACCTGAACAAATTTACTCCTTTTCATAATTGTACACGAAGTATTTACTTGATGAATAGAATTCCTATACACATTGAAATTATTCTTCTCTAAAGTTGGAATAACAGTTTTGATTAATTCATTTTTTTTAAAGACAGCCATGGGTAATAGATATATATCGCTTCCATCTCCGGAGCTCAGAATATTTAATACATCTCTAACGGTAGCTTCCTCCACAATATCGTCATCATCAAAAAACCAAATATATTGACTATCGGTTAGCTCGGAACCTAGGTTACGAGCCCCTCCACCACCGGTTGATGTCATATTATAAAAATAGATTGCAATATTAGTTGTAAGGTTACGATTTAATTCGCGATTTTTATCGCAAGATCCATCATCCACCACCACAATATCCAAATCTTCACAAAAAGGTTCAAAACAAAGTAGAGCATTTTTTAAGAAGTCAGGTCTATTTTTTGTAGGAATAACGACACTTAATAAGTTGTTTTTCATACTATCTCCTATTTTCATCATTTCTATTCAATTATTAGGATTTCCCAAGATTATTAGATTTTTTCTTTATATAAAACTCAAAAATTAGGTTAATATATAGTAGAAGTGTAGTATTAATAACGGGATTAAATCCGAAAATAAAACCTTTAAAATTTAAAACAATTAATATTGTAATCAGAAATATTGAAGTTAACTTAATATCTTCTTTCCCAAGATAAGATGAGGCATTTTTACCTGAAATAAATAAGAAACTAATTATTAGGCTTATTGCAACTAAATAAATTAAGCCACCAAGCCATATATCGTTTATATATCCAATATCTGATAGAAAATTACTACTATTTCCAAACATTACTCTTATACCTTCTCCAAACAATAGGCCTGCTCCTTCTGGCAACTGATATTGATTAGCACTTGTTACATAAGCAAAATACCCGCTTTCAACATTACCATTTAAGAAACTTACAATTTCGTTGAGTCCAGTCACGATCCATTGTATTGTTGGATTATCGGATACGATAGCTATTTGGATATTATTACTAAATATAAAAATTAAAATAATTGTTAGTAATAGTGAACTCACAACTATTTTAGATAAACCTTTGGTCAATCCAAACAATACTATCATTAATAGTCCAATAACTAGTACTACAACACTAGTCCTCGCATTTATTAATGAAGAAAATATAATAAAAGGTAAAAATAAAAGATACTTGTATTCTTTATTCTTAATTTTTAACATCATTAAGAAAGCAATAATTGCTTGAAGTGCGGGTGTAGCAAATGTTAAAAAATTTGAAAATCCATACATTCTATAATCTGCTATCCTTAAATATACCTCAGTAGCTCCTTGATTAACTAATTGACGAACTAAAAACTGTTGTAAATTAGGGACCAGATAACTAGCGAATGCAATTAAGGATTGAACTATTGCAACATTCAATATCACATTTAGTATCTTCACATCACTTTGATTTCGATTAATCAATACTATCATAATTGAGACAGGTATTACCTCTAACAACATATATATATGTGGTGTTATCGAAGTTAATGGCACTCTATTTAAACGTATTACGAAAAATAAATATATTATCAAACTCATTATCATTGTTACTAACACAAAAATATCTCTAATTTGCAAAATTTCTAGAGTCTTCTTTAAATGTAAAAAAAGATATATCATAGCTACTATTGTTAAAGCATGCAATAGATTTACGCCAAAAATAATTGGTACATATATTAAAATAAAAGTTGCAATATTTACTACTACTTTCCTCATCATCTAATCCCTTCAAAAAAATATATATTATTTTAATATATAAAATAACTCTTTTTAAAAGTGTATTCTGTATACTTGCCCCTTATCTAATTTAGTGAACAAACATAATTAGATAGATTAAATAATCTTACTATTATCCTTTAAGCAATCACTTTTTTAAGCAACGCTGCTATCTTATTAGCTTGTATAGATGCATTCTTATTTTGAATAACGTATTCTCTAGCTTTCAAACCTATACTAGTTAACTCAAATTTATCTTTACCCAAAATGTCATCAATTTCCTTTGCAATATCATTGCTTTCATAACCATCAACCGAATACACATAGTTATAATATTCGGTTGGTATTCCCTCTATTTTAGTTGTTAGAGTAGGCGTGCCTGATACCATATATTCGAACATCTTGGAAGGGAATGAATATTTTGTATAAATATCTTCTGGATTTCTCAAATTTATCAGTAAAGTTGCCTTCTTTAATAAACTAAACACCTCAGGCTTTGGCAAAAATCCAAAATATTTAATTCGAGAATCTAGATTAGCCTTCTCAATTATATCCGGGGTCATATCTCCTGTACCTATCAACCATAATTGAACATTTTCAGTTTTAATATTATCAAATACTTCTATTATTTTTTCTATACCTACTTCTCTATTTAATGTTCCGGCATGTGCAATAATAAATTCTTTAGGTTTAGAAGTAATTGATAAATCAATTTGATCACTATTATACGCTCCTTCAACTATACAATTTGGTGCTCCCCTCTTATTGACTATTTTATTCATTGCTTTTGAAAATAGAATATAACCATCATATTTTTGCTGTAATAGATTCACTAACCTTAAATAAGGTTTGATTATTACTCTTTTGTAGATCTTCATTTTTAGAATCTTCTCTTGAGAATATGTAAATAATGGGAGGTCTGTGAATGTCACTACTTTTGGTATTCTTAGAAGGCCTCCTATTAACACTATAGCCATAGATACGGGTGGAAAATGATTACTTGAATATATAATTAACTCATCATCTTTTCTATGTTTAAATTTCCAAAAAAGTATTCTTATACAAGAAATTATAAAATAACTTAATTCTCTTAAAAATGGTAGATTAATATACGGAATATAGTAATAACTTAATTTTTTTGAATTCTTATTGATGATCAGCTTATCATTAGGAAAATACTCAGTTTGGAAAATAGTGTTAATATCAAGTTTTACATCATCTCGTAATTTTAATTCTTCACAAATTGCTTTTTCATACATTGTTTGTGCGATAACATACGGTTTTTGCTTTTTTTCCAACTCTACAAATACTTCATTCTCACTAATTTTCCCAAAATATAAAATATTCAACTTTTTAAACCTTTCTATTTACTACTAAATTTAAATAAGCAATATGGTAGTACATAGAATAATTTATATAATCCCTCATTATTCCTATCTACTCTGGAAAGTTTTTTAATTATTTTATAAACTATTTGGTTATTATACTCAGATAGTTTATATGCCATTATTACATTCCATGGCAAATTCTCTACTAATTTTTTATTATTTCTAATATCTCTCCATACTTCTGCTCTATTTGCCAATTGAACTTCTGATCTAAATCCTGCATTATTTCCACGAATTCTAAATTTAGACAATACTCCTTCGACATAACCTAGAGATGAATATTCTGCTAGTTGCCTAAAGAAAACCATATCTTGTCCATACCTTTTTCCCTCTGGAAATTTAATCTCATATTCTTCTAGAATATCTTTTCTAACAACTACTGTCGAAGTCTGTATCTTTAAAGAAATATAGCAGTCTCTGAGTACATTACCTTGATACTGAACAGTTTCTACAATTTTTTCGTTTCTAGAATTATCCCAAAACATCAGATAAGAATGTTGTGACCATGCCGATTTATTTGCTTCCATATAACTTATTTGCTTTTTCAGTTTTTCTGGATACCAAATATCATCTGAATCCAAAAATGCGATATATTTCCCCTTACTTTTTTGAATTCCCGTGTTTCTTGCTTTTGATGGTCCACCATTGTTTTGATTAATAAAGTGAACTTTTCTTCTATATTTAGATATTAGATTCGAGATGTCTTCCTTTGAACCGTCATTAATTACCAAAATCTCAACATTATTATATGTTTGTGTTAATACACTTTCTATCGCTGAAATTAACCAAGTTTTACCTGAATAGAATGGTATTACTACACTCACCTTTGGTTCCAACAATTACTATTTCCCCCATACAATTCTATTAATATAATCCGTATAGCTTAATATAATTCTCAAAACTTTATCTGATACATTAGGCATGCTATAATCCGCAACCAATCGTAAAGTCTCTTCAGTTTGAGAATCAAGAATTGTTAAACCTTGTAAAATTCTTTCTTTCTCTAAGCCTACCATCATAACAGCTCCCTCTTCCATTGCTTCAGGACGTTCGTGAGCTTCACGTAAGTTTAAGGCTTTAAATTTAAGAATAGATGATTCTTCACTAATAGTACCACTATCACTTAATACAGCTTTAGAATTTAATTGAAGATTATTGTAGTCTGTAAAGCCCATCGGTTTCATTAAATGAACTAATTCATTAAATTTAACACCTTTTTCCTCAATCATGTTACGTGTTCTTGGATGTGTACTTACAACAATCGGTAATTTATAGGTATCTGCAATTTCATTTAAAGTATCTACTAAATTCAGGAAGTTACGTTCTGAATTGATATTTTCATCTCTATGAGCGGATACAACAAAATATTGACCTTTTTCTAGTCCTAATTTTTTATATCCATCTGCAGCTTTGATATCTTCTAACTTACTATTCAATACTTCAAACATAGGGCTACCAGTTTTCACAATTTGATCAGCAGGTAATCCTTCAGCTAAAAGGTACTCACGAGCAATATCAGAATATGTTAAATTAATATCTGCTGTATGGTCCACAATTTTACGATTCGTTTCTTCAGGTACACGTTGATCAAAGCAACGATTTCCTGCTTCCATATGGAAAATAGGAATATGACGACGTTTCGCAGCTATTGCACATAGACAACTATTTGTGTCTCCCAATACTAAGAAAGCTTCTGGCGCTTCTTCAACTAGGATAGGATCAATATTAGCTAATATTTGACCTACAGTTTCCATAGGTGTATTCCCGGCTGCGTTTAAGAAATAATCTGGTTTTCTAAGTCCAAAATCTTCAAAGAATACTTCATTTAATTCATAGTCATAATTTTGACCCGTATGAACCAAAATATGTTCTACTGCTTCAGAATCTTCTAATTTTTGAATTACCGCTGCTAATCGAATAATTTCAGGACGCGTACCTACAACAGTCATCACTTTTAATTTTTTCAAAATTATACCTCCTCGTAATAAGTATCTGGATTTTTCGGTTCAAAAACCTCATTTGCCCACATAACTGTAACCATATCTTCTTCACCTGTATTCACAATTGAATGTGTATATCCTGTTGGAATATCCACAACTTCTAATTTTTTTCCTGACACAGTGTACTCAATTACTTCTTCTTCTCCATATTTTCGGAAGCGAATCATGCCACTACCTTGAACAACCAAGAATTTTTCATTCTTTGAATGATGCCAATGTTGCCCTTTTGTAATACCAGGGTGCGCAACATTAATGGATACTTGACCCCGTTCAGGTGATTTTAAAAACTCTGTGAAAGAGCCTCGATCGTCGGACTTCATATCTAATTCATACGAAAAATGATTCTCTGGTAAAAAACTTAAATATGTTGCATATAATTTTTTACTTAACCCGTCTTCTTGATTTGGCACATACAAGTCTTCTCTACTAACTTTAAAGCTCTTAATTAAATCAGCAACATGTCCAACTGTAGTTTGATATGTTAATGGTACATAATTAAACTGACCATCTTTATGTGCTTTATCTTCCAATGCTAATTTAAGCTCTGAAACTACATCATCAATGTAAGTCAATTCAATAGGTGCTTCAGGATTATTTACCTGAATTTCTTCATTTCTAGCAATACGGTGGCAAAACGTTGCAACAACAGTGTTGTAATTTGGGCGACTCCATTTACCGAAAAGATTTGCAAAACGGTACACATATACTTTAGCACCCGTTTCTTTCGCATATTGAAACATTAAGTCTTCTCCAGCCTTTTTACTGTTTCCATATGGATTATCTAAAGCAGCCTGAATTGATGAACTAATCATGATTGATGCTTTGTTATTATGTTTTTTCAATAATTCAAGCAATTCAGATGTAAAGCCAAAGTTACCTTCCATAAATTCATTCTCATTTTCAGGGCGGTTAACGCCTGCTAAATGGTAGATAAAATCTACTTCAGCTGTCCATCGTTCAAGATCCTCTCGCGACGAATCTCGGTCATATTCAAATACTTCACCAATTTTATTAACTTTTAAATCTGCAACTAAATTTCGTCCCACGAAACCTTTTGCACCAGTAACTAGAATTTTCATCTATTTAGCAGCCTCCCACTTAGCTAATTCTTCTTGCACTAATGGAACTGTTAATAATTTTTCAGCTACTGCTTCAACTGGTAACAGTTCCGTATTGCTCGAATTGAATTCTGTTAAGGTATTTCTTTCTTCGTTGCCATCAACATAGAATTTATCGTAATTTAAATCACGTTTATCTGAAGGTACACGATAGAAATCCCCCATATCAATCGCACGATCACACTCTTCATTTGTTAATAATGTTTCATACAATTTCTCACCGTGACGGATACCAATTACTTTATCTTTTGTTTCAGGAGCAAAAATATTTCTTACAGCATCTCTCAAATCACCAATCGTTGAAGCAGGTGCTTTTTGGACCATAATATCTCCAGACTGAGCATTTTCAAATGCATACACGACAAGTTCTACTGCTTCTTCAAGTGTCATGATGAAACGTGTCATAGTCGGATCTGTTACCGTCAGTTCTGAGCCTGATTTGATTTGATTAATAAATAATGGCACTACTGAACCACGTGAAGCCAGCACATTACCGTAGCGAGTAACTGCAATCATTGTTTGCTCTGGGTCAACAGTACGCGCCTTTGCCACAGCGACTTTTTCCATCATTGCTTTTGAGGTACCCATTGCATTGATAGGATAAGCTGCTTTATCAGTAGATAGACAAATTACTTTCTGAACTTTTGCTTCAATTGCTGCTTGTAAAACGTTTTCCGTTCCATATACATTTGTCTTAACAGCCTCCATTGGGAAGAATTCACATGAAGGTACTTGTTTTAAAGCTGCTGCATGGAAAATATAGTCTACACCATGCATTGCATTACGCACACTATTAATATCTCGAACATCTCCGATGTAGAATTTAATCTTTTCACTATTAACTGGGTCTTTTTGTTGGTATTTATGACGCATATTGTCTTGTTTCAATTCGTCGCGAGAAAAAATACGGATTTCTTTTAAGTCAGAATCTAAGTATTTATCTAAAACTGCATTTCCGAAAGAACCTGTGCCACCTGTGATTAATAATGTTTTTCCTGCAAAATTTTCCATAATTAATATTCTCCTCTTTTCTTACTATTCTCTACATTTAATGCTATTAATAAAGATAACATAATTTTAAAAACTACTGTTACATTATTTATCTTTTAAAAAAATGTCTCCAGGTCATCAATAAGTTTCTTTTTATTAAAGAAAAGTTCTGAATACTCAATTGAATTTAAAGACATTTCGTCTAGGTCTGCTGGGTTCATTTGATGAAATGTCTTAATATTTTCAACCAATGCATTAATATCTCCAGTATTGCTAAAGAGCCCTGCTTTAGAGTCAGTAATAATATTTTGAACTTCTCCATTAGCAGATACCAAAAGTGGTTTACCACATGCCATTACCGATTGAACCTTTGCTGGAATAGTCTGATCAAAAATTTCATTGCTAGACAGTGTTATTAATGCGACGTCGTACTTAGCCAGATAGTATGGTATTTTATCCGCTGGTTGTCTTTCTATAAATTCAAAATAATCACTCACATCTGAATTCTTTATCTGTAATTGCAACTCTTCTTTTGCCCGTCCATCACCAATGATGATAAACTTTACTAGTATATCAAGCTCTTTTAGTTTTTCAGCTGCTTTGGGCAATACTTCCAGTCCTTGTGCATATCCAACATTTCCTGCAAAAACAAACGAACGTACATTAGGTATTTGAACATCTACCTCAATATTATCTTTAGACTGAACTTCATATATTTCTTCAGCATATTGGGGCCAAAATATTACTTTATTTGCATCGATACCTCTTAATTCAATAGATTGTTTAAAACTTTCTGATGAAGTTAGGATAGTATTTGTGCTTTTATAGATGTAATTCACCATCTTATCTAATGCTTTAATGATAAATTTATTTGAAATCCCTGTAATAGCGACTACATTTTCAGGCCATAAGTCCATTACGTACAAGGTATGCTTAACTTTTTTATCTTTAGCAAACCAAATAGCAGGTAAAGCTTGAGTCATTGGACTAACTTCATAAGTAAATACTGCATCAACGTCTTGAGGTAATTTAGTTTGGCGTAATTTACTCGAAATCACAAATGACATGTTGTTCATTACCAATTTAAAGCTTGATTTTCCTCTTGCTACTATAGGCATTCTATAAATATCTATACCGTTCCATGTTTCAAAACGATTATTTTTCCAGTCATACCCTTCAAAGAATTCTCCCTGAGGGTAATTAGGAATTCCAGTTACTACAGAAACTTTATATCCTCGTATAATTAATTCTTTTGCTATGTCATTTATTCTAAATTGTTCAGGATAGAAGTATTGAGAATAAATTAATATATGTTTTCCCAATTAGATAGCACCCTCTCCTTCTGTTAACTTAATTGACTCTTCAAAGTTTTTAATTCGATAATTACCATGATTATACTGACTCATACTTTTATCATAAAGTTGATTTCCAAAAACTTTATTGAATAAGGAAATTTTGTTACGCAATCCAGCAACAATTGGGTTACCAATCTTTGTAAAAATAATTTTATGATTGTGCGCTTTTGCAACTTCTCGAACTAACTCACTTGTTACCACATATTCTGCATTTTGAGGATGGAATACGCCTTCACCTTGATTATCTATGAGCAATCTTAAAAACTCGTTTAGATTGTCAATATATAACATACTTCGTTGATTTTTAAAATCTGGAAATATTGGTGTTTTTCGTGCTAGTTTTGACAATAAAGGATAATTTCCCTTAGATCCTTTCCCATAAATCATTGGTGGACGAACAATAGCTACTTTATATTTTTCATCGGACAATGGTTGAATGCCTAATTCCCCCTGTAATTTACTATCACCATAGAAATTAGCTGGTTTAGGTAAGGTATCTTTTGTTATCATGCCATTTATCGTTTTACTCCCACCATACACAATCATCGAGGAAAGATGAATGAATTGTTTCACTTCATCACTCTTAGCTTTAGATGCCAAATCAATTGTTAAATCTTTATTTGCCTGGTAGTAAAGCTCCTCTAAAGATTTATCGGATGAATTGTGCGCAATTCCTGCTACATTTAATACCACATCGTAAATACCCCAATTTTGATTTTTCCAATCATCATTTCTAACGGATATCTTGGTTATTTGATATTCATCTGGCCATTGGCTAACCCATTCTTCAAATTTATTGCCAATATATGAATTCTGACCAGTAATTAAAATTTTCTTCATACTTGATCATCCTTCATATCTTGCTTAGCTTTCTCAATGACACCTGTGCCACCTTCAACAACACCATCACTTCTCAAAACACTTGAAATGGTACCGAAGAAACATTTTAAATCAAAGAAGAAAGAAATATTTTGAACATAATCACCATCAAGCTTTGCTTTAATTGGGATTTCAAGCTCATCACGACCATTGATTTGTGCCCATCCAGTTAATCCTGGTCGAACATCATTCGCACCATATTTATCACGTTCCTCGATTAAGTCATATTGATTCCATAAGGCGGGTCTAGGTCCAATTATGGCCATTTCACCTTTTACAATATTGATTAGTTGTGGCAGCTCATCCAAACTGGTTTTTCGCAAAAATTTACCAGATTTTGTAATGAATGCTTCTGGGTCATTTAATAAATGTGTGGGCATATCCGATGGCGTATCAGTTCTCATTGATCTAAACTTGTAGATTTCGAATAATTCTTTATTCTTACCTATTCTTTTTTGTCGGAAAAAGACTGGACCTTTAGAATTTATTTTTATCCATATTGCAATCAATAAGAAAAGAGGGCTCAATATTATTAAAGCTATTAAAGATATTAAAAAATCTAGTGGTCTTTTTAAATATTTATACATAAATTTCCTCTAATCTATTCTATTTAAATACTTCTTGAACTGCATTGTAACTTTCTACGGTTCCGATATCATATCGCTTACCTTCAAATACGAAAGCTTTTACCTGATTATGTTGGATTAAATATGGTATAAAGTTTCCCGGTGCATCCGGATTATTGCCTGCATTCAAATATTCTTGAATTAAAGGTAACGTGCTTTCTTTTAGGACATAAAACGTTGGTACACAGTGATTATAAGTAGGTTTATCTGGTTTCTCAATAAAATCTGTTACTGTTCTATTTTCATCAAAATTAGCAGTTCCATTACGTTTTAATTGGTCTAAGTTTGCTTCATAATACATAGCTAAAGCGTCTGAATCATATTTTTTCGCAAAATCAACAAATTCAGCTAGCGAAAATTCAAATAAATTATCTCCTGCAAGTATCAATAAATCATCTTGAATACCTAACTGATCAATTACAAACTGAATGTCCCCGATTGCGCCTAAACGCGTTTCATTTGTTAAAGTTCCATCATTTACTACGGTAAATTTCATATCATAGTTTGCTTGGTCTACCCATTCTTCAAACTGGTGGGCAAATTTATCATTTGTGACAATTATAATTTCATCTACTTCAGGAACTTGTACAATCTTCTCCACAATATGGTCTGTAATTGTTTTTCCCGCTACTTCTAATAGTGGCTTTGCCTTATTCTTAGTTAGTGGATATAAACGCGTTGCATAGCCCGCACCCAATAGAATTGCCTTCATTAAATCAGTTCCTCCACATCTACAAATCTTGCTCCATCTTCAGTTATACAGAAATTCACTTCGTATTTATCTTTAATTTCTGGGTATTTTACCGGATAGACTGCATCAATCTGCGCTCTGATACTTTCTTTATACGCTGGGTCAATCAAACCAATCACTGCCCCACGGAACCCAGCCCCACTAGGACGTGCACCGTAGACACCTTCCGCATCTTTTAAGATATCAAAAATTGTTTTCATTTCCGCGATGCCTGTTTCTTGCTGGTAGAATGATGAATAACCTGATTCAAACATCAATTGCCCGAATTCCTCAATATCACCTTTTGCCCAAGCTTCCGCACCCTTGAGTACCCGTGCTTGTTCTGTATAGAAATGGGCTGCTCGTTTACGGAATCGTTCTGGTAATTGGTCTTTATACTCTTCATAAATCTCAATTGGTACATCTCGTAATTTAACATCTTCTAATGTAGGTAATGGTAAACCAGCTAATTCAAGTAACAACCATCCTGCAACACGTGATTCATCTACTCGATTATTAAAGTCTGTCCCAATAAGCGATTTAGAAATACCAGAATAGACAACGATGACTTCAAAATCGTTAAAGCTTTCGCCTTTATTAATCATTTCGTATTCGTTAGTTAAACAGTCCATGACCATTAATTGGTTATTCATACTTAAAACATTTGCAGACTGGTCTAAGATACCATTTTTAAGCCCAATAAATTCAGTCTCAACCCAGTGGCTATACATAATAATATCCATTTTAGATACTTGTATGTCATTCACATCACACAAAGCCATTAAATAAGCAGTCGTTACCGCCGCTGACGATGATAATCCACCAATCGGCAACTTACCAGACACAACAGCATTCAATCCTACTTTTAATACATAGTCTTGTTGTAAAGCTTTTACAGCACCACGGATATAAGTCCCCCAGAAACCTGGAATATATTCTAATTCATGTCCATAAGAAAAAATTTCCTTATCAGGGAAATCCAAGCTTTGAATTTGAACATAATTATCTTCACGTGGTGCATACACCATATCCACGCTCGCATCCAATGTCATCCCTGTTACTCTTCCACCTTGGTAATCCGAATGGGCACCGATTGGACAAATTCTTAACGGTGATTTTACCGCTCTTAAGTCATTTGAAGTACCATATTCAGCAATAAATGTTTCCATCAAGTTAGGCATATATTGACGATCTCCAATCTATTTAGGTTAATTCTTCATTATTATAGCAAAGAAACATTACGATTTAGGTAAAATTTTCAATTTTCCCTTGTTATTGGTCAGTTTCTTCAAAAAAATAAACAATTTTAATTAAAAGTCGTTTAAATCAATATACTATTAATGAAATATTCTTTCATTACCGTTTAAGTTTTAATATTTATAAATGATTTTTACTCATCTTATTTTTCACAAAAATATGGTAATGATATCCTATCATAAGTTTCTAGTTGGCTATGAAAATTGTCATATATACGAATATTGAAGACTTAGTTCTATATATAACATTGATAAAGCGTCATAGAAAAAACTTCAGAACCTTAATTAAGTTAGTTCTGAAGTTTTTTGTGTTAATCTATTTCAAAATCTCTCAATTTTCGCATTTTATCGAGGTTGTCGTCTTGATTCTCTATACGATCGGTTGAAACTAGTACTCGATGATTTGGAATTATAATAGCTATTGGATTATTTTCAACTGCTCCAATTATAGCATTTACTGCTCCACCACCTTTTGTTTGACGAGCTGAAATTCTTTTTTCTAGTTCCTCTAAAGAAATAGTTTGTCCATAGGGAATTTTTTGTAATTCCAACCAAACATCCTGCTGGAAGGCCGTCCCTTGAGGCATTAATTGAAAATCGATTGTTTCAAGTGGTTGCTTGGCAAAGTATTCATCTAACCATTTAACAACTTTATCGATTATCATTGATTGTTGATCAGTCGCTCTTTCGAGATCAAATAGACCACCAAAATTGGTTTGACCCTCAAACCATGCACCTAATAATCCATGGTCGTTGGCTAATAGTGTAATTTTCCCTAATTTGGAGGGGTAAGTATATTTGTATAACATGAGATGGCTCCTTTAAAATTCATATCTATAGTATAACAAATTTTTGAATTTCAATAGCAGGGATGAGAACACGAATAACCATATTATTTAAAGTTAGATTAATTATATAAAAAACGAAATTGATTAAAATTAAGCTAGTACATATTTATACAATCAAATTCCAAAATACAATATTTGTTTTCTAACGTTACTTATTTTTGCTATTAAAATTTATTTTTATTAATATTGCAATTTTTAAAGTGAGAAACTAGCCTTTAACCACAATTCATTATATTATATAAAGGTGATATATTTGCAGAAAGGAGTTTTCTAATTCTAATTTAGAAGTTGTACATATGCGAAAACTATTGACAAATAAACAAAGACGAGAAATTGATGTGTTAGAGTTTTTGACTCATATTGGTACGCCACAGCAAGTGAAAGATATTGCAAGCTACGCTAACATTAATAACCGCATGGTAATGGAGACCATTCGTAATATTAACGATAATTATGACTTCATAGATATCTTTAAGATCGACGACTTATACGGTATTAAATACAAAAATAATACATCGATTGACAAAATCTATTATAAAATCTATGAATCAAATATATATTTTGCTATTATTCGTTATATTTTCTTTCACGATAAAGCGACTCTAAATGAACTCTCAAACTTCCTTTATGTATCTGAATCGACGACCTATCGATCTATTTTAAAAATTAATGAAGTGCTCACTAAGAATTATGGCTTTTCAATCGACTCTTACCCTTATCAATTTACTGGGGATGAACTGAACATACGCGTATTTATGCAGCGATTTTTCATAGAGTCTTCTGATATCTTACATTGGCCATTTCCAGACCATGATCGTCATTTTTATCAAAATTTACTTTTACATATGGCCTCATATACACCATACAAATTAGATATCTATAGTTTACATTCACTTTCTATTAGTGTAATTGTAAATGAAATTCGTTATCAATACGGTCATAAACATAATTTAACAATTACACGATTACAAGCCTCTTTAGCCGAAGCGGTAAATATGTACGATTTTGATTTAGACGAATTGAATAAAAAATTTGATTTAAACTTAGATGAAGAATATATTGAACAAATTTTAGGTTTGTATATAGAACAAGATTTTAAGTATGATTTTGCAGAAATAGAAGCACTTAGAGACTCTGATCCACACATACAGGAAATTTTAACTTATCTTGAAGATACTCTTGATAGTTTGATTGAACAGTTTAAGATTCCCTTACCTAATCGCGAAGCATTATTGTTGGAATTATATAATATTGTCTTAATTGAAAATCAGGTAACCGTTCATCCATTCATTTTACGAAATTTATACTGGGAACATTATCAAAAAATTCGTAATTACTATCCGGCATTCTATGATGCTGTATTTGAGGGCATGCGTGGCTATTGTAAATTGATTTTAGGAGACGACTACAATCCAAATCTCCTTTACGCGATTGTCTACTCTGTACTAAATTATTGGGAAGATTTATTTATTAACTTAGCCAATAAAGTACCTCCAGTAAATATCGTAGTATTAGGTGAAATTACCTGGGAAGGTTCTAAACAGGTTGCTGATAACATCAAAACAGTCTTTGGCTCACGGGTAAATGTTTCAACTTGGGATAACTACGATATATCTGAAGAATTACTTGCAGAAAGTCCCTACGATATTATTTGTAGCTCATTCTCTATACCGCCTATCCCTGGTAAGGAAATTTATACCATTACAAGTGAGTCCTACCAATATAATTTCCAGTCGTTAGAAACGGTTATTGACCACAGACGTTATCAAGAATTTAAGAAACAAATGAAACTAGAAGAATAAATTGTATGATAAAAGCGAGAGAGTTGATTAGATTTTCACACCAATCAACTCTCTCGCTATTTTTATTTCTTTAAAGCCTTAATCACTTTTTGTGCCCGTTGACGTGTTTTACGGTTTGGACTTTTCATTCGACGACGAGCGCTTGCTAAATCCATTTTTTCTGCCATGATACTTCCTTCCTCCTTGACTTTTTAATAGTAAGTAGTTAAAATCGTAATGATTACGATTTACATATTAGGATTTCATATTAACTATTATTACAACATTTGTCAACATATGGTACAGAAAGGATTTATTTATGGCTAAGAAATCAAAGATTGCGAAAGCACAAAAACAACTTGCAACCGTAGAAAAATATAGAGAAAAACGTGAAGCGTTAAAAGCAGTAGGTGATTATGAAGGTTTAAGCAAATTACCACGTAATGCCTCACCTACCCGTATACACAATCGAGACAGAATTGATGGTCGCCCACATGGCTTTATGCGTAAATTTGGCGTAAGTCGGATTCGCTTTAGAGAATTAGCTCACCAAGGAAAAATCCCTGGTGTAAAAAAAGCATCATTCTAATACTTTAATAGCATATTTATATGACAAAGAAATCCTTAGTTTACTGAATAGTATATGTAAACTAGGGATTTTTTCATAACACTTGAATATTATCTCTTTAATTTGTAAGGTGTCCACATAAAGCAATTTTAGTCATCAGTCCTATATATTGTAGAGCTGAAATTATTCTCATCAGTCCGATTTGACGAAGAGCCATTAAAAAAGGAGCGCAAACACAAGTTGTTTGTCTCCTCTTCTAATAGATTACTATAAGACAGCTAAAGATATGACCTAGTAAGAGAAAACATGGACTAGGAAATGTTTTTTCCACTATTTGATCTATAATCTTGCCCTTTATCTGTCTAATCAAGCTTTGATTTTAAACCATCTGTACACCCTTAGTCGTATCAGTATTTTCTCTTAAAGTTAAGACCCCATCATTCATTTCATAGACTTTGTCGCATTGGTCTATTAAACGAAGATCGTGTGTAACCATGATAGTTGTTTTATTTTGTTGTTTGGTCATTTTGGCCAAGACATCCACCACATCCATTGCACGTTTAGAATCTAGGCTGGCTGTTGGTTCGTCGGCAAATATAATTGAAGGATTATTATATAAGGCGCGCGCAATTGCTACACGCTGCTTTTCCCCCCCAGATATTTGCTCTGGAAATTTATTTTTTAATTTTTCAATACCTAGTAGTTCCAATAAATCTAATTGGCTTTTCTCTTTTTTAGATAGTTTATCGACTAATTTCAATTGATCAGATACTTTCAAGAATGGAATAAGGTTTGACGCTTGTAAGATAAATCCTACTTCATCAAAACGAATGCGCGCCCGCTCTTTTTCTTTCTTTTCACTAAAAGGTTTATCGTTAATCATTACCCTACCTTGTGTCGGTTCCTGTAAGCCGGCAGCAATACTTAAAAAGGTACTTTTCCCTGAACCGGATGGCCCGATAATAGCAATAAATTCACCTTTCTCTGCTGTAAATGACGTTTCTTCAAGGGCCACAATTTCCGAATCCCCATCTTTAAATTTTTTCTGTACATTTTCAATTGTTAATACACTCATAATGACCTCCTAGGCGATTGCTCTTGCTGGATCGACGTTCACTATTGTTTTCACTGAGAATAAGGCACCAATTAATGAACAAAGTAAAATCAAACCGCCAACTGCTATAAAGAATAGCCAATTGATTCGGGTTGGCACCTGAGCTGGTAGGGAATAAATGCTCAAAACGGTCACCGCAACGCCTAATACTAGACCTATTAATGTAAGGATAAAGGTTTGCACAACCACAGAACGACCAATTGTGCTTGTTGAAATACCTTGAGCTTTCATCACGCCGAATACATCAATTTTTTGAATGGTTAAGACGTAAATAAAGATACCAATCACCACTGCAGCAATGATAATTAAAAAGCCAATCATGAAGATAAATGTCAGCAATTGTGCACTATATCCTGGTAAATCATTGATAAAGTCGGTTGTAGATGTTGCCGCTAAACCATCCGGCAAACTTGTCACTTCACCCTGTACAATAACGGCATTGGTGGTTTGGGTAGTGTCTGCTGGTATTTCAACACCATCAGGAATTTGACTTTGTGCTGACGTATCCATTGCTGCCTGCTGTGTTTCTCTGTAGGCATCTTGTGTGATATGAACCATTGGTGCAACACTAAATTTAGTATCCGTTGTTAAACCGACAACTTCAAAGTCTTGTTCATTGATAGTAAAGGTATCGCCAATCGAAAGACCATATTCTTCAGTTAAACTATCATCAATTAAGGCCTCATTATCTGCTGTCACATTGTTACCTTCTGTTACCTCAGGTGCGATAAAGTCGTCGAAATTAATCCCGAATAATGAAATAGATAATTTTTCGTCGCTTCCGATATCCTCAGAAGTCGCATTTGTTGGCATCTGTAATATCGGCGCTACTGTATCTGCTTCGATTTCATCAAAGTTTTCTTGGTTAATGGTAGAACGGTTAATCGTCCCATCCGCTTCTTCAGTTAGGATAATTTGATCAGCATTCCACTGATCAATACCAATCCGGTTCTCCATCGCTAGGCCATATGCCAAGCTAATTAAGAAAAAAACCATATATGAAATCAGAAACATAACGCCAATGACTAAACTGTATTTTTTCTTGTCGTGTAAAATTTCTTTTATGGCTAAAAACATGGTCTTGTTACTTCCTCTCTATGTTTGCCCAATCTAAAAGTTGATTGCTGAGCATCAACTTTTGCTGGCACCTTTTATGTTATTTTTAGTGTCTGTATAGTCGCTGCGTGTAATTGCATATATATTTTTAAATTGTTTGTCTCCTCATTTGTTTAGATGTCTTTTAGTACTTTTCTCGCTTGATAAATTAGTCGCATACGCTCAATGTTATTTGTATAGTTTCTCTTAGTAAAGCAATTATGATTGGCTTTCCTAACGGCATTACCAATCCCATGGTAAATATAAGCAGAGGATAGAATGGGTAATTGCGCCACTTGGCTGAAGTCTTTTATGACCGGTTTAATACTGTCATAATATTGGTCACCGATTTGGTAGATATGCTCCCATAGGTCAATAAAGTTTTGGGGAATTTCTTCTTCATCATGATAAGATAATCGTTTGATCATTGCTTCATCTACATTGTAGGCATCAAGTAGCGTTTGAGGTAAATAGATACGTTGTCTATCCCGATAGTCTTCCCCCACATCCCTTAAAATATTGGTTAATTGCATGCCAATACCTAAATCTATAGCTGCTTGACGCAGTGTTTCACTTATAGGCGTATCTTTATCAACTAATAAGGGTAGCAGCATTTCCCCAACTGATCCTGCAACATTAGATGAATAGGCCACCAAATCTGCCATATCCACTACTTTATGGCCTAAAATATCCATTCGTTGTCCTTGAATCTGCTTTAGTAATGCAGTAGTGGATACCTTATAGGTCAATACAGTATCTTTAAAAGCCATCCACCAATCTGCTTCAACGTCTTCACTTGTGTCTAAATGAAGAATTTTGTCTTCTAACTTCTTTAACTCGACTAACGCCACTTCTTTAGAAAAGTGATCACTGTCAGCTACATCATCCACATAACGGTTGTATGCGTACAAGGCAGCGACGCCTTGAAATGCCTCTCTTGGTAACAAGTGGAAAGCTTGATAAAAACTTTTCGACTCCTTTGCCATAATGTTTTCGCAAGCTAAGTAAGATGCTTTTAGCACACTATTTGTTGACATTATCTCGTTTTCCCTCCATCAGTTTTATCATCTAGCATTAATTCACTAGCACAAATCTTCCCGCCTTCAATAACGGTAGGCACACCTGCACCTGGATGCGTTGAAGAACCTGTGAAATATAATCCCGAAACATTTTCAGCTTTAGATTGCGGTCTGAAATGATTGCTTTGCATCAAGGTTGGTTGCAAACCAAAAGTCGCACCACGGAAGGCGTTGAAGTGACTCTCGTAGTCGTTTGGCGTAAATACACGTTCTACTTCAATTTGACTTTCCAAGTTTTCTAATCCTGGTAGATTAGCCAATGTAGCCAATGCTTTTTCTTTATAGAACTGCACCGTTGACTCATCAAAGTCATATTGTGCTGTGCCTAATTCTGAAATGGGCATTAGTAAATAGAAACTAGATTTCCCTTCTGGTGCACGCGTTTCATCCACTTGAGAAGGTATATGTAGGTACATTGATGGATTGTCAATTAGACGACCATCAAAAATGCGTGCCATATTATCATCTAAATCTTCAGAGATGATAAAGGTATGGGTTTGTAAGTCTTTAAACGTACCGTCTACCCCCCAATAAAATACTAAGCAAGAACAAGAATAATCCATTTGATCTATTTTCTTGGCTGTATATTTACCGCGGTTTAAATCCCCATCAATTAAATGTTTCATAGTATAAGGGAAGTCAGCGTTTGAAATTACTTTTTTACTTGGGATAAATTGATCGCCAACTTGAAGTCCATTGACTTGTTGATTATCAATTAAAATTTTATCCACTGGTGTATTATAGTGAATAACGCCACCTAATTCTTCAAACAATTGAGCAAAACCTTTAGCTACGGTGTGCATGCCACCTTTGACATAATGAATGCCGTACAATAGCTCAATCATCGGAATCATATTATAAAGTGAAGGCCCATTTTTAGGAGAAACGCCTATATAAAGTGTTTGAAAAGCCATTAACTGCTGAATATCTTTATTTGGAATAAATTTCGCCATCATATGTTCTGCACTGTCAAATGTTTTTAATTTAAATGCGTTGACGATCATTGATGGATTATACATGTCTGATTTATACCTAAAAGGACGTCTGATAAAGTGATCCATCGCCACTTGGTATCTTTCAAACATTTCGGCAAGATATTGCAAGAAGCCTAGCGCAGTTTGTGGATCTTTTGACTCCATTAAAGCCATTAAATCAGTCAAATCATTGCTCACGCTATAGTGGCGATAAGGGTCTCCTTTAAAATATACATCATACATCGGGGTTAGTTTCTGCATAGGAATGTAGTCTTCTGGGTCCCGACCAGTTAATGTAAACAACTCTCTATATGCTTCTGGCCACATGACAATCGTTGGACCCACATCAAAGGTATAGCCATCTACTGCTATCTGGTTCATCTTACCGCCCGGCAACGATTCTTTCTCAAAGATTTCAACTTGGTATCCTGCATGCTGCAAGCGGATAGCTGCAGATAAACCACCTATCCCTGCCCCAATGATTGCGATTCTTTCTTTAGCTGTCATGTTATTGGTCCCCTTTTTATAGATTCATTTCATTATTTTATCACTTGATAAGTTTATTAATAACAGATTACCATTTAAGGTATAACTTTTCAAGTATAGGAGATTTATGCATGGCTTTTTTGTGGAATAAAGCTATAATATTAAATAGAGAGGAGTTCATCTCATCATGTCCTTAAAAGAATCTTCAAGCAGAAGTCGTATTATTGAAGTTGCACGAAATAAGTTTATGTCAAGTGGTTATAAAGCTACCTCTACTAGAATGATTGCGAAAGAAGTTGGGATTACACAACCAAACTTGTATTATCATTTTAAAAACAAGGAAAGCCTTTATCTTGGGGTTTTAGATGAAATAGGCGAGGAAGTATACACTGACCTATTGGCGATGGTTGAAAATGACCAACTTGACCTAACTGGTAAACTATTACAAATGTCTTATTATCTACAAGATAACCAAGACATGGATATCTATACTATGATGCAAGATATGCAAGCAGACATTTCCATTGAAAGTAGACGCATCCTATACCAAATCTTTCAAGAAAGTTATAAACGGCCGTTCATCTTATTATTTGATGATTACGAAAAGCAATTAAAACATCAGTTCACTGGAGAGAAAATCGCCACATATTTCTTTGTGACACTAGCCCCTTATATTTCTTCTAAACACACAATCAACAAAACGATTGCTTTGGAGGAAATGGTTGAGTTATTTCTGCACGGGATTATCTAGTAGAATAAGTTGTTTTTTAATAGAAACGTCATCATCATAAGGTACAAAAATAGAGGGTAAAGATTTTGATTTCAAATCTTTACCCTCTATTTTATTTGTATTAGAAAAGCTAAGATGAACTCTTTATCAGTCTTCATCTCTTAACCAATTGAATAATAGCTAAGTTGTGTGTCCATCTAGCATTTCATGTATGTATCTTTATATAGGCTTATTATTCTACTGATGCTAGGAAATGGTAAACTGGTTGGCCACCGTCTACAATTTCAACTTCAATATCTTCGTTAGCCGATTCGACTGCTTCAGCGATTAATTCTGCTGTTGCTTGGTCGGTTTCTTCACCAAAGATTAAAGTCACTAACTCCTTGTCTTCATCAATCATTGCATTCACCATATTGATGGTTTCTTTGACTAAGTCAGCATCTTCAGAAACAATTTTACCGTCTATAATGCCCATAAAGTGATCTTTATGGATTTCTAAGCCGTCAACTGTTGTATCTCGAACAGCCACTGTGACTTGACCACTAGTTACGTTGGCCATTTCAGCAACCATTGCTGCTTTATTGTCTTCTAATGTCCCGTCAGGGTTATATCCAAGCATGGCTGTTAAACCTTGAGAGATATATTTAGTTTCAACTACGGCAGCTGGAATTTCTGAAACTTCAACAGCTTGGTTAGCAGCCATAATGATATTCTTATTGTTTGGTAAGATAATCACGTTATCTGCATTCGCTTTGTTGATAGCATCTAAGATATCATTTGTTGATGGATTCATCGTTTGACCACCAGAGATAATTGATTTAACGCCCATATCTTTAAATAGGTTTTCAATTCCTTCACCGGCTGCAACAGCGATAATCGCTAGATTCGTCCGTTCCACTACTGGCGTTGACTCGGATTGGGTTGCCCCTTTCCCATCTAAGATATCGTCATGTTGTAGACGCATGTTATCTACTTTAATTTTCACTAATGAACCAAATTTTTGGCCATAGTTCATGACTTCACCTGGTGTTTCTGTATGTACATGAACTTTTACAATCTCATCATCAGATACAACCAATAATGAATCTCCGATACCATCTAAGTGGTTACGGAATGTATCATAATCAAATTCATCAGTAACTGTTTCACCTTCACCGATTTTGACCATAATTTCAGTACAGTAACCATAATGAATATCTTCTGATGCTACGGAATGAGCAGTGTTGAAGAAGTTTTCTTGGTGCGCTAGTTCTGTGACATTCGCTTTGTTTGGATCAGCTGATTTAACTGGAATAGATTCACCAGTTAATGATTCTAAGAAGCCATGAAAGATATATACTAATCCTTGACCACCTGAATCGACAACGCCCACTTCTTTTAACACGGGTAGTAAGTTGGGTGTGTTTTCTAGTGATGTTTGCGCTTCTTCTAGTACAGCTGTCATCACTTCAATGATGTCATCTGTTTCTTCAGCTTTTTGCATACCTGCTGCTGCTGAATCACGTGCTACTGTTAAAATAGTACCTTCTACGGGTTTCATAACAGCTTTTACCGCTGTATCAATACCGCGTTGGAAAGCATTCGCTAAATCTTGTGCTTCAATGGTTGTTTTACCTTCGATTGCTTTAGCGAACCCACGGAATAATTGGGATAAGATAACGCCTGAGTTACCGCGTGCCCCCATCAATAATCCCTTAGCTAAATCTTCTCCAACCTCACCAACGGTATCGGAATGTTGTTTAATTACTCGTTCGATACCTGATGTGTATGTTAAATTCATATTTGTTCCGGTATCACCATCTGGCACCGGGAAAACATTTAATGAATTCACGTATTCAGCATTCTCTGAAAGTCGGTTACCCCCGACTTCAAGCATAGATATGAACGCTTCAACGTCTAATACTGTTCTTTTCACCTAAAAATCCTCCTTGATTACCGCAACTAGTCTTCAATCACACGGACGCCTTGTACGTACACATTCACTACGTTTGCAGCAATACCTAATTGACGACCTAATTCGTATTTCACAGAACTTTGTACATTGCGACAAATTTCAGAAATTTTCGTACCGTAGTTGACGATAATGTATACATCCACTACTACTAAATCGTTGTTATCTACTGAAACAAGTACCCCTTTGGTATAGTTTTCTTGTTTAAGAATTTCTTGGATACCATCACGGATTTGATGTTTACTTGCCATACCAACGACACCGTAGTTTTGTGTTGTAGCCATACCTACGACTGTTGCGATAGATTCATTTGTAATATCAATTTCACCGAAGTCTGTTTGCATTTTTAATGCCATAAAAAATATCCTCCTTTTGAAGGGTTGTCTTGCTAGATTAATCTAGAACTTTATCGTTCTAAACAAATATAACTTCATTTATAACACTCATTTTACCACATACTAGGCTATTATACCTAAATATTTGACAAGTCGCAAACCCTTATAAAAGACACAAAAAAAGCCGTGGTCTTCCCTCACTGGAAAACTACGACCTTATTTGATTATAATCATAAATGGATTACGCGCGGGTAACTAAACCAGCTTTGATTGCGTGTGCAGAAACCCATACACGCTTTTTGTTACCATTTTCGTCGATGATACGAACTTTTTGTAAGTTTGCTTTAAATGTACGTTTTGTAGCATTCAATGCGTGTGAGCGGTTGTTACCTGAAGTCGCTTTACGTCCTGTGTAATAACATTCTTTAGCCATTGTCATAATCCTCCTCTACAAATTTTCATACCATAACATATTACTATACTTAACGTCATAAATCAAACTTATTTATGATAAAAATGATGATTGTACTTAATCTCGGGCTTGAATAGCGAGGATAAGACCATTACTAAAGGCAATTTTCATGGTATTTTGACCTGGTAGAAACTCATTTGAAATTAAAGCTAGTGGCGTTGGCATTTGATAGTTATCTAATGGGTAGACCACATTTTTAAGGGTTAAATCTGTGATTGGGGTCATGGCCACAAATGACAGGTATTTCATCTCTTTTAGGCGGTCAACTTGATGTTGCCCTGGTCTTAAGAATGAAACAGCATTGTTTTCTTCTACTAAGTGAACACGATCAATAATCGGCGCAAACCGTTCTTGGTAGATGAGCCATAAGTTAGACAATAAATGGTCTACCCTACCCCCTAACATACCAAATAGATGGTATCTTGCATTCGGATATAAGTCAGCGACTGATCCCAAGGCGTGCTCTGTGTCGGTTTCATCTTTCATAGGTTCTAGCTTTTCGATTGATGCTGCCTTTTTGGCTACTTGTTGATAGACCTTATCCTCGATTGAATCAAAGTCTCCTACAGCCAAATCAATTGGAAAATCCATGTCTAAGAGTTGTTTGGCGCCTAAATCGACACCCACAAAGGCTGTTTCTGAATCGTTGTGGGCGACTTTCTGCCGCTCGACATAGCCTTTAAAGAATTCGGGGTCAAAGGGTCCTGATCCGATGAGATAAACTTGCATATATCCACTTCCTCCTAGTGACTGCCAGTTAAAAAATTTTTTCAAGTACTAAAGATTACTTAATGGCCATTTTTAATGCATCAATTGGTTGTTTCACGTCGTCTTTATTGAAGATGTATGAGCCGGCTACAAAGGCATCTACCCCTTTTTCTGCACAGATTTTAGCCGTTTCATCGTTAATGCCGCCATCTACTTCGATTAGGAAATTGGCGTCATTTTCTGCTCTGAAAGTACTTAATTCAGCCATCTTATCAACAGTTGATTCAATAAATGATTGACCGCCAAATCCAGGGTTTACGGTCATCACTAAAATCATGTCGACGTCTTTTAGGATCGGTGCAATGGCTGATACGGGCGTCGCTGGATTAATGGCCACACCAGCTTTCATACCGTGTTTGTGAATGGTTTGGATTAAGCCATGTAAGTGACTAGTTGCCTCGTAATGAACAGTGAAATAATCCGCACCGGCATTGGCGAAGGTTTCCACATGGACTTCTGGGTTAGATACCATTAAATGGCAGTCTAGGGTCATCTTGGTGTTTGGGCGCAAAGCTTCAACGACGCCAGCACCAAAGGTTAAATTGGGCACAAAATGGCCGTCCATGACATCAATGTGAACCCAGTCAGCGCCGGCGTCTTCGATTCGATTTACTTCGTCAATAAATTTACCAAAATTCGCAGATAAAATAGATGGTGCAATATACATGTACATTCCTACTTTCTAATATTTGGGTTTTGCATTGTCAATTTCTTGGAAGATTTGTAGGTAAGAGTCATAGCGACTTTGTGCGATCTCACCGGCATCTAAGGCGGCTTTCACTGCACATTTAGGTTCTTGAATATGGGTACAACCACGGAACTTACATTGGTCTTGAATGGCCCGCATTTCTGGGAAGTAGTTAGATAATAAGACTTTATCTAATTGGTCGATATCGATACTAGAGAAACCTGGTGTATCTGCCACTTTCCCTTCGAAAATATCATGTAATTCCGTATGACGGGTAGTATGACGACCGCGTCCTAGTGATGTTGAGATTTCCCCTGTTTCAATCGCTAAACTTGGTAATAATCGGTTAAGCAAGGTAGATTTTCCAACCCCTGACTGGCCTACAACCACCATGGTCCGGTTGGCGACAAGTTCTTTTAATTGATCAAAATTTCCATCTAGGTCTGTTGATAAAATGACTTGGTAGCCGACTTCCTTATAGACCTTGATGAATTGGTCGATTCGGTCTTTATCCGCTTGACTAGCTTGGTCAGCTAAGTCCATTTTGGAAAAATATAAAATCGGTTCAATGTTCTCTGACTCTAAATAAACTAAAAAACGGTCTAATAATTTTGGTTGGATCTGGGGCTCAGTAACCGATGCTACCAACAAGGCCACGTCCACATTAGCTACTGCCGGTCGAATCATTTGGCTATAGCGTGGTAAGATTTTCATTACATAGCCTTCTTTGGTATTGTTGGCTTGAAATTCCACAAAATCGCCCACCAATGGTGTTGTTTGCGTATTTCTAAATTGGCCACGTGCCCGTGTGGTATAAATCACTTGGCTTTCTTTCTCTTCTACATAATAAAAACCAGACAAAGCCTTAATAATTTGGCCCGTGTATGTCGGCGCATTTGGTTGAATATAATCATCTTTTCTCTTCATGCTTTTGAAAAATACCTCCTTAATCAGTCAATTGTATATATCCTCAATAGATATAAAAATTTGTGTCTGCATACTTATGCCCTATTTTACCCCAAATTCTATATAAAAAACACTCCGACAATTTTTATTCATTGGAAGAGTCTTTAAAATGGCAAAAAAGGCGTAAACAATGATGTCTACGCCTTGTGCTGATTGGTATTTGTTTTGCTAATCTTCTACATTTGAACTTTCACGTTGGCTAGATGATGAACTAGCACTCGATGATGAACTTGACGATGAAGAACTTGAGCTGCTTGAACTACTATTAGATGATGAACTTGATGATGAGCTATCATCGTCTTCGTCGTCATCATCGTCATTGGATGATGAGCTTGAGGATGAGGATGAAGATGAAGAGCTTGAACTTGATGAACTAGATACTGGTTCCGGTCCATCAGACATCACAATATATAATTCATCTCCAGCTACAAATTCCGTACCTGGTGTAATTGATTGAGAAATCATAACACCATCCGGTACCCAACCTGAATATTGTGAATCAAATGAAGCAACTAAACCATTTGATTCAGCATATTGTTGAATTGACGCTCTATTCCATCCAGATAGATCGGCCATCGTAAAGGTTTCAACACCCGCAGAAACAACAAAGTTAATAGTTGTCTCACCAGGTATGACTGCTTCACCTTGTTCGATAGATTGACTCATGATGTCGCCTACTTCAACTGAATCAGAGTAGTCTTCTTCTTGGGTGACGGTGAAGCCTAATGCCGTTAATTCTTCTTCAATTTTCGTAAATGGTTGCCCAGTGTAATCCTTTAATTCATACGGTTCAGGACCTTGCGAAATATTGACATCGACTTCCGTATCATGTTTAACTTCTGTGTTTGCTGATGGACTTGAGTTGATCACACGACCCGCTTCAATTTCTTCATCATATACTGCTGTTACATCTCCTAGAACTAAATCTAAGCTTTCTAAAGTTAAGGATGCCTCTTGCTCTGTCATACCCGCTAAGTCAGGTACGGTAATATTGTGGCCTGCCATATAGTTATAACCTAGGAAAGCAATCAATAGGAGTCCGACAATGATTCCTGCAATAATGGCCATTGGCTTACGACTTTTCGGCTGTTTATTACTTGGTTTCCCAGGATTTTTATTGGGATTACTTGTTGGCTTGTTGCTACCGCCCTGATCGGTACCATCACCACTAGGACTTGGATTTGCTTGTAAATCGCTAACACCTGCAGCCGTTCCTGCACCCGCTAAGGCCGCTCCAGCTAAACCAGCGCCTGCAGCCAAACCAGCCTTATCTGCAATATCGTATTCATCTGAATCATCTAAAAGAGTACCTTCAGCATTTTCATCGGTTGCATCCGGTTCTGCATCGTCATCAACAGCTTTTTCACCAGCTGCCATTAACTGTTCTTCATCAGACTCTGCTAGACGCATTTGATTTTCGATATCTTCCTTGGCCATGACAATCGTTTCATTGGCCATGTTAGCTGGAATAAATACGGGCTCATTTTTCCGGTTATCAGAAAAGACCGTTTCTAAGTCGTCGATCATTTCTTGTGTAGTTTGGTAACGTGCAGATGGTTCCTTAGCTGTCGCTTTGGCTACCACATTGATTAAACTTTGTGGGGCATCATCCCGGTAAGCTTCGATTGGTGGTAGTGGTTCTTGGAAATGTTTTAAGGCAATTGAGACGGCTGATTCACCGTCAAATGGTACACGGCCTGTTAGCATTTCAAATAAAACGACCCCTAATGAGTAAATATCTGAAAGACTTGTTGCCATTGAACCACGCGCTTGTTCTGGTGATAGATAATGGACTGAACCAATAATCGAATTGGTTTGGGTGATACTTGTTTCAGAAGTCACCATAGCAATCCCGAAGTCCATAATTTTAATCGTACCATCGTAGTTGACCATAATATTTTGTGGTTTTAAATCACGGTGAACAATACCAATATCATGGGCAGCTTGAACACCTGATAAGATTTGAATCATCAAGTTTTGGATGATATCCACTGGAATTGGGTGGTTTTCACGGATATAGGCTTTTAAGTCCATTCCGTCCACATATTCCATCACGATAAACTTGCCTTCTTCGTCTTCACCCACATCAAATAAACTGACTACGTTTGGGTGGTTCAATTCAGATACAGATAGGGCTTCGCGCTCAAATCGTTTGGTGGCATCCATGGCATCTGTTTTCCCTACACGCAAGAATTTGATGGCTACATCGCGCTCTAGAATAGGGTCATAAGCAAGGTATACATCCGCCATACCACCTGAACCAATATGGTTCACAATTTTATAGCGTTCATCAATGATTTGACCAGATTTCATTAGAATTCACCCCTTTCATTTTCAATTTCATGTTCGAATGTTTCTTCCTTTTTTAAATTTGCTGGTGTTCTATGTGCGACAACCACCGAAACATTGTCTCGGCCTCCATGGTCGTTGGCAATAGCAATTAATTGGTCAGCTTTCGCTTCAATAGTGAGTCTTTCATCACTCAAAATGGCCATGGCCTCTGTTTCCTCAACCATATCGGTTAATCCATCTGAACATAATAGTAAAGTTTCATCTACTAAAAAGTCTACAACATCAATATCTACATCAACGTCAGCAGCAATACCCACTGCCCGAGTCACGATATTCTTTTGTGGGTGAACCTGAGCTTCTTCTTTAGTAATCATATCCATATCTAATAATTCTTGGACAAAAGAATGGTCTTTGGTAATCTGTTTAAGCGCATCCGCTTGATGAATATAGATACGTGAATCCCCTACATGGGCTAAAACCACTTGTGCCAAATCTTCTAATGGTACAGCTGCGACGATTGTTGTACCCATACCTGATAAATCATGATATTGGTTGGCTTTTTCAAATATATGGGCATTGGCAGCTTGGATTTGATTAGTCAACCATCCAGAAATGATATTGGCGTCCGTCATGTTTTCAGTGCTTTCCCAAGCATTTCCTACATGATAAATAGCCATTTCTGAAGCCACGTCTCCCGCGTTGTGGCCACCCATCCCGTCACAAAGCAATAAGATTGCTGCTTGGTCTTGGTTGTAAAAAACGCCTACTTGGTCTTGGTTTTGTTTTCGTTCGACACCGACATCAGTTTTGCTTGCGATTTCCATGTATGCTCACTTTCCTTCGCTAGTTTTTTTCAAAGCTGGCGATAAAGAAACCGTCAGACATATAGGTATGCGGTAGGATTTCAATTGTTCCATCTGCTCCTATTGACTGATCAAGATTGTCTCGCCAATGTTTAAATGACTTCAATGTTAGGTCAGGATGTTGGTCTAAAATGGCTTTGACCACATCTTCATTTTCTTCTCTTGTAATTGTACATGTAGAGTAGGTAATCACGCCACCCTTTTTCAATAATGGTAATGCTTGGTTCATAATTGTTACTTGAATGTCATGTAAGGCATCCAAATCTTGCAACGTTTTGTGGTATTTAGTATCTGGTTTACGGCGGAATAGGCCCACACCTGAACATGGTGCGTCGACTAAAATCTTATCAAAGCTTGTCGGTTCGCTGCCATTTTCTCCAAAACGGTCTAACAAGGTAGTCGCGTCTTGATGGAGAATTTCCACGTGGTCAGCTACCTGCATCCGGTCCACATTTTCTTGAATCAAAGGTAATTTATTTTCTGCTATATCACAGGCAATCACATGCCCAGTTCGGCCAACTGCTTCAGCGATTTGCACAGTTTTTCCACCCGGTGCGGCACAAGCGTCAAGAACCGTTTCCCCTGGTTTCGGGTTTAAAGCCTCTACAGCTAGAAGTGCTGATTCATCTTGAATGGTAATTTCCCCGTTCATAAATAAGGATGAATGGGCTGGATTCCCCTTAGTTACCCGTAAGGCAAATGGTGACAAAGGACTAGGCGCTACTGTAAAACCTTCTGCTTCTAATATCTCTTGATATTCGGTCATTTTTTCTGTGTTTAGGTTATTAAATTTATTGTTGGCACGTACCGTAATAAAAGGCGTTTGATTGAGTGAATTAGCCAATTTTTCGGCTTCGTCTAAACCAAAACGGTCCACAAAATAATCTACCCATACAGGGGGTAATGAGGCCTCTAGGGTTAACTTCTCTCTTGGATTTTCTTTGGTTTGGATAAAATCGGCCATTGTTTCATAACGTCTGGTGAAATTCCGTAAGACCCCGTTAGCGAATTTAGCCAAGGTCTGATTGCCTCGTTTGCGGACAATTCTGACTGCTTCATCAACAACCGCATAATTTGGAATATTATCTAAATAATACATTTGGTAGGCCGAAACAATGAGTAAAGACCAGACCCATGATTTCACTTTATTGGGCTTGGCTACAAAATCACGGACAAAAGCGTCCAATGTATAGTAGTTTTGAACAGACCCATAAACCAGGTTAGTATAGAGGTTACGGTCTGCTTCGGCCACAGCTTCTTCAGTTAACACCCGGTTAACTTCTTGGTTGATGAAGTGGTTGTGGCGGATAATTTGATTAACTGACTCCATCGCTTGAAAACGAGCAGATAATTTTAGAGGTGTTTGGTAGCCCCCACTATGACCGCCGTTACGGGCATTTGACCCTGGTTCTACTTGATTATTCTCCATCTACATCGTCCTCCACTTGGTCAAAGCTATCGCCGACCGCTAAGTTACCGGCCCCACCGTTAATGAAGGCTGCAACGTCCATTTTTTTCTTACCTGCTGGTTGTAATTGTTCAATATCTAGAACGGTTTTATTCCCTGTTGCTACCCATAATTGAGCCGGTTTCTTTTGAATTTTGACAATTGTGCCTGGTTTTTCGTCAGTCGATTCTTCTTTGACTGGTGCTACCTGCCAAATTTTCCACCGTTGACCATCCACTTTTGTATGGGCAACTGGCCAAGAATTAAAGGCCCGGACTTGGTTGTCAATTTGCTGTGCTTCTTTACGCCAATCAATTTGTTCTTGTTGGCTGGTAATATTTGGGGAAAATGTCGCTTCTTCCTCAATTTGAGCTGTCGGTGTAATTTCGCCCGCGAATAATTTTGGCAAAGTATCCATCAACAAGTCAGTCCCTGCAACGGATAGTTTGTCGAACATAGTGGCAACGGTATCGTCACTTTCAATTGGGACTACCACTTGGGTTAAAATGTCCCCTGCGTCCATTTTTTTCACCATTCGCATGATGGTCACGCCTGTTTCCTTATCACCATTCCATATAGCATAGTGCACTGGCGCGCCCCCGCGGTATTTCGGTAGTAATGACGCGTGGACGTTGACTGCCCCTTCTTTTGGCGCCTCTAATATACTCGTCGGTAAGAATTGACCAAAGGCTGCAGTGACGATTAAATCAATGTCCTCAGCTAATAAGTCTTTGATTTCTTGGTCCCGGCCGATTTTTTCCGGTTGGTAAACTGGAATATCGTGTTTTAAAGCCGCTTCTTTCACTGGTGATGGTGTTAATTTCCGTTTGCGCCCTACTGGACGGTCTGGTTGCGTCACAACCGCAGCCACTTCATATTCGTCACTTTTTTCGACTAGTGCTTCTAATATATTCACTGAAAATGCGGGTGTCCCCATAAATACAATTCTTTTCAAATGTGTCTCCTTTAAATAAATCCTGTGCTTTCTTCCTATTATACCATTATTTCAATCTGAGATTTACTCCGATCAGTGTCAGATTTAGCTTGAAATTACTAGCCATTTTTACATGAAGGTTTGTGGGTCTACGTCGATGGATACGTAAATTTTGTCTTTTGACCAATCTTGGGCCTTTTCTTGAATTTCTTGCAAAACTGCTTGGATGGCCTGGTTGCCTCGGTGCTGGTACAAGAGTTGGTAATAGTATTGATTATTAATTCTGGAAATGGTCGACTGAGCGGGACCAATCACCTTAGTTGCTTGAATATCGGCCCGCTGTAAAATTGCAGCCACCTTAGCAGCCGTCGCTTGCGTTGTATGGTCGTCAAAATTAGAAATGGTAAACCGAACGGTAAAATAATACGGCGAATACTGGTTGAGTTTCCGGTATTGCATTTCCGTTTGATAGAAACGGTCATAATCATGATCTTTAGCCAAGGTTAAGGCATAATGGTCAGGATTATAAGTTTGAATGAAGACTTGCCCGTCCAGATCCCCGCGGCCTGCCCGTCCTGACATCTGGGTCAAGAGCTGGAAAGTTCGTTCAGCTGCCCTAAAATCTGGCAGATAGAGTGTGGTATCTGCATTGATAATCCCTACTAAAGTGATATTTGGAAAATCCAGCCCCTTGGCAATCATCTGGGTACCTAGTAAAATATCTGCTTTTTTATCAGCAATTTGCTTTAATATCCGTTCATGACTCCCTTTACGCCGGGTGGTATCCATATCCATCCGAGCCACGGTTTTATTCGGGAACAGCTCATTAATTTCTTGTTCCACCTTTTCTGTCCCCGTACCAAATTCACGTAAGTGGGTTTGACCACAATCTGGACAACGTTGCGGCCTGGCCTCGTTATAGCCACAATAGTGACACTGCAACTGTTTGTCATGATAATGGTAAGTCAGTGATACATCACAATTTGGACATTGAAAGGTATAACCGCAGTCTCGGCATTGCATGAAATTGGCGAAACCACGACGGTTTAACATCAAAGCAACCTGTTCGCCTCGGTCCATTGTAGCCTGCATTTGGTCACGTAATTGCCGTGAGAATTGATAGTAATTTTTATGTTTAAATTCTTCACGCATATCAATAATTTCAACAGGCGGTAGTGGCTTTTGATTTGACCGTTCCGGCATTTCAAGTAGTTGATAAACCCCATTTTGGGCTCGTGCTCTAGATTCTAGACTAGGGGTTGCTGACCCTAGGATAACTGGCGAATGGTGGTAAGCTGCCCGCCATTTTGCCACTTCCCTTGCATGATAACGAGGATTATCTGACTGTTTGTAGGTAGATTCATGTTCTTCATCTAAAATAATCAAACCGATATTGTCTAATGGTGCAAATATAGATGACCGAGCTCCAACGGCGATTCTAGCTTGACCTTTTTTTAATTTGCGCCACTCATCAAAGTGTTCCCCTGTTGATAATTGACTATGCAAGACCGCTACTTGGTTCCCAAAGCGACTTTTCAACCGGTTGACCATTTGCGGGGTTAAGGAAATTTCTGGCACTAGTAAAATAGCCTCTTTATCTTTATCTAAGGCTTCTTGAATCAGTTGCAGGTAGACCTCAGTCTTCCCTGACCCTGTTACCCCTTGCAGTAAGAATACCCGGTCTTCTTGTTTATCCATGGCTTCTTTTACAGCATTAAAGGCAGCTTCTTGTTGGGCTTGTAAGGATAACTTTTCTGATTTTTCAATCGCAATATCTGCATAGGGATCACGGTTAACTTGTTGGTCGTAAAGTTTTAACCAACCTTTTTCTGCCCCTGATTTAAGCGTAGCTGTGTGGAGGTCAAACTCGTCCCTCAGGTATTTAGCAGGTACTTTCTTACCGTCCAGCTCCATTAACACTTCCACCAAGGCAAGTTGCTTCTTAGCTGTTTTTCGAATGCTGGTGACTTCTTCCTCTAGTTGGTCAAAGTCCATCAGTGGTTGTACCCATTTTTCCGTTTTATAGCGTTTACGGTCTTCTACCCGATAGTCTATGGACAGGTGACCTTTGTTTTTAAGGGCTATCAACTCGGTGAGAATTCCCCTTTTTTCGGCTTCAGACCAGGCGATTTCACTGAGGTCATCAAAGTATTGCTGATGGTCCAGATAGAAAATTTCAGGGGTTGGCAGGAAGAACTTTTCATAATTTACCTTGAGCAAGTTAGGCAGCATGGTATGGTAGGCTTCAACTAAGAAACAAAAGTTTTGCTTGGCCATATCCTTACCTAATTGCAACATCTCTTCACTTAATACTGGTTCGTCATCTAAAAGTGCGGTAAGCGGCTTCAATTCGCCTTCAAAATCAGCCTCGGTTTTAACTGGTGAAATGACATAACCCAAGAGGTTACGACTGCCAAATGGGACTTGTACCCGCATGCCTGGTTGAATAATATTCACCATTTCTTCAGGGATTTGGTATTCAAAAGGATGGTCCGTCTGCATGGTGGGGACGTCCACGATCACTTCTATAACATTTGCCTCAACCATTCCAGTCGCCTCCTTCATCGTATTCATCTACCTATTGTATAGTAATTGGTTAGAATTTAACATTAATTGCCTGTGGCATACATTTTCGCTTTTGCTTTGTATATTTGTTCGTTAATTCGTACTATTTACAAGTCAACCCTAAATATTTTGAAATATCGTAGTTCATTTGCGAACATTTAACCTTAAATCTATTTACTTGTTCGTTAATTTATCTTAAAATGAGAAAGAAGGAAATATTTTTATTTAAAGGGAGCACAATATGATTGGATTAGAAAAAGCCATTTTAGCCACTTATTTTCATACGCCAGAACATGGTCAACTGACATACCAAGAAGACGCACTGATAACCATCAACCAAGATGGGGTCATCGACCGAATTGTCCCTCAAGATGACGGTGACTACCAACCGCTAATCGCCTTATTTGAAGAACGTGGCACTTTAATTCGTCTAACAGACGGCCAATATTTATTACCTGGCTTTATCGACACCCATATCCACGCACCCCAGTGGCCTCAAGCAGGGATTGCTTTAGACGCCCCCTTGGATGTTTGGTTAAATGAACACACTTTTCCACTAGAGGCTAAATATAAAGACATTGACTTCGCGATAGAAGTTTACACAGACTTAGTGGCGACCTTACTCGCTCGTGGCACCACTACTGCCCTTTATTTCGGGACTATTCACAAAGAATCGTCATTTGAATTGGTTAAGATTGCTGCAGAAAAAGGTCAACGCGCCTTAGTTGGTAAAGTAGTTATGGATGACCCACAAGGTAACCCTGACTTTTACCGAGATGCCTCAACTGAGATTGCCCTACAAGAAACTGAAGAATTTATCCAAGAAGTGCGTGCCTATGGTAAGGACGTCATTCAAGGCGTCTACCCTGTTGTCATGCCCCGCTTTGCCCCCTCTTGTACTGACGAGGCCTTAGCTGGTTTAGGGGCACTAGCTCAAAAATACGACACCCACGTCCACACTCATTGTAGTGAAGGCCAATGGGAACATGATTTTACTTATAAACGCTTCGGTAAAACTGACACAGAAGCGCTTAGAGACTTTGGTTTATTCGGTAAAAAATCAGTTATGGCCCACTCTAACTTTATCAATGACGATGATGCTGCGATTTTTGCAGAAAACCAAACAGCGGTTGCCCACTGCCCTATTTCTAACGTTTATTTTGCTAATAGTATTATTCCCATTAAACACCTAAAAGAATTAGACGTACAAGTTGGCTTAGGAACAGATATTTCCGGTGGCTTCTCACCGTCTCTATATGACGGGATTAAACAAGCCGTGATGAGCTCACGTCAATTAGAAGACGGTGTTAATACCCATTTACCGCAAGCCAAACGCGGTGTGCCAGATTCTCGCATTTCTGTTGTAGAAGCCTTTTCTCTTGCTACACTTGGTGGTGGTGAAGCCCTTGACTTACCAATTGGTTTAATCAAAGAAGGCTATGCTGCTGATTTCCAAGTAATTGATACCACAGCCAAGGATAATCGTATCCAAGGATTTGGTGTCTTTGAAGACCTAGGACAAACGTTTGAAAAGATCCTATACCTAGCTAACCAAGCCAATATCCAACAAGTATATGTTCAAGGCAAATTAGTCTCTGAAAAATAATATTCAATTGATGATAAGAGGTATGACCGTTTTGATGGTACACCTCTTTTTTTGCGTATTTCATTAGCTAAGTCACCTCACATATCTAGATTGAATTAGCAAAAAAACCAAGCAACGGAAAGCTACTTGGCTTAATGAAGTTTATATTTTTCTAAAAATGATAATTAGCTTTGCGATAATGAGTCTGGATCAATCACTAAGTCATTAGAAGCGATTTCTTCTAAAGCTTGTCCTACATATTTAGGTGATTGGTATTCATTTAACATCGGATTCTTCTCAACCTGTAATTCAGTTGCGCGTTTTGCAGCAATGGATACTAGTGAGTATTTTGAATCGATGCGGTCTAATAATTTGTCAATTGATGGATAGATAATCATTATTATTCGTCGCCTTCCTTTAAGTAATTTTCTACAATATCGTCGATAAAGCGGTCTGTCTTTAAATGCTCAGCATTTATGATGGTTTGAATACGTTCAACTGCTGAGTCTACATTGTCATTTTCAACAACATAGTCGTATTGCGTAACCAATTGTAACTCTTCTCGTGCTTGATGCATCCGTTTCTCAATGACTTCTGGGGCGTCGGTACCACGGTTAACTATTCTAGATTCTAACTCATGCATAGTCGGTGGTGCAAGAAAAATGAATACACCATCTGGCATACGTCGCTTAACCTGCAATGCACCTTGAACCTCTATTTCAAGGAAAACATCCTTACCTTGTTCTGTCATTTCTTCAACGTATTGAAGGGGTGTTCCATAGTAGTTGCCTACATATTCAGCATACTCCAACAAACGTTCGTCTTCAATCATACCTTCGAATTTGTCGCGTGATACAAAGAAGTAGTCTTTACCATCTACTTCGCCCGGACGTGGTTGTCGGGTTGTTGCAGAAACTGAATAATAAAACTGATCATGATTTGTATCAGTCTCGAACAGCGCTTGTCGCACTGTTCCCTTCCCCACTCCAGAGGGACCGGATAATACAACTAATAGTCCTTTCGATTTCATAGAACACCTTTCACCCTTCACATTTTTATATAGCATTAATAGTACCACAAATTTAAATATTTTTCTCAAAGACCTGAAGATTTTCTTTAATGTTCGGATTAATTTTCAATTAGAATCATACCATATTTAAGCTTCTGAGTAAAAAAGTGAACAGATGTTCGCAAAAAGACTTGCATACCGAACGGACGTTCTTTATAATATAAATTGTAAAGCGAACAAACGTTTGCTAAATCAAGTTACGTTACTACGTACCCATCGTTCTGACCACTGTTCAATATAAGGAGGCTTATCATGCAAAACCCATTATCTTATCAATCAATCCGTAATCTATTCATCCCAGTTGATCCAATGTTGCTTGAAGCTGAACAATCTAGCCAGTCAAATATCCTTTCTTTCAATAGTGAAGAGCGCAAAGCGAAAAAGGAAAGCAACGTATTGACAACTATTATGCCAATCAAAGACATAATCAAACACATTAACTATTCAAACGAATTAGGTGAACCCCTATATATTACCGTTACTCGTCAAATCGGTTCTATGAACACCAAAGATATTTTATTTGGTATCTTCCGGTCAAAATATACAGATAAAGACATTATCCTATTTGAAGATGTTGATAATGATGTTATGCGCATCATCAAAGTCGATGAAATCATGGCTGTTCGTTCAGTTTACGCCGATTAAATTAATCATCGTTATCACCAACAATTCCATAACACCGCAAAAACCAGCTAATCAGATAGCTGGTTTTTTTCTTTTGCCTATTATAAAACTGGTGAGAACAATCTCGAGAACCCTTGACGGAATTTCTTCCATTTTGTTTGGTTTTCGAAATGGTCCATGTCGACTTGAGTTGATTCTTTTAAATCATTTTTGAAGATTCCTTCTAATTGGGTAACGACTTTGCGGTCATACACAAAGGCATTGATTTCAAAGTTCAAAGCGAAGCTTCGAATGTCAAAGTTAGCAGTCCCAACGCTGGCAACATGACCATCTACGCATACTGTTTTGGCATGTAAGAACCCATCTTCACGGTATTTATGTACGTGAACACCAGCTGGCAGTAAGGATTTTACATAGTATTCAGTTGCTCGATATACTAATGGGTGGTCAGGTTTTGATGGAATCATGATGTGGACTTCCACACCTGATAAGGCTGCCATCTCAACTGCTTCAAAGACGGCTTCGTCTGGAATAAAGTAAGGCGTTTGAATATAAATATACTCTTCTGCAATATTAATCATCTGCAGGTAACCCATTTTTATTTGGTCTGACTCTTCATCTGGTCCAGATGAAACAATTTGCATGGCTGTTTCACCATTTACTTCTGGGTCTGGGAAATATTCATGGTCAAAATCACTTGGTTTAGCTTTCTTAGAAGCAAACCAGTCTACCATAAAACGGCTTTGTAAGGTTTTGACGGCATCTCCTGTAATCCGAAAATGGGTATCACGCCAATAACCTAAAGGTCCTCTACCAACATATTCTTTGGCAACATTAAACCCACCAACATAACCAACTAAACCATCGATTACAACAATCTTACGGTGATTACGCCAATTTAGGCGAAAATTAAAAATAAAGAAGGGACTTTTTGAGAAGAAACTTTCAAACTGTACCCCTGCTTCTTCCATTCTTTTAACAGAATCTTTACTCAATAAACGACTTCCCACTGCGTCAGCCATCAATTTGACCTCTAATCCCGCTTCGGCCCGGTCAATTAAGGCTTCTACTACCCGCATACCCACTTCATCATCAGTAAAGATGTAGTATTGGACATGCACTGAATCTGTTGCGGCATAGATATCCGCAACTAGTCGGTTCATTTTTTCTTGGCCTGAAATAAAGATTTCGACATGATTGTTTTCAGTCAAGATTGAATAGTCACTCTTAAACAAGACACGCATCATTTTTTGAATACCACGCGGATAATGGTCAACATTTTTCTGTTTACCATCTTTATTTAAATACTTTTCTTTTAGACCATTTAAACCATAAATTTCTTGGTTACGAATCCTAAAGATATTTTGGTCGGAAATCTTTCGACCAACAAAATAATAAATAATAAAACCAATACCTGGTAATAATATTAGCACCAATAACCAAGCCCAAATAGTCGCCACAGGACGATCTTGTCTAAGGACGGTAATAACTGCGGCGATGGTATTTAACACTAAAAGAATTAAAATCCCATAAAAAATATATAAACCCATGTTTTCCCCTTTTTAAAAGTAAAAGAGCAAACAAAATGGTCGATTGAAAATGCCAAGGACTAGTTGTTTGCTCTTACTTACTATTTATTGTTACAAGATATGATGAACGAGTTAGTCATTCAATAAACGCGAACGTTCTTTGCGCGAAATATATGGCGTATTCTTTGGAATCCAATATTTCGATGAAATGTTTAAGATAATTACTAGGATGACTAAGGCTAAGGCTAAGTTAGCCAAGAATGACCATAACATACTCATCGCATATGTACCGTCAGCCACTTGACCAACATTTAGCACATATTGATTAAAGATAAATTTTAGGATGAAGAATGCGGCAAAAGTCATAACTGTCCCGGTAATTAGGTTTAGGTATACACTAGACATACGGCGGTTAAATAAAGTCCGCTGTAAGTTTCGGGCAAATTTACCTGATAACCCAACCATAGCTGTTTGGATTGCACTAGCCACTAGCACCATCCACTCTGTTTGTACATTCTCTACTTGTAAATACCCCACTACTGCTCCAAGTACTGCACCAGCGATAAAGCCTGCTGTTGATCCTCTTCTATATGAATAGAAAACCAATAGGGTTAATGAAATCGCTACGGTAATATTGTAACTTGTAATGGTTACTGGGAAGATACTTTCAATTAATAAAGCCAGGATGACAAATAATAATCCTTCAACCCAGACTACTAATTTTTGTGACGCGTTCATGCCGGACCCCCTTAGTTTTGTTTCCCTTTTTTCTTATCTTTTTTGTCAGGATGGTAGTTTGAAGCTTCCATAATGACTGGTAAAATCATCGGACGGCGTTGAGTTTCACTATATAATTTCTTACTTAGCGCATCACGGATGTCACCTTTTAATTTAGACCATTCAAAGTTCTTGTCTTTAAGATTTTCCTCAGTCACTTCAACGACAACGTCTTTTGCTTCATCTAATAAGGTTTCAGAAGCCTTCATATAGATGAAACCACGAGAAATAATTTCTGGACCAGATAAGATTTTACCTAGACGACGCGAAATAGTTAGGACAACTAAGAAAATACCATCTTCAGATAAGATACGGCGGTCGCGAAGAACAATATTGCCAATATCTCCAACACCTGATCCATCAATCAATACGTTTGAAGCTGGTACGGCACCACCGATATGGATATTGCCATCTTTATAGGTCAAGATATCCCCTTTGTCTAATAAGAAGACATTCTCTTCTGGAATACCTACCTCTGTTGCCAAGTGTTTGTGGGCAGACATTAGACGGTATTCACCTGAAATTGGGACCACATATTTAGGTTTCAATAAGCTGATCATTAATTGTAAGTCTTTTGGACTTGCATGACCACTTGACGCATACGCCTGAGCTAATTCAACCACTTCACCGCCTGCACGGTAAACATCGTTTTTCGTTTCTGCTACCACTTTTTCCATATCATAAGAAGGTGTTGTCACAATAATGACCTTATCACCATCTGTAATGGATACATTTGTGTGGCGACTTGAGGCCATTTTTTGTAAGGTTGTTAACGGTTCACCTGATTTTCCAGTTTCTAGGAAAATAATTTCATGATCTTCAAAACGGCCAAGGTCTTTCAAGTTGGCAATCAAGTCTTTTGACGGAATCGATAGTTTGCCTAAGCGAATAGCTACGTCAATAATTTCTTCCAATTCAGTATCATCTAAGAAAACACGACGCCCCAGTTTACTTGCAACATCTAAAACTTGTTGAATACGCATTAAGTTTGAAGCCACCGCCGCAACGATAACACGACCTTTAGCATTACGCACTTCCTTCAACAAACCTTGTTCAATTTCAATTTCAGTGGCGTTGGGTCTCATATTTTCTGCTGCATTGGAATCTGATAGTAAGGCGAATACACCGTCACGACCAATTTCAACAATACGAGAAAAGTCTGTTTTATATGAATCTGAAACTGTCATATCAAACTTGAAGTCACCTGTATAAACGATTGAACCTTCTGGTGTAGAGACTTCAATCCCTACTGATTCAGGTACAGAGTGGGTAGTTTTAAAGAATTTGATCACGACATTACCAAAATCAATTTCATTATCTTCTGAAATAATATGGAAGTCTTGATAATTCTTCAAGCCAATTTTCTTCGTTTGAATTTTCGCTAATTCAATCGTTAATTCTGTACCAAATACGGGTACTTGAATATCTTTTAATAAATACGGTAAAGCACCAATAGCATCCGCATGGCCGTGGGTTAAAAATACCCCTGCTACACGGTCTTGGTTTTCTTTTAAGTATGTAAAGTCTGGAATCATCATATCGATTCCTAATAATTCATCTGGTGGGTATACAAGACCACAGTCTAAGACATAGATTGCTTCGTCAACTTCGACTAGGTACATGTTTTTCCCGTTTTCACGGACACCACCCAGAGCGATGATATTAATATCACTCATATTATTGCCTCCTAATATATTGGGTTTATTTTTATAAAGTCTGGATGCACGCTAAATAGTTAGTGCAGCCTGTATCCAAGCTGACGCAAATTGTTAATCAGATCGGATATATTTTTTACTCAAAAAAAGTGCGGTGCAATGACGCTTCGCCACATTGCCCGCACATCGCTAGCTTAAGTATAACATAAACTAGATTAATTTATCAGCTACCATTTGTTCTGCAATCTGAATTGAATTCAATGCGGCACCCTTCCATAAATTGTCAGAAACAACCCACATATGGAATCCACGTGGGAAGTCTAAATCTTTACGGATACGGCCAACAAATGTTTCCGTTTTCTTCTCAGCATTTACTGCTTGAGGGTAAAGTTGTTGGTTGATATCATCTTCCAATACAACACCAGGTGCATCTCGTAAAACATTTTGGATATCTTCAAGTGTCACGTCATCATTATCTACTTCAAAGTAAACAGACTCTGAGTGACCGTAAACAACCGGTACACGCACACAAGTCGCTGATACCCCAATCGTCTCATCACCTAAGATTTTTTTGGTTTCATTGGTCATTTTCATTTCTTCATAAGTATAGTGGTTATCTTGGAATTTATCGATTTGCGGCAATACGTTGTAAGCCATTTGATAATGTTTCTCATCACCACCAACTGGCAAGATGCCAGGTGTTTGAATATCATTACCTGCTTCAATATCCCGATATTGTTGACGCATTTCTTCAATAGCTGTCGCCCCTGCACCTGATACCGCTTGGTAAGTAGACACGATCACACGGTCTAATCCAAAGGCATCACGGATTGGATTTAAAGCCACAACCATTTGGATTGTTGAACAGTTAGGGTTAGCAATCAAGCCATTATGATTTTTCAATGCTTGTGGGTTTACCTCTGGCACTACTAATGGCGTATTTTCATCCATACGGAAGGCAGATGTATTATCAATGACGACTGCACCAGCATCAATGGCTGCTTGGCTAAATTCGACTGTACGGTCTCCACCAGCTGAGAAGAAGGCAATATCCACACCTTCAAAAGCATCCTTCGTCAATTCTTCAACAACATAGTTTTTATCGCCCACCGGTAATTCTTTACCTGCTGAACGCGCTGATGCTAATAACTTAATATTTTTTACTGGGAAATTTGCTTTTGCAACTAAGTGACGTAATTGTTCCCCAACTGCACCTGTTGCCCCGACAATTGCTACATTATACTCTTTTGCCATAATTGATTCATCCTTTTATTTATATTCGATAGTATTCGTATTCGCTGTTTCATTTTATCAGAGCTTAGCCTTTTTCTCAATGAAAATGACAGTATTATGAAATAAAAATGAGAAAACACTCAATTAATATAAAAATTATCTGTTACCCTTCTTCAGTTTGCACGATTAACAATTTAATAGTCTTCACCCTTATTTAGTCCATATCATGAGAATAGAAAAAGTATCAGTATTTTGATTTATTCACTTTTCTTAGAAGTTAATCTCTTCAAATTCATTACTTCCCTATAAATATTCAACACCGTTAGCACATCAAAATTTTCTCTAAACTATGTAAATGTAGCACAACATCAACCTCATTTTGTTTGAATGGCATCCTGAATAGTCGAATTTTTGGTATTTCAATTGATGACGTTTATTGATGATACTGGACCTATTTTTCTTCATCCCTATAAAAAAAGGCACCCAGTAAAAAAACTGGATGCTCTCTTATATAAAATATCTGAATATTATTCGGCGTCTAAACCTTTCATTGTCAAGTTGATACGACCACGGTTGTCGATTTCTGTCACTTTCACGCGGACTTTTTCGTCCATTGACACTACGTCTTCCACATTATTGGTTCGTTCTTCTTGCAGTTGAGAAATATGCACTAAACCATCTTTACCTTTAGCGATCTCAACGAAGGCACCAAATTTTTCAATGCGTTTGACAGTTCCTTCATACACTTCACCTGCTTGAACTTTCAAGGTCAATTCAGCAATAATTTCTTTCGCGCGTTTGATCATTGCCGCATTATCTGAAGCGATATTCACGCCACCTTCTTGATCGATATCAATTTTAACACCTGTTTCATCGATAATTTTGTTGATGGTATCCCCACCTTTACCGATAACCACTTTAATGTCATCTGGATCAATTTGCATTTGCTCAATTTTTGGTGCATAAGGACTTAATTCAGCACGTGGTGCGTCAATTGCAGTCGCTAAATGACCTAAGATTTCAACACGCGCTTTATGCGCTTGGTCTAAAGCTTCACGTAGAATTTGTTCCGTGATCCCTTTAATCTTGATATCCATTTGTAAAGCCGTAATACCGTTTTCTGTACCGGCTACTTTAAAGTCCATGTCACCTAAGTGGTCTTCTAGACCTTGGATATCGGTTAAGACTGTATAGTTTTCTTCGTCTTCATCCATGATTAGACCCATAGCGATACCAGCAACTGGGGCTTTAATTGGCACACCTGCGTCCATAAGGGCTAAAGTACCCGCACAAATAGATGCTTGTGATGATGAACCGTTAGATTCTAATACTTCAGCAACTAAACGAATTGCATACGGGAAGTCTTCTTCACTTGGCAATACTTCGTTTAAGGCGCGGTAACCTAAAGCACCGTGACCAATTTCACGACGGCCAGGTGAACCGTAACGACCGGTTGAACCTACTGAGTATTGAGGGAAGTTGTAGTGGTGCATGAAACGTTGGGTAACATCACCTGATAAACCATCAATACGTTGTTCTTCAGATAAGGGTGCTAATGTCGCTACTGATAAGGCTTGAGTTTGTCCACGAGTGAATAAACCAGAACCGTGTGTACGTGGTAATAAGCCAACTTCTGAATCTAAAGGACGAATTTCGTCAATTTTACGACCATCAGGACGAACTTTATCGTCAGTAATTAAACGACGAACTTCTTTATATTCTAATTGGTGAGCGATTTGACGCACTTGGTCCATTAATGTCGCAACATCTTCATGTCCTGCATATAATTCGCTGTAGTGGTCGATAATCGCTGCTTTAACCGCTTCGATATTTTCTTCACGTTCCAACTTGTCAAAAGTTTGGATTGCTTCAACCATTTGTTGATTGTATTGTGCTGTTACTTCAGCAACCAACACATTGTCCGGTGTATTTAATTGGACGTCCATTTTTTCTTGACCAACTTTTTCACGGATTTCGTCTTGGAAGTAGCATAATTCACGGATTGATGTGTGACCAAACATTAAGGCTTCAAGCATTTCTGTTTCAGATAATTCTGCAGCTGAAGACTCTACCATGTTGATGGCATCTTTAGAACCAGCAACAATTAACTCTAAATCAGATTGTGCTTGTTGTTCTACAGTTGGGTTAATCACCAAATCGCCATTTACACGACCAACATTTACCCCTGCAATAGGACCATCGAAAGGAATATCTGAGATTGTTAAGGCTGCTGATGAACCAAACATTGCGGCCATTTCTGGTGAACAGTCTGGATCTACTGATAAAACAGTATTAATCACTTGCACTTCATTGGTAAACCCTTCATCAAACATCGGACGGATAGGACGGTCAATCAGACGTGCTGTTAATGTTGCATGTTCGCTTGGGCGACCTTCACGTTTAATGTAACCACCAGGAATTTTCCCTACTGAGTACATTTTTTCTTCATAGTTTACTTGTAATGGGAAGAAGTCTTGTCCTGGCTTAGCTTCTTTTGCCCCTACTACGGCAGTTAATACGACAGTATCTCCGTAACGAACCAATACCGCTGCATTGGCTTGTTTAGCTACCTGACCGTATTCGATCGATAATGGGCGGCCGGCCCAATTCATTTTAAACACTTGCTTTTCTTCCATGTTCTAACATGCTCCTTTATTTGCATACTGCCAACAAGTTTGCTACTAAACAAATTTCTAAGATCAAGCCTTGATACTCACAAATTTGCATAGTAGTGAACAACTGTTGGCGCTTTTATTCCATACTAGTTTATTTTCCTATAAAAAGGGTTAAAAATCAACAAAAGCGAGACACAAAAGTATCCCGCTTTAAGATCATATTTATAAGAATTAACGACGTAAGCCTAATGCTTTGATTAATTCACGGTAACGTTGAACATCTTTGTTACGTAAGTAAGCTAACAAGTTACGACGGTGACCAACTTTTTTCATTAAACCACGGTAAGAATGGTGGTCTTTTTTGTGCGTACGTGCATGTTCGTTAAGAGAGTTGATATCTTCAGTTAAGATAGCGATTTGTACCTCTGGGCTACCAGTATCTCCTTCGTGACGTGCAAATTGTTGGATTAATTCGTTTTTACGTTCTTTTGAAATTGCCATGTGACAACACCTCTTTCATAATATTCGCCGTAAACTGCGACAAGCGTTGGTGATTCAACTCGCGAAGTAAACGGTCATCTGACATTATACACATAATCAACTTATAATGCAAATGGATTCTCCAAAAAATCATCCGCCTTTATTCCCTTGCGAAATGTTCATACAATATATACAATAAAGATTAATATCAACATGGAGGCAAGCAATGAAAAAAGATCCAATTCAACCTTATTTAATAGCATCCGCCATCACCGCAATACCCTTTATTTTAATCTGTTTAACAGCAATGATTGACGTTGATTTTTTGACAGTAATCGACCAAAGTATTGGCCAACATCTCTATCAATGGGGTCCAGCGCCTTTTACAACGTTTGTACAATCTTTCACCCTCATTGGTAATGCCCAAGGAATCATTCCTCTCACATTGATTATTGCTGGTATTTTCTACTATATTAGTCGAAAATGGCAAATATTACTGTGGATAGTTTTCACTATTCTAGTTGGCGCTGGCCCTGTTGTTGCGCTAATCAAAAATATTATTCAAAGGGCGCGCCCTTCCTACGTGCCGCACCTTGTTGACCAAGGAGGCTACTCCTTCCCTTCTGGACACGCAACTGGTGCAGTACTAGCATGGGGAACCCTAGCTTTCTTAACTTGGTATTATTTTAAAGATAAGTATCCAAAGATGATGCCCTACTTAATTGGCTTTACCATCTTCATGGTGGTTGCCATCAGTGCATCTCGCTTATACCTTGGCGTCCACTATCTATCTGATATTATCGCCGGTTGGTCTATAGGCGCTACTTGGTTAATCCTTTGCTTGAATTACTTTAACCTTTTTATAGCAGATAGAATAGCATTGGAAGATGAAGTAAAGGATAATAACTTAAAAGAAAAATAGTCAAAGAAAAAGGCACCGCCGACAAAGCGATGCCTTTTTTGTTATTAAAAATCTTCTGAAATATCGAACGCAAGCTACTCTTACTTTATAGTTAAGATAAGTAATAGCTATTTCTTCATTTCTGCTTTTAATTCCATAATAATGTCACGCAATTCAGCCGCTTTTTCGAAGTTTAAGTCCTTAGCAGCTTGTTTCATTTCTAATTCCACATTCCGTAAAGCTTGTTCTCTGTCATCCCGTTTTAAAGCCCGTAATTGTTCTGTTAAGGAATTACTCATTTCTTCAGAATTCACGTGGGTAATCCGAATAGCATCACGAATTTCTTTCTTGATTGTTTGCGGTACAATCCCATGTTCCTTGTTATAAGCTTGTTGGATAGCACGACGACGGGCCGTTTCATCCATTGCCCGGCGCATAGAGTCGGTGATACCATCTGCATACAGAATTACATGCCCATTTTGATTACGTGCTGCCCGTCCAATAGTTTGGATCAGCGACCGTTCATTACGCAAGAATCCTTCCTTATCCGCATCTAATATCGTGACTAAGGATACTTCAGGTACATCTATTCCCTCACGCAATAAGTTAATCCCAATCAATACATCGAATACACCTAGACGTAAGTCACGAATAATTTCTGTACGTTCTAACGTCTTGATATCAGAATGCAGATATTTCACCTTAATGCCCACTTCTTCCAAGTAGTCGGTCAGGTCTTCTGCCATTCGTTTCGTTAAAGTGGTGATAAATACCCGTTCTTCACGTTCAATTCGGTCATTAATCTCACTAATAATGTCATCAATTTGACCTTCAATTGGACGAACTTCCACAGTAGGATCAAGCAGGCCGGTTGGTCGAATGATTTGTTCTACAATGTCATCTTCGCCTGCTTTTTCTACTTCATAATCCGCTGGTGTTGCGGATACGAATAGTGTCTGGTTTAATTTTCCTTCAAACTCTTCTAATTTTAATGGTCGGTTATCCAAGGCTGACGGTAAACGGAAACCATGGTCAATTAAAACTTGTTTTCTAGCCTTATCTCCGTTATACATTCCGCGCACCTGTGGCATTGTCATATGTGACTCATCCACCATTAATAAGAAATCTTCTGGGAAGAAATCAAGCAAGGTATATGGTGCTTCCCCAGGTTTACGTCCATCCATATGACGCGAGTAATTTTCGATCCCGTTACAGTAACCCATTTCAAGAAGCATTTCGATGTCATACCGGGTACGTTGTTCTAGACGTTGCGCTTCAAGCAACTTCCCTTCATCATTCAACTCTTTCAAACGATCTTCTAATTCAGCCTCAATTGATTTAACTGATTTCTCTACTTGTTCATGGTCAACCACAAAGTGAGTCGCCGGATAAATGGGATAATGTTCTACTTCAGACTGGACTTCACCTGTTAAAGCATCCACTTCTCGAATTCGGTCAATTTCGTCACCAAAAAACTCCACCCGAATCGATGAAGAATCATGAGATGATAAGAAAACATCCACAATATCCCCGCGCACACGGAAAGTCCCACGCTGGAAGTCGATATCATTTCGTTCATATTGATTTTCAACTAAGCGACGCATAAAGGCATCACGAGATAATTCCTGTCCTTGTCTAACAGAAATCACGTGGTCACGGTATTCAGCTGGGTTTACCAACCCATAAATACAAGAAACAGAAGCCACCACAATCGTATCTCGTCGCTCCAAAATAGAAGACGTCGCCGAATGACGCAACTTATCAATCTCATCATTCACTGAAGCAGATTTTTCAATATAGGAGTCGCTCGACGGCACATAAGCTTCTGGTTGGTAGTAGTCATAGTAAGACACAAAATATTCCACCGCATTATTCGGGAAGAACTCTTTTAATTCCCCATATAATTGCCCAGCAAGTGTCTTATTATGCGCTAATACTAAAGTCGGTCGGTTGGTTTGCGCAATCACATTTGCCATGGTAAAAGTCTTCCCAGTCCCCGTACCACCTAATAAAACTTGCGCCTTATCGCCAGCCTCCACTTGTTCCACAATTCTTCTGATGGCTTCCGGTTGGTCCCCACTCGGTTCATATTCCGAAACTAAATCAAATTGGTTTATCATCATGAACCTCTCTTCCTTTTAAAATACACAATTACATACCCTAATATTATACCATCTAAGTGATTAAAGCCGAAACCTTAACACTTGGAAAAAGGGGGTTCGCGACTTGGCTGACGGCCCAAGTGAAACAGGTATCAGTTTTCAAAATCACCAGCCTTTTTTCCTTCCCAATGCCAATAAATTTTTGAACAAAATCCTTTTACAAGAGACAAGTCATATTCTTGATGGTATCTATTAGCTCGCTATTTCCACCAAGTTTGATCTGTCCAAGACATTTTCCCTTGTGAATACATAAGACATTATCACTTGTTTATAACAGGTTAGATAAGACTCATTAAATTTACCTTGACTTATCTCTTATTATTTCTGTATAATATTGTCTGTTAGTGACAAGTTCACTTTTATAATTTTGACAGGAAAGTGGGTGTTTTTAATGCCAAATATTGAATCAGCAATCAAACGTGCTCGTCAAAACGAAACTGCTAACGCTCGTAACAGCGCGAAAATCGCTTCTGTACGTACAGCTGTTAAACGTTTTGAACAAGCTGCTGCAGAAAACGCAGACAACAAAGACGAGTTATTCCGTAACGCTTCTAAAATGTTAGATCAAGCTGCTAGCAAAGGATTAATCCACGCTAACAAAGCTGCTCGTGAAAAAGCTCGCTTAGCTAAAAAAGCATAATCGACCTTGGTAAATGGTGTTACCAAAACCGATCATTATAAAAAGCAGGAAAATGACGTACGCATTTTCCTGCTTTTTTTTGTTGCCTGTTTTTTCTCATATATATGTCTTAACTAGCTGCCTTACCTGAACAAAAGTCTAAAATAAACCACTCAATCCCAAGATGCTGGTCTACTTTCCCCTGTTTAATATCAAAGTCTAATTCAATCAACTTCATATAACCTACCATAAGTAAATTCGGCGAATAAGGATGAATCGATTGGCCAGCCATTTTAATCCGGTATGGATGAACGCCAATCGTTTCAGCCATTGATCCCTGGTCGTAACCCGCTTTCTTCAATTGGATAATTTGCGTATACAAGTGGAAGTTTGACTGGAGTAAACCAAGAATTGCGATGGGTTGGTTTTTCTGTGCGATTAGTTCGCGGTATAACCTTAAAGCAGCGGCTGAATCTTGACGCATAATATGGTCCGTCAGATGGAAGATATTGTCATCCAATGACGGTGTCACCAACAAGTCAACATCTCGCTGGTTGATCCTTTTCTCGTCCCCTACATATAAAATCAACTTGTCCATCTCACGAATGGACTGGGTAAGCTGGTAATTGGTCCGTTTCAAGAATAGGGCCATGGCTTCTCTGGTCATATCGACGCCTTCTGAAGCCACGTACCGCTGCATATAGTCCTTCACTTGAGGTTCGGCCATGACAGAGGTATCCACAAATGTAGCTTTCTTCTTGAGTTGTTTCACAATTTTCTTCCGGCCATCTAAAGATTCGTAATCAGCCACAATGACTAAAACCACATCATCAGCTGGATTGTCCAGGTATTCGAGTAAGGACGCGTCATCCTGCTTGATGGCATTCTTCTTCTGTGACCCCGTTAAAAAAGCTGGTTGCCGCATTAAAATCAATCTTGGTTCATTGAAAAATGAAATGGTGTTGGCTTCAACCATGACGTCCGCCAAGCTATCTTCTTCCATATCAAAGGACATGTAATTCATGGCGTTGGCGTCTTCTTGTAAGTACTGACCTTCAATGGCCGTTAAAAACCGGTTGATTAAGTAGGTTTCAGGGCCTTGTAGTACATATATGGGGTCAATTTGCCCGTTATTTAGCGCCTGTAATGCCTTTTGTAATTCCATAACCTACCTCCTAATTTAATTGCACACTGTCTATTTTAGCGGATTTGGGCCAATAAATATAGTGGACAGCACCCATTGTATCCGTCCGGTATATTTTTGTTTGATTGGCTTCTAAATCAGCCACCACCCGGTCAGCTGGATGGCCATACCGGTTGTCCTTACCCACTGAAATCCAAGCGATTTTTGGGTCAGTCCTCTCGATAAAGTCAGCTGGCGTTGAATGGTCTGATCCGTGGTGAGCCACTTTTAAAATATCAACCGGTAGACTCGGGAGCGCATTTTCAGCTGCCCCATCAATATCTCCTGTAAATAGAAAGTCATGAAGTCCTATTCTACCATATAAGACTAAAGAATCCGCATTTTCTCCTGCACCTGATTTATCCGGCGCTAAAACCTGTAAATTGGTTTTTTGGTCAAGGGCCACCTGGTCTCCAGATTTGAGCCAGATAATCTTCATTATAGGATTTTTCCCCGCCTCGATTGCTTCCTGCAAGGTAGTTAAGGATTCTGTGTCCGCGTCCATTCCGATTGGTAAATATAAGGTTTCAATTTTAAAGGCCTTGGCAATTTCACCAAATGATCCGATATGGTCGAAGTCTCCGTGAGTTAAAAACACCCCATCGATCGTCCTTGTCCCCGCTGCTTTAAGCGCTGGAATTATTTGCCTTTCAGCGACACTTTCACTGTCCCGTAATTGCCATGATTTGGATGGATCTTGGTCAGCTAAAAGTGTAGTGAAGTTGATTTTCCCCGCTAAATCGATTAAATAGACCTTTCTTTGGTAAGGCATTTCTAGGAAAAAGGTATCCCCCTGCCCAATCGCCAGCATGGCTACTTGCCCGTATCTGTGTAAATAAGGGTTCAAATACAGTAAAACTAAGCTAAGCGCTAATAGTCCGTGCAAGCTTTTACTGATTTTCGCTTTGGAAAGGTCTGCTAGATACATGAGTAAAGTGACCACAAAAAATACCAAGACAGCAATTTGTGGCCTACCCGTCACCCACTGAAACCAAGTCCATTTTTCAGCGAATAGAGCTAACATTTCTTTTCCCTCAATCAAATAGGCTAATCCAGCTTGTAGCCAGGTGAAATAAGGGCCTAAGCCGATGATTTGAATGAGTAAAATCATAAGGAGTCCGGGAAATAAAAAGGTGGCGAATAGCCAGGAGTAGCCGTAATTTAAGATAAGGGACATCCAGGAGAATTCAAAGTAGGTCATGGTTAAAAAGGGAATGGTGACTAAACTACAGATGAAACTTTGCCAGATTTCGACTTGTAGAGAGTGCCGGCATTTGGCTTGGATAAATTTTCCGGTAAATAAAATGGTATAGGACAAGGCATAGGTCAACTGAAAGGACAGGGTAAAGATAATGCGTGGGTCTATCATTAGGAGTAAAATCATGGACCAAGAAGTGCCTACGAGTGACGAAGGTTGCCCGCCCCACCGCTTCTGGAGGACGTTATAGGTATAGGCTACAAAGGACCGAATCATGCCGTAGGGCCAACCTAAAAAGACGGTATATATGAGTAGGATGGCAATGGCGAAATAATCAAAAGATTCTACTGTGATGCCTAATCGAAGAAGGATTTTCTTGAAGAAAGTTAAGAAATACTGGACGTGAAAACCGGAAATCGAAAACAAATGTATCAGCCCAATCGCTTGATAAGCGTCTAACACTTCCCCTTCAAGGGCATCCATTTCATTGAAAAAGAGAGACAAAGTATAAGCTGATACGGTCGGATTTTGAATGGTCCCCAGCCAATTGATTATGGCTTGTCTTTGGTTGGCTAACCAATATTGACCGTGATTCAAATCCCCATTAATGTTAATTGCATCCGGTGACATAATCCAATAAATATCCTGCCGTTTTAAATAAGTCCGGTAGTTAAACAGGTGAAAATTTTGGTTTTCATCGGCCATTTCCAAAGTACCCGTGATTACAGCCCGAAATGATTGGTATTTGTCTAACCAAGCTTTTGGGTCCACTTGTTCGTCCAGCATATAAAATACTTGCACCTTTTCATTTTGTCCGTTTAAACGCGTAGTCCCTTGAAAAGACAAGAGGTTACCTTCAACTTTTACATCAGTGATGGCCACGTCCATAACCAATTCTTCTTCTGACCCAGTTAAGACACTGTGTCGGCCAGCATCTTGATATAAAAAATAAGTACCGAGTAAACAATGTACAAACACTAGTTGTAGCAGAAATTTACCCTCTTTTAAAGCAAGCACCCGGACCATAAATAAGCCATAACAAAGCCAGGCCCAAGGACTATTGGTCAGGGCTACAACGGCAAGTAGGAGTATTCCTAAACTATGGAGGACTAACTTATATTGCATCTTAATTCACCGTGATTAAAGGTCGTAACTTCTCCATCGTTTTCTCCCCAATGCCTGAAACTTGGTCTAGGTCATCGACGGTTTCAAATAGACCGTTCGTCTCCCGGTAATTAATGATATCAGCTGCCCGTTTCTCCCCTATACCAGATAAAGTCTGTAGCATTGTAGTATCTGCAGTATTGATATTGACCAGGTCCCCGTCACTTGTAGCGTCCCCAGAAATCTCGGATACAGCACTTTCTGTGACCTGGGAATCAGCAACTAATGCTTCAGTTGAAGGGCTGACCTCTTCACCATCTTTAGGGACATAAATCACCATTTGATCAGTCACTAATTGAGCTAAATTCACCTGACTTTGGTCAGCCTCTCCAGTTACCCCACCCGCCATTTCAACCACATCATGAACCCGCATACCTGGGGTCACTGGGACAACTTGCGGAACTTTGATAGCCCCTTTAATGTCTACATACCAGGTTTCATTGGGTGCGCTATTACCGTTAGTTTCGGATTCTTCATTAGCTTCTTCATTAGCTTCTTCTCTAGAGATTTCGCTTGCTATACCACTCACCACACTTGATGAAACGACAGTATTTTTAGACAAACCATCTTCTGGCGCTAACGAGTCAGATGTTGCTTCGTCCGTTTCTGCCTCTACCATTAAAGCATTAGTTTGGCCTTGTCTGCCTTGAAATACCTGACTAAGTCCGTAAATGCCTAGTCCACTCACAGTCAAACAGACGACAAAAATACCCAGCAAGTAGGGTCTATACAAGGACCACACTTGTTGGATATTCATTTCTTTGATATCTAACTGAAATTGTCTTAGCCACGCCCGCAACTGATTCATTATGATCACCTCACCTATTATATACGGTAAGGTCAGTTAGAAGCGTCGGCTCATCTTTCAAAAGATTTAACCATTTAATTCAGCGTATTTGGCTTTAATGGCTTCGTTGACATTTGGCGGCACAACGCCAGACACGTCCCCGTTAAACTTCGCAACTTCCTTAATAATAGAGCTTGAAACAAAACGATATTTCTCACTTGATAACAAGAGAACGGTCTCGATATCTGGTGCTTGATGCTTGTTCATTAAGGCGATGTTGGTTTCTTGTTCGAAGTCACTGCCGTTACGCAAACCGCGGATCAAAATACCGCAGTCCAATTCTCTAGCAAAATTCACTGTTAGGCCAGATTTTAAGTAGATCACTTCCACATTATCTAGGTGTTTAGTGGCTTCCTGAGCTAAAGCAAATTTCTCCTCGCCAGTAAATAAAGAGGTTTTGGTGGTATTTGTTGCGACAGCGACATAGACGTAGTCAAACATCTTGGCTGCCCGTTCAATCATGTCCACATGGCCCATTGTTAAGGGGTCAAAAGACCCGGCGTATAAGGCTCTTCCTTTTGTTGTCATCTAGTCTTCCTCCATTTGATATACCAGGATTCTAGTGATTCCGTAAGTCACATCTTTGATCTGTTTGAGTGGTCCAAAGGCTTCCGGCAGTTTGTCTCGCTTGTCTAATTCACAAATTAAGCGGGCATCCGGTGCCAGCCAATGATCTGCTAAAAAGCCGTTGATCACATCTTCTAATTGTTGGCCTTTATAAGGTGGATCCAAAAATACCAAGTCAAATTGCAGGTCTTTATCTACTTGACGTAATTGTTGGATGGCTTTGCGGTTGTCCCCTGACTTCAAAACATACTGGTCCTCAATCCGCACGGCCGCCACGTTTTCCTTAATCGTCGCTTGTGCTTGCCGGTTCTTTTCAAAACCGTAAACGACTGCTGCCCCTCTTGAAATGGCTTCTATTCCAAGCGCCCCAGACCCCGCATAGAAGTCCAGAACTCTTGTGTCCTCATCAAAATAAGGGCCGATAATATTAAATAATGATTCTTTGATTTTATCTGTAGTTGGTCGGGTATTATCCCCTGGCACCGCCTTTAAACGATGTTTCCCAAATTTTCCAGCTATGACGCGCATAGACTTGTCACCCCACGATTTAAAATTTGTCTATATTTTACCATATCAAAGACCGCCCACCTATAAGTGACCCTTTGAAAAAAGAATCCCCAAGATTAAGCTAAGCATTTTTCTGATCCGAACCTCATAAAAAAGAACGCCCTGCTTAACCACGTGGCGTCCTTTTCCAATCAATATTTAAAAGATTCTACACCATATAACCTAGGAAATACGGCAGTTGCTGGCGCCACCAAATCCAGTCATGAGACACATCTGGCCCCCATTCTGCGAACCAGGCTGGGATATTTTTGTTCTCAAAAGCTTCACGCAACTTGTAGTAACCGGGCAGACCGTCTGCCTCCCAGTCACCTAAACCGGTACAAACGATGATATCTGCTTGGCGTAAGTGGTCGATAAACCATGGATCGTTTAAGGTCCAAATATAGTCCACTGGAGAGTTATAGTAAACGGCTAGGTCACCGCCGAAGTCACCACCGAAGTAACGGGCGTCGTAAACACCTGATAAGGCAAGGGTTTTATTAAAGACATCCGGATGCTTCAATTGAAAATTCAGGGCATGGTAAGCACCCATTGAGCAACCTGTTGTCATCATTGGGTCAAACCAACCTGTATAGTGCTTGATGAATGGGATAGCTTCATCAATAACATAACGTTCGTAGGCATTGTGGGCTTCAGCTCGGTCATGTTGGGACTTGCCCTTGTGTAACCAAGATTCTTGGTCATGGGATGATAAGGTGAAGAATTGGACTTTTCCTTCTTCGATAAAATAATGTGCGGCTTCAATCATGCCGAAGTCCGCAAACTCATCTTTAGAACCACCAGATGACGGGAATACCACTACCGGAATACCTGCGTGCCCGTAGCGATTTAAGTACATTTCTTGATTTAAGTGACCTGAATAATGGTGTAAGAATTCTGCGTTCATAATTTTTCCTCCAGTATGGGTAAAATGGACATCAGCGAATGGTTAGCTTTCTTTGTGTTGGTGGACGTAATCAAAAATCTCTTCAATTTCATTTTCCGTATCCGCTAAAATACCATAGAATTGGTTACCTTGTAAGGCCGCAAAAGCGTCTGGTAAACGTTTTGAGAAGACAAAACGGTCGCCGTAATGACTGCGTAAAGCCGCTTCATCGTGGGCATAAGTATTTTGATCACGGTGGGTAATAGCCACGCAATAACGAGCAGGTACAGTCGGTGTTTCAAAAGGTTGACCGTCCACAATGCGGGCAAATTGACGGAATAAATCCACATGGTTGGCATAGTTATACATATCAATAGCATAACCACCGGCCACTCGGTTGTTGTATTCAACCACTAGGTAGTCGTCCCCATTTTCAAAGAATTCAATATGGAAGAACCGCTCCTTCATACCGAATTGTTTGACGATAGCTTGACCGTACGCCCGTAATTTTTCAGGAATTTCCTTTTGAATAATGTAGCCGTAGTCTAATTGGTACTTTAATACCTCCAAAGTTGGGTCACGGTAATACAAGCTTGTTTCAAAGACAATTTCACCATTTTGGTCGATTAAACCGTCATAAGATAGTAATTTTGCATTTTCAATATAAGGCTCAAAGAAATAGGCCTCCTTCTCATCCCACTCTGCAATAAATTTATCCACTGCTTCTTGGTCTTTTAACTTGTATGTCCCTGAAGAACCAACACCTGAATTGGGTTTAGCCACTAAGGGTAGACCCAATTCTTTTACAATTCGATTAACCGTCCCCTTCTTATTGGCTATCTTACCAGGGACAGCTGGAACTCCTGCCTTAGCAAACAATTTCTTCATTTCAGACTTAAATTTAACCTTGCGCAAATCTTTTGGCTTGTTGCCAGGAATATTAAACTGTTCACGAATCTCAGCTTCCAAATTCAACCAATGCTCATTTTGCGACTCAATGCGGTCAATTTTCCCGTGCTTGAAAAATAAATACGCAACGGCTTTTTTGACTTCTTCAGTATTCTCTAAGTCGTTGACTTTGTAGTATTCAGTCAAATCATTTTTTAAAGATTGAGGCAATTGGTCATAGGGTTCTTGACCAATCCCAAGCACATTAACCCCTTGCTGTTTTAATCTGTTAGTAAATAATTGAAAGTTCTCTGGATAAAAAGGTGATGTCACAATAAAATTCATGTAAGTTCCTCCGCTCAGGGTCTTTTCCTTGTATTTCATATTAATTTTTGATTAGAATCTCTCATTCATTATAAGCGGTAATTGGTGCAAAAGCAATTGCATTTAAGTTATGGAAAACGCATTCATCCGCCTTTTTAAAGGCCCGCCTAACGGGCACCCTGTATCATTTGAACTGAACATGCCCATCGGTTAGAATGGAAAGTGGAGGTGTTTTATGACACAAGAAGTTACTTTAAGATCTGCACAACCAGCAGACTATCCAGCATTACACGCATTAAACCGAGGCGCTTGGTTTCAATCAGACTATGAAGAATATCCGGAGGCAACTGACGCTTACGTTGACTTAGACTTAAACAGCTCATTGAGTGATGCCTCAATGGCAACAGTGGCTGAGGTAGATGGACAAATCGCTGGCGTTATCTTAGCGTCTGCTGACTCAGAACCTAAATACGGACGGATGTTGATGCGGTCAACAGCTGATGCGGCTGCAACTATCCACGCAAAAGGTCAGGAAATTGCCGACTATTTTTATGACCGGATGAAAATAGAAAGTGAATACGATGCACAATTACTAGAAAAAGCGCAAGCAAATACCGCCTATGATGGTCGCATCGTTTTATTTATTATGGATCCAAATTTTCAAGGTCTAGGAATCGGCAGCAAATTATTCCAAGCCGCTAAAGATTATTTTGAAGCTAAAAATGTGGCAAATTACTACCTATTCACTGACTCTTCATGTAATTATCCTTTCTATGACCACAAAGGAATGCACCGTGCAGGTAACATAACTTATCATCAACCCGGTCTATTTGAACCGTTTGATGGTTCAAAAAGTACTGAACCTTTTGAATTTTTCATCTATGATAATCGATAACTATAAATAAGGAGGCATGACATTGTTGTCATAGCCTCCTTATTTCATTGAATTTACTTTTTAAAATTAATAATAAGAATTAAGTTTACATACTTAAAATAGCGTTGATAAATAGTTTAAATTATTCATCAACGCTATATATCATAATTATATATCTTTAACTCGATGCAAATAATAATTCATCTAGATCAAATATCTCAATATATTTATGTGTATGTTGTTTAATTAAACCTTTATCCTCTAACGAAGAGAACTTCCGACTTATTGTTTCAGGCGTTGTACCCAAATAAGAAGCTAGTTCTTTTTTTGACATTGGTAAAGTCACATAAGTATGATTTTCCTCATCTTCAACATATTCTGCTAGAAAATTAATAATACGAGACTCTACCTGCTCCATACCAACCTGCATCGTTTGCTTTTCTGATACCTGTAAACGTTTCGTAACATCTGAAAGTATTCGTCTCATAATTTCTGGGTAAGCGTCTAGATAGTTATCCATATCTTTTTTATGGATTCTGCATATGCTTACTTCTGATATTGCTTCAGCATAATTAGAATGGTAACTGTCAGTTTGAAAAATAGCCACTTCTCCCATAAAATCACCAGGATTTAGTATGCGTACCGTTTGTTCACGACCGGATTCATTTAAGTTATAAATACGTACACGCCCATTATTTACGATATATAATGTGTCATCTTTATCACCATTTCCAAATAACAACGCATTCTTTGCATAATGTACTTCATGCGCTGATTGTGCAATTAAACTCATTTGTTCTTCGTTTAGATGGTTAAAAATTGGTACTAACCGTATACAATCTACATGACTATGGTGATGATGGTGTGCCATACAACTTTCCTCCTAATTAATCGTTATCTATATAATCATCGTCTTGTAAAGCATCCTTATTAACAAAGGCTTGAAGTTGCCAAATATTTACATCTAAATAATCTTTATAACTAATTAGTAAATCCTCTAACGCATCATCTGCTTCTTCTTGAGCTAAACGCAATGCACGAACGGTAAATTCACGATTAGTTCTAAAATCTTCTACTAACTGCAAGACCATTTCTTCAGCAGAATAATATTTTTCAGACGGATCTTCAGAAATTATTGTAAATTCCTGAAATTCAGCAGTTGTTGATGCTGGCTTAAATCCTGAAGCTAGTAAACGTTCTGCAATTTTATCAAACCATGTCTCATTCTCATTATACAGTTTTTCAAATAACCCATGCAATGAATAGAAATTTGCCCCTTTTACATACCAGTGATATTGATGTAATTTTACATGTAAGGTATGAATATTAGCCAGTACATGATCTGTAACAGCTGCAGCATTAATCTTGGTATGGTGAATGTGTTCTTTATAGGCTTGTTCAGCAGCTAATTTTTCTTGTCTTTCGTTTACTGTTGTCATTTTATATACCTTCCTTCACTTTTGAACTAATAACGGAATATCCTAAGTTTTCAATAACATTTTCAATTGTACTCAAATTGACTTGTTCTTCATCAAAATCCACTTTTACCTTACTTGCATTGAACAGCACTTTTACAGAATCCTTTTCTACACCAGCGGTCTGTTTTAAACCACTTTCAATTTTTTGTAAACATGATGGACAAGTTAATGTTTCTAATTTTAATGTTGCTTTAGTCATATCTATCACTCCTTTAAATAAATTATATAAGGTATTTTTTTAAAAATAATTGATACAGATCAATTATTTTAATTGATATCCTCTTAATCTCATTGCATTTAAAATAACAACCAAAATACTTGCCTCGTGAACTAACATACCAATTGACATAGACATCCATTCACTGAATATTAAACTAAAGAGCAATATTATCACCACACCAACAGCAATAAGAATATTTTGTCGCATATTCGCATATGTCCCTTTAGCTAAGCCTAAAGCATGGGGGAGACGATTAAAATTGGAATTCATCAAAACAATATCTGAACTTTCAATGGCTGCATCTGTTCCATTTCCCATAGCTATCCCTACTTCTGCAGTAGCTAGAGAGGGGCTATCATTCACACCATCACCAATAAACGCAACAATTTCACCAGTAGACTGTCTTTCTTTTAGAAATGACTGCTTATCCTCAGGCAGCATATCGCCATGGGCCTCGGTTAATCCTAGCTCCTTTTTAACTAAATTAACAGTACCTTGATTATCCCCTGATAATACAATGAGATTTTTAACACCAAGTGATTTTAATTTTTGTAGGTCTCGTTTAACACCTGGTCGAACCTGGTCACGGATTCCCATTAAAATCATTAACTGATGATCAACTGCTGTTAATACAATTGAACTACCGTCTCTTTCTAATGTATCTAATTTTTTAAGCACATCAGCAGATAGTGATATCCTTTCTTGTTCCATTAAGTGTTTATTCCCTACTGCAACGACGTGTCCATCAACGTGAGCAATTATGCCCCCACCTTTTATAACCTGTGTACGCTCTACAGGTCGTAGTTTATATTGCGCTAACTTATTCGTAATAGCGTCTGCTAAGGGATGATCAGATTCCCTTTCAACCGAGAATAGTAGAGACAAATCCTCCTCTTGATTATTTCCATAGTAAACAAATTCGCCCACTTCAGGCTTTCCTTCAGTTAAGGTACCTGTTTTATCAAATAGGACTGTATCTACATTCGCAAAATGACTAATCACTTCAGAACCTTTAAACAAAATACCATTCTTTGCACCATTTCCTATACCCGCCACATTTGAAACCGGTACACCAATGACCAAGGCTCCTGGGCAACCAAGTACTAATACAGTAACTGCTAGTGCCGTATCTTTAGTTAATACCCAAACTAATAACCCAATGAAAAGTACTACAGGTGTGTACCAACGAGAGAACTGGTCAATAAATCGCTCAGCTTCCGATTTAGAATCTTGTGCCTCTTCTACTAATTCAATAATTCGACCAAATGTAGAATCCTCCCCAATTCTATCAGCGACTATTTGAATAGTCCCATTATCCATAATGGTACCGGCAAATACTTCGTCACCTTTTTCTTTCTTTAGAGGTAAAGATTCGCCAGTGATATTAGCCTCATTTACATGTCCCTTTCCAGTAGTTACCCTACCATCTACTGGAATCTTAGCCCCAGTTTTTACTAAAAGAATATCTCCTTCCTCTACTTCATCAATATCTACTTCTTCAAATTGCCCCTCGTTCAATTGCTTAAAAGCAGTCTCTGGAGCCATTTCTGTCAACTCTTTAATCGCAGATCGTGTTTGCTTAAGTGTACGCTGCTCTAAATATGAGCCAAATAAAAATAAAAAAGTAACAATAGCTGACTCTTCGTAATTTTGGATAAAGAAAGCACCAATAACCGCTATCGTTACTAAAACATCAATACTCACTACTTTTACTTTCATAGCCTGATAAGCCTGTATTGCAATGGGCATAACACCCAATATGGAAGCAATGATAAAAGCACTGTTAAAGATAACCGTATTAGTAAAAATGAAATGTGCAATAAAACCTATAATAATAAGTAAACCACTGATAACTGTAATATGATTTTTATGTTTCAAAATAATCTGTTGCATATAAACCCCTCCTATACTTTTGTACAACTACAGTGTATTCATTTTTGAAAGATATAAAATTGATGCGCATCAATTTTATAAACATAGTATAAAAAAGTTAAGATTTCTTATTTTAGTCATTTTTTCAAAATGAATTATTATCCGCAAAAAAAAGAGGGTTTACATGGTCGATTTAGTTAAATAACTAAATTGTCCATGCAAACCCTCGTATTGATATTTACAGTATTCGTTTTTTGACAATAGATATTATCCAAGACATAGTCGTTAAGATACGATTAAGCCATAAAGAGTAAACTTTCAGTTGTAAAATTGTTATTTATCTACATTTATATAAATGATAAGTTTAAATTCTTTTAGAAGACTTATCAAATATTAACCAACTCATAAGAGTTTACAATGGCCAACCTTGGCTAATAAATCGTAGACAATCTGGTAGGTGTTTAGACCAATATTTTTCTGAATGTTCGTCCCCATGGAAAATATTCAAGGACACATTTTCTGGCGCCACACCTGCCTGCATCACCTGTTGGCTATATTTAATGGCATCCGTAATATAAGCCTGTTCAGTATAAGGACCGATGATCATCTCATCTATCTCGTCCCCTTCTTCAGTCCCGCATTCGATATAAATCCGTTGATCATTTGGCAAATTCACCCGTTCAATAAACCGGTCAAAATCTTGCGCAACGGCCCAATTGGTCAAAGAAAAAATCCCTAAACGACCAATTTGATCTTTATAGGCAGCGCCAAGATACGTGGAAATGGTCGCCCCAAAGGAAGACCCAATCATCGCCGTGTGGGCAGCGTCCGGTATAGTCCGGTAGTGTTTGTCGACAAAATCTTTGACTATAGTCACCACAAATTCAGAAAATTCAGCGCCCCGTCCCCCTTGACCAGATAGGCTTGAATCATAAGCTTCTTTAACCGTCCACGGTAGGTATTCCAAGGTCCGTGTCTCCTCACCATTATCAATGCCGACAATAATCATACTTGGTAAATCCGGATTCCGCTTGACCGCGTGAATTGTTTTCCAAGAATGTTTCGAAAAAGCTTCCTTGGAATGAAACACATTCTGTCCGTCATGCATATAAACTACGGGATAATGCTTATCTGTCTTTTCTTCATAGTCCTTAGGTAAGAGGACACGAATTCGCCGCTTAGCCAAGGTATAAGGCACATCTAAAATATGTTCTTTAAGTTCCAAATAGAAAAATGGTGCAAACTCCATCCTGACTCTCCTCCAACTATTGAAAAAGAACCCTGGGCACATTCAATCCCAAGGTCCCTTCAAACTTTCATTCACTATATATTTTATTATATATTAAGCATACCGTTCATTCAAACGATCTTTATCATCCGAATCCTTCTTGGCCATCAAGTCTGCCGCATAGGCATCAAAAGCCGTCGCATAGTCCGTCGCCATCGCCTGTCTAGGAGACACATCCACCTGACGCACGAAATGTAACTTCTCAAGATTCTTTTGAATATGGTCCGCTTCCGACACATCCGTATACAAAACCGCATACTTCATCTTCCGCGAGACATAATAAACGAAACCGTACTTCTGTAACTGTTTCACCTTTTTATTAGAATACATCCACACAATCAACGCTTGCCGTGACTGTCTTTCATCATAAATACTCATATCATCGACTTCCTTTAATCACTCGCTTTAATTTCATTATAACAGGAATTCCAAAGTCCGTAACCCCTAAACCTTTATATGGCAAAATAACGGGCCTCAACTTGCTGGCCCGCTATTCTTACCTCTTATTTTATTCCAATACTAATAGCAAGTCACCAGAATTTACTTGGTCGCCGTTGGCAACAAGTAATTCTTTCACAACAGCCTTACGTGGTGCTTTCAAAGTAGTCTCCATCTTCATGGCTTCAGAAATCAACAGTAATTGACCTTCTTCAATTTCATCACCTTGTTGCACCTGAACATCAAGGATTGTACCAGGCATTGTCGCTGCAATATGGTTTGTATTGCCGTGATCAGCTTTACGACGAACAGCAGTCGTTGTTTTAGCATTGGCGTCATGTACTATAATTTCACGAGATTGTCCGTTTAATTCAAAGAAGACAATCCGTTGACCAGTTTCATCCAACTCACCAATTTGGATTAAGCGGATGTATAAGACTTTACCCTTTTGAATTTCAACATTCACAGTTTCACCAGTCTTCATACCATAGAAGAAGCTTGGTGTTGGGATGATTGAAACGTCAGAATAACGTTCAAGTTTATGACGGTAGTCTACAAAAACATCAGGATACATAATGTAAGATAAGACGTCTTGGTCGTCTACATCTTCATCACCTAATTTAGCAATCAATTCTTGACGAGTAGCTTCAAAATCAATTGGTGCTAAGTGTTCCCCTGGACGATCAGTTGAAGCCTCTTCACCTTTTAAGATGATGTCAGATACATCTTGCGGGAATCCACCTTCTGGTTGACCGATTTTACCTTTAAATAAATCGATAACAGATTGAGGGAAGTCGTATTTTTTCCCTTCTGCGAAGAATTTATCAATTGTTAGGTCATTTTGAACCATAAATAAGGCCATATCACCAACAACTTTAGATGAAGGGGTAACTTTAACGATATCACCAAACAAGAAGTTTACATCATGATACATTTGTTTTACTTCGTCCCAACGACTACCCAAACCAACAGATTTAGCTTGTTGTTGTAAGTTTGTATATTGACCACCAGGCATCTCTGTACTGTAGATTTCAGTTTCTGGACCCTCTAAACCTGAAGTGAATTCATCGTAGTAAGAACGCACACCTAACCAGTATTGGTTAATTTTCTCTGCATTTTGTACATGGATATTTGGTTTACGGTCGTTATACTCCATCGCATAATATAGTGATTGCATAGATGGTTGTGATGTTGTTGAAGCAAATGCAGAACTTGCCACATCCACAATGTCTACACCTGCACGTGATGCTTCAGTGTAAGTTAAGATACCGTTACCTGCTGTATCATGCGTGTGTAAATGAATTGGCACATCGATATGGTCTTTCAATTCTGAAATTAAAGCATAAGCAGCTTGTGGTTTTAATAAACCCGCCATATCTTTGACTGCAATAATATCTGCGCCCATAGCTTGTAACTCTTTGGCTAAATTTACATAGTAGTCTAGAGAATACTTAGTACGCTCTGGATTTAAGATATCACCTGTATAACACATTGTCGCTTCAGCGATCTTACCAGCATCTTTCACATATTGAATTGGTTTTTCAATTTGTTTAGTCCAGTTTAATGAGTCAAACACACGGAAGACGTCAATTCCTGAAGCTGCAGCCTGGTCAATGAAAGCTTTCAAAGTATTATCTGGGTATGAAGTGTAACCTACCGCATTTGAACCACGGAATAACATTTGTAGCAAGGTATTTGGCATTGCTTCACGCAACTGCTCTAGACGGCTCCAAGGGTTTTCAGTTAAGAAACGGAAGGATGCATCAAATGTCGCCCCACCCCAAACTTCCATAGAGAATAGGTTTGGCAAAGCATCTTCCATAACTTTAGCTGGTTTCACCATGTCACGCGTACGCATACGAGTCGCAATCAATGATTGGTGTGCATCGCGCATTGTCGTATCTGTTAATAATAAGTCATTTGAATTTTTAATAAATTCTTGTACACCTTTTGCGCCATCACGGTCTAAAATTTGTTTAGCAGATAAACCACTACGGTCCACCAATTCAATCTTAGGTGTTGGAATCGTTAAGAATTCTGCTTTTTCATTTTCAATACCTGGGAAACCATTTACAGAAATGTCCCCGATGTATTGTAAGACTTTGTTTCCTCGGTCACGGTTTCGTTCTTTAGGGAAGTTGAACAATTCAGGTGTATTGTCGATGAATACAGTGTTTGCAGTACCCTCTTGGAAAACAGGATGGTTTACAACGTTACGCAAGAACGGAATATTGTTCTTAACACCACGCACACGATACTCTCTTAAGGCACGGTCTGTTTTTGCTACCGTATCTTCGAAATCTGTACCGTAAGTGATTAACTTAGCGATCATTGAGTCAAAGTACGGACTAACAACCGTATTTTGGAAACCATTACCCGCATCTAAACGGACACCAAAACCGCCTGGAGAACGGTAAGTGTTGATTTTACCTGTATCTGGGAAGAAATTGTTATTTGGATCCTCTGTAGTTACACGACATTGGATTGCAAAACCATTTAATGGTAAGTCTTCTTGTGCTGGTAAACCAATTTCACTTAAGCTTTCACCTGCTGCAACACGGATTTGTGTTTGGACAATGTCCACACCAGTGATTTGCTCTGTAATTGTATGTTCTACTTGGACACGAGGGTTTACTTCGATAAAGTAGAAGTCATCGCCATCTAACAAGAACTCAACAGTTCCGGCATTAGCGTAGTCCACTGAATCTAAGAAGTCACGGGCAGAATTACAGATACGGTTACGTAGTTCCATTGACATGTTTACAGTTGGCGCAACCTCAACCACTTTTTGGTGACGACGTTGAACTGAACAGTCACGTTCCCATAAATGCATAGTGTTTCCTTGCTCATCAGCCATGATTTGAACTTCAATATGTTTAGGTCCTTCTACGTATTTCTCAACGTAGGCTTCACCTGAACCAAAAGCTTTAGTCGCTTCAGAAACCGCAAGACGGTATTGTTCTGCTACTTCATCTTCTGAACGTACCACACGCATACCACGTCCTCCACCACCTAAGGCAGCTTTGATGATAATTGGGTAACCAGCAGTTTTACCAAATTCAACCACTTCTTCAAGACTTTCAACTGGTCCATCAGAACCTGGAATCAACGGAATATTCGCTTTCTTAGCTGCTTCACGAGCTTTTACTTTATCCCCGAACATATCTAAAATTTCGTGTGAAGGACCGATAAACTTGATCCCCTCTTCCTCACAACGACGCGCAAATTCAGTATTTTCAGACAGGAAGCCGTAACCAGGGTGAATCGCGTCAGCATTCACATCTTTCGCAATTTGAATAATCGATTCGATATCTAAATAAGCTTCAACAGCCTTTTTATCCTTAGACAATAAATAAGACTCATCCGCCTTGAAACGGTGAACTGATCCTTCATCCTCTTGTGAATAAACTGCGACTGTACTAATTCCTAGTTCAAAACACGCTCGGAAAATACGGATTGCGATTTCTCCACGGTTCGCAACTAATACTTTTTTGATCATTTATAGTAACTCCCTCTCTTACGTCTCTAACTACTTGACGCTTGTTTACACTTGCCAATTGTATCATAGTTTGCCATATTTTGAATCATTTTGGTATAGAAAAATGAAAGAAATCTCATTTTCTTATCATAATTGCTAAAGCCTATTAAAGATCGCTTATTTAGATTTTATTTTTCGCTTGATCATTTTCCCCATAAAAAAGAAGCTGGATATAATTACCCAACTTCTTTTCCAAAAATAATTACTCTTCAATTTTTTTCATTTCATCTGCAACAAATTGAACGTCTGTCCCGACAATAACATGCAAGTGATTTTTGTCTAAGACATTAACACCAGGTACACCAAGACCTTTAATTCTTGCTTGATCGACTTGGTCAACATCATCTAATTCAAAACGCAATCGTGTTGCACAGTTGTAGTAGCTTCGAATGTTATCTTGCCCGCCAACAGCATCATAAATAACATGGGCCATTTGCGCATATTTACTGTTGCTAGTTGAAGATGCAGTTGTCTTTTTACCAGAAGAGGTTTCATCTTCAGAATCTGTAATTGCAGCTTCAGTTACAGCATTCTCGCCACGTCCTGGTGTGGCAAAATCGAATTTACGGATAGCAAAATCAAAGATAAGGTAGTAAACCACGAACATCACTAAACCTAGAACTAACAGCATTAATGGTTGGTTAGCAATCGGCACATTCAAGCTTAATGCAAAGTCAACTAACCCTGCTGAGAACCCAAATCCAGCGGTCCAGTGGAAGGTTGCTGCGACAAACATTGAAACCCCTGTTAGGAAGGCGTGAACCAAGTATAATCCTGGCGCTGCAAACATAAATGAGAATTCTAGTGGTTCAGTAATTCCTGTAAAGAATGAAGCGAAAGCACCAGCAATCATAGTACCAGCTGCAATTTTCTTAGCTTTAGATTCTGCATTCTTATACATAGCCAAAGCTGCGCCAGGTAAACCAAACATCATGATTGGGAAGAAGCCGGCTTGATACATACCAGTAACCCCTTTAACCCCCTCAGATGCCCAGAAGTTTCCAATATCATTAATACCGATTAAGTCAAACCAGAATACTGAGTTTAGCGCATGGTGTAAACCGGTTGGAATCAGTAATTTGTTGAAGAAACCGTAAATACCAGCACCTAGCGCGCCAAGGCCTGAGATGAAAGTACCGAATGCTACTAAAGCGTTATAAGCTACTGGCCAAACGAAGTACAGCAGTAAGGATATGATTAACATAGCGCCTGCTGTTAGGATTGGAATCAACCGTCTACCTGAGAAGAATGCGAGCGCTGTTGGCAATTTAGTACCTGAATAGCGGTTATATAAGGCTGCCGATACTGAACCAGAAATAATGGCCATAAAGACATTTTGTGTTGCGTCAAAAGCCATTGGTACTTGGTCAGCTGGCATATTTAGTAAAACACTCAATCCGTCTATAGATAATAGATTGGTTACAATCAGATAACCTACTAAACCAGATAGCCCGGCAGCCCCATTAGCATCTTTTGATAAACCTGTAGCAATACCAACTGAAAATAGAATAGGCAAATTATTAATGATGGCATTCCCTGCTTGAATTAAGAATATCGCCGCTTGGTTAGAGCCTGCTCCTGAAAGTCCTGCTGGGTCAATCCAGTAGCCAATCCCCATTAATAATGATGCCACCGGCAAAATAGATACCGGTAACATAATAGATTTTCCTAGATTTTGTAAATAATTTTTCATCTTATCCTCCCTTATGATTTAAATCATCAATTAACGATTAATAGACTGTGCCATACGGAAATAAGTATGACGCTTACCTCTAACCGCCAAACTCAAAGCGGTGATATTTTCTGGATCAGGCATCCGACCGTAGGCACCATCACCAATGTGGTGACAGTCTACGCCAACACGTTTATTAGATAAACCTATCGCCTCGATCACCGAAGCTTGGGCAGACTCTTGACTAGTCCCAATCGTCGCCATCACCAATCCACCGCGTGCATGCACACCTTTCGTGACCACCTGGTTTTCAAGTTCATTCACCCCAGGCACCGTATTCACAGCCGGAATCAAGACCCCATCAGCACCTTCATCCATAAAACCAAGTAAGGCTTCCTCATTCACAATACTTTCAGTAAGCCCAGCACCGTGCATTTTACCGGCAAGGACTAACCCTGAAAAATGTGCTTTCGTCACCTTAACAGCCTCACGGATTGCCGACATGGTTACACCAGTTGCTGGATTCCCCGTCAGTAGAATCATATCTACCCCTAATTCGTCCGCTGCTTCTAGACTTTCTTTTGAAACCAAACGTCCTGGATTCAATTTCACACGGGTTTCAAGCAAATCTTGACGCTCATCAACAGGTTCTAGATTAATGGCAATTGGTCGACCAATCAGTCGCTTCAATTCACGGATGATCTCTTTTGACCCCGCAAATACTTCCAGACCTGGAATTTCTGGGTTGAAGACATCTAACTCATTCAAGACAATGATGTCTGCACCAAACGTCGCCATCACTTCAGGGTTTGACAGCCCTTGAATCAAAGGTGGCGATGTCACTACGGTTTCAGCAACAATTGTCCGTCCTTCACTGGCAAAAATTGCTTGTTTCAATTGACTACCATCCATCTTGTTGATTTCACTGGCACTAGCCGAAATTAAACGTTTCATTTCCTCTCTCCTCCCATCGTAACCGCTAGTTCATCATCAACTAACCGATTACATTTCTATCTGAATATTATATCAATATTGATAGCTATTACCAAACCCATAACCAAAAAAAAGCTGGATATATTTACCCAACTTCTTTTTTATTTTTTATTCTTCTCGCCCCAAAATTTGATTAATCTCTTGGCTGTATAAGTCAGATTTACCGCCATATATAGCTTGAACCCCATTTTGTACTTCAAGTACAGCTGTTGCACCTAAGTCTTTTAAGGTATCTTTATCAAAAATCCCCGTTAGGAATGGTATTAAGGCCCTGAGAGATAGACACCTACATCCTCAGTATCGTTCTCTTAATGTATATCAGAATAATGAAAGAATTTCGTTTGATAAAGCTTAACAGCATCAGTCAAATGTAATAAAAGCCCTTATTGGCAATCGCTTTTAGAATCTACTTTTGCATTTACTTAATTTGCAAGTTTATTTCTGGATAAAAATGAAATGATTTTCAATTTTATCCGTAAATATAAAAAAACAGACCTTTTAAAAGATCTGCTCTTAGAGATGATGTTATTTTCCATTTTCAGCCAGACTAATTTGATGAGCTTGCTTCTTTTTCATCTGGAGACTACGTCGCCATGATCGATCAGAAGCGATGACAGATAAGGCGATACCAATCATCATACTGGTTACTAGGAGACTAGAACCCCCATAGGACATGAATGGGAAGGTAACCCCAGTTAAAGGAATTAGACCTAAAACTCCACCCAAGTTTACAAAGGCTTGGATTAAGAAGTATGACCCGACACCGACAAGTATTGACTGGTCAAATATACGGCGCATCTTGATCGCCTTGTGGAAGATGTAAATCACCAGTGCAAAGTATAAGACGAGCACAAGCATAACGCCCCAAAAACCAAATTCTTCTCCAATAATGGCCATAATAAAGTCATTATGCGCTTCTGGCAAGTAGCCCAGTTTTTGGATAGAGTTCCCTGCCCCACGGCCGAGGATACCACCATTTGATAAGGCATAGTAGCCATAAACCAATTGTAGACCTGTATCTTGTGCATCCGCAAATGGATTGATAAATGAAGTAAAGCGTGCAATCTGATAATTATCAATATGAGACAAGTCAAATAGGTTCAAGATAATGATAATCGAAATATATACAATAATTACCCCTAGGATTGTTTTTGTCAGCCATTTCACTGTTAGACCGGAATTCAATAAGAGAATGACTAATAAGGACCCTAAAATAAGTACCCCACCTACATCCGGGAAGAAAAATACGAGACCTAACCAAATACCAATAGCGACCGCTTCTTTCCAGTATTGAGCGACCAATTTAAATGGACTATTTATTTCAGCAATCTCCGCCTGTACTTCATCTTTAGCTAAAAAATTAGCTACCAGTATAACCAAGGCTGGTTTTGCAAACTCTACGGGTTGAATGGAGAAGGCGCCCACGCCAATCCAACCTTGCGCCCCATTAATGGTTTCCCCAAATATAATGGTAATTACTAAGAGGACTGTGACTCCACCATACATTAGCTTTTGAAAGTAGTGATGTCGCCACATTTCTGGCTTCGTAATATAAATGAGGATGATAGCGAACAAACCTGCAACCGCAAAGATTGCCTGTCTAACCAGATAATAATAAGTTGCTTGACCTGATGATGTAGCTAGGTAGGATGAAGCAGTTGTCACCATCAGTAACCCAATTATTAATAACAAGCCATATAGTATCAAAATCTTTCCGTTTAAATCCTCACAATGCGCAAGTATTCGCTGAAACGTGCTTGGTCCACCTTTAACTTGTTTGCCTTTTTTACGTTCTTTTTTTGCTTGTTTCTTTACTTTCGCTTCTTTTTGTTTTTGCTTATTTGATTGGGCTTTTTTTTCCTTGGATTCCATTGACACAATCGCCCTCCTTTATGGATTTTAAATGATGCCATACATTTATTGCTACTAGAAGTCAGTAATGGTATAGATAACCATGACTCAGTTATCCATTATAGCATAATCCGCTTCTACATTAACGGCATCCTATTTCATTTTAAAAAAAATAAAAGAGGTTTTAGCACCTGATCTACTACTCAATCTAAATCTCAAAAAAAGGCGTAGACAATTTGTCCACGCCTTATCATCTTATTTACTTCTATACCCTCATTGAGTATTGATTAACCTAGATTCTTTTTCTTAGCTGATTTTGCACGTTCAGATTCGTTTAAAATTGATTTACGTAAACGAATGCTTTCTGGTGTTACTTCACAGTACTCATCTTCATTCATGAATTCTAATGATTCTTCAAGTGTCAGTAGTTTCGGTGTTTTGATTGAAGCTGTTTGGTCTTTGTTTGAAGAACGAACATTAGTTAAGTTTTTAGAACGGATAATGTTTACAACAATATCTTTTTCACGTGTACTTTCACCAATAATCATACCACCGTATACTTGTGTACCTGGGTTAACAAAGATGGTACCACGGTCCTCAACTTGCATGATACCGTAAGTAGTTGCTTTACCAGTATCAGTTGATACTAAGGCACCGTTACGACGACCACCGATTGGTTCGTTAATGTATGGTGCATAGTGGTCAAATGTATGGTTCAAGATACCGTAACCATGTGTTAATGACATGAAGTAAGTTGTGAAACCAATCATACCACGAGCTGGTACATGGTAAGTTAAACGAGTTGTACCTAGACCTGTAGAGATCATGTCTACCATAGTACCACGACGTTGGTTTAAGGCGTCGATAATTGAACCTTGGTATTCTTCAGGTGTATCGATTTGAACTAACTCGAATGGTTCAGATTTCACGCCGTCGATGTTACGGATGATAACTTCTGGACGAGATACTTGTAACTCGTAACCTTCACGACGCATGTTTTCAATCAAGATAGACAAGTGAAGCTCACCACGACCTGAAACAATCCATGCATCCGGAGATTCTGTATTGTCTACTCGTAATGAAACGTCAGTATGTAATTCGTAACGTAAACGTTCTTCTAGTTTACGAGAAGTTACGTGTTTACCTTCTTGACCTGCGAATGGTGAATCGTTTGTTAAGAAAGTCATTTGTAATGTTGGTTCATCAATACGTAATGGCTCTAAAGCTTCTTTGATGCTTGCATCTACAACTGTTTCCCCAACGAAAATATCTTCCATACCAGAAACGGCAATAAGCTCTCCGGCTTTCGCTTCGTTAATTTCAACACGCTCTAAACCTAAGAAACCAAATAGTTTTGTTACACGGAAGTTTTTCTCAGTTCCGTCAAGTTTCATTAAGGTAACTTGGTCCCCTACACGGATAGTACCGCGGAATACACGACCAATACCGATACGACCAACATAGTCGTTATAGTCTAGTAATGATACTTGGAATTGTAAACCTTCTTCAGAGTTATCAACTGGTGCTGGGATTTCATCAAGAATTGTATCGAAGATTGGGTCCATTGTTTCTGATTGGTCAGCTGGATCGTCAGAAAGACTTGAAGTACCACTTAAAGCTGAAGCGTATACTACTGGGAAGTCTAACATTTCATCATCTGCACCTAATTCGATAAACAAGTCTAATACTTCGTCTACAACTTCTGATGGACGAGCTGATGGTTTATCAATTTTATTTACAACAACGATTGGTGTTAAGTTCGCTTCGAACGCTTTTTTCAATACAAAACGCGTTTGCGGCATTGTACCTTCATAAGCATCTACAACTAAAACTACACCGTCTACCATTGTCATGATACGCTCAACTTCACCACCGAAGTCCGCATGTCCTGGAGTATCCATGATGTTAATGTGGTGACCCTTGTAGTTTACAGCTGTATTCTTAGCTAGGATGGTGATACCACGTTCTTTCTCGATATCGTTAGAGTCCATTGCTCGCTCATCAATTTTTGTACGTTCATCTAAAGTATCTGATTGTTCCAACAATTGGTTAACCAAAGTAGTTTTACCGTGGTCAACGTGGGCAATGATTGCAACATTACGAATATCTTCACGTTTTGCCATTTTTAAAAATTCCTCCATTTATATAACAAATACAAAATTTGTATCAATTATTTGTCAAGTTTATGAAACCGTTTTACCGTAAAACCCATAGTTATAAACTTTAACAAAGTTTCTCGTAATAAAACCGCCATAATATCGTATCACTTATTAATTGAAATTACTAGTTTTTTCGATTATGTCGACCAAATAAATCACGAAGTTCAAGCTCCTCTTGATATGAAAAGTACAATGCTTGCTTATCTTGAACCCTTCAAATTTTCAATCATTCGTCGGTATGCTGACGGGTAGGCTGCTAATACCCGATTTTGGTTTAATAAATCAACCGGTTCGCCAGTAAATTGCGACACTTGAATGCCCACTTCGTTTGCCAAGACTTGGCCGGCAGCAATGTCCCAGGGTTGCAGCCTTGGTGATACGTAAGCGGCAATTTCCCCCTTCAACAAGGCGATGATTTCAATGCCCGCTGACCCATAAATGCGAAGACCCATAGATTCTTTGACTAGTTCTTGTACTTTATAAGCGTCAGTCATGACCATCCCCCCATTGACCGCGATCAAGGAGTCTTTTAGGATTTTGTCCTTGAATGGTGGTTGAAAGACTTGGCCGTTTCGTTTAATGCCTTGACCAGCGGTGGCTTCAAAGTAATCGTCATTCATCACGTCGTACACGACACCTAGCTTTCCAAGGCCGTCTTCGTAGTAAGCGACCATGATGGCAAAGTGATTTTGTTGTAAGACAAAATTCGCAGTCCCGTCAATTGGGTCTACAATCCACACTCCGCCAGCCAGATTGGATGGTGTGTCCCCCATTTTCTCCTCACCGATATAACGGTCTTCTGGAAAGTTTTCTGCAATCTTCTGTCTAAATAATAATTCGACTTCCTTATCTACATTGGTAACCAAATCTTTTCGGTTTGATTTACTCTGGATTTCGATGTCACCATCTAATTGGTCATGAATGTAAGCTGTTGCTTCTTCAATCCACTCTCTCACCAATGCTGCCCGCGCTTCTAACATCAATTTACATGCCTCCTACTTTACCTACAACACTTAACCATTTGTCCCTTAGGGCATTGAAATAGTTTTTGTTTCTGAATTTCTCGCTTTTTTGATCGTGCCATAAAGTTGGTAGCCAGAAATCTTTTCAAAGCTATTGCCTAATTGCTTTTCTTCCATTTTGCTTGGCACAACTTGCTTAAAGGCCTTATATCTATTCAACAATTCTTCGCGGTTGATGCTTGATTCATAAGCTTGTTCCAAGCCATTCCACATTTTTACCACAATCGCCATTTCTTCACTTGTCCAATCTAAATCGATCGGATATTGATAATTGTTAGACATCGTATTCCTCCGCTTTCGTTTTCATATTTATTATAGCGGAAAATATGTAAAAGAGATAACTTAGCCCTCAGTTTTTCAAGTTCTCATTGCACTTTCATGCAAGTACCCTATTATTTAGGCAACTTATTCCAATAGCATTCAATTTAAGAAAGCAAGAACACTATCATGAATGTCTATTCCCTTTCATATGATCACTTGCTATTGCTATCCTATATTGCAAAATCTCTAACATTTGAAATGCCATTGCTTATCTTTTTGACCTCATTTAAAATAAAATTATTATGTTATGAATGGGGAGAAGTATATTGGATATTAGAAAAAGTTTAAAATTAGTCCTAGCCTTTGCTAGTGCGTTAATATTTGCTGCTTGTGGTAATGGTAGTAGTGATAATGAATCAGCAGGCCAAGCAGATACCGACGAAACACGGTCATATTCTGTGGGAGTTGTTGGGGATGTTACAGCTGAAATTTGGGAAGACGTTGCAACTAGATTAGAGGATCAAGGTATTGACCTGAAAGTAGTGACCTTCTCTGAATACTCACAACCTAATCGCGCTTTAGAAGATGGGGAATTAGACTTAAATGCCTTCCAACATATTTCATTCTTAAGTGCTTACGCTAAGGACCTTGGTGACTCACAAATTACGCCGATTGCTTATACAATTGTGTCACCTATGTATATTTTTGCAGTTCCTGAAATTACTGACGTCGAATCTATTCCTGATGGTGTAACCGTTGCGGTATCTAACTCTGCTACTAATGCTGAACGTGCTTTCTTAGGACTACAAGATATTGGTTTAATTAAACTAGATGAGGAAGCTGGTTTTGCACCCACTAAAGCAGATGTTGTTGAAAATACTAAAAATATCAATATTATCGAAATGGATCCGGCTCAAATTGCCCGCTCACTTGGGGATGCTGATTTAATTACAATCGGTGGCGATATGTTGATGGATGCTGGCTTAGATCCAGAAGATGCTATTTATACCGATACTGATGATGCTTCAAATATTGATCCGGTGAAGAAAAATATCATTGCAACCACAAAAGATAAGCTAGACAATCCTGACATTCAAGCTATTGTAGCTGCTTATCAATCAGATGAAACGAAAGCTAAAATCGAAGAAATCTCAGGTGGTTCATCTATTCCAATTTGGACAGCTGAAGATAACCCACAAGCAGACTATGAAAAAGAATTAGCTGAAAACTAATCTTAAACATATATACGCATAAAAACGGCGCTATGATTTTTTGAGTCATAGCGCCGTTTTTCTAATACATTATGCGGTCCTGCGAGAATTTCTGGCTATATTCAATTTGTAATTTCCGATAGTCTGAAGGTGATAACCCTAAATGCTTCTTAAAGAATCTTGAAAAATGCGCATTACTTTCAAAACCTGTTAGTTCAGCAATCTGACTTATATTCAAGTCTGTCCGAACTTTTAGGGAATATTGTGCTTGGGTTAGGCGATAACCCATCAAGAAATTCATAATGGTCGTTCCAGTTATTTCTTTAAATAAATGCGACAAATAGGATTTAGATAAATTCAAATCTTCCGCAATATCATCCAAAGACAAGTCTTCTGCATAACGAACAGCAATACAACGGTAAATTTCTTCTACTATCAATATTTTCTCATTAGAATAAATATGATTTGGTAAATGGGCATGCACCTTGGCATCAATCTTCATTAAGACTTGCGCTAGTAAAAGCTTCAATTGTTCATCGATATACCGCACTTTTTTATCTGATATCAGGTCATGCATCTCTGCAATTAGTTGGTTTATCTTTTGTCTTGTTTCCGCATCTTTAATTCTAAACAAGTGGCCTTGTTTAGCTTCAAATAATTTAAAGATATGGTTAATTTTTAAAGCCTCTATTACTGGCGCAATATAATCTTCTGTAAATTCAATTACCGTCCGCTTATAGGTATGATAATTACCGTCAACAAAAGCTTTATGAATTTGCTTACCGTCAATTAGGAGAATATCGCCTGCTTGCAATTCGTAAAATAGGTTTTCAATTTGAAAGGTACATTTCCCTTCCAAAAATATATAAATTTCGTATTGCTGGTGGGTATGATAAACCAAATGGTCCCCACTAGAAGTTGCTTCGTAATTTAAGGTAAATTCCATACCTAACCTCCCTATTGAAATCTCTTGGGATTCGTTTCAAATATTTGCCTATGACAAAGTTTTAACAGTTATCTCTTGCCACTATTAAGACTTTACTGACGGTTTAAGTCTTTTTGAATTTTTTCTAACTTATCTGGGGATAGGTTATAGATATAATTTAAGGCGATGAAAATACCTAACCAGCCAACTGCTGGGAAGACACCTGATAACACTTTAATACCATTAGCGTACTCTGGTAACCAAGTAGCCGATTCAGATAAGTTCAACCCAGGAATTGCCAAAGCGATAATTAGTGGAACAGCTGCTTGACCTAGCCCTTGACCAATTTTTCGGATCATTGAATACATGGCATATACTGAACCTTCATTCCGGTCGCCTGTTTCCCACTCTTGATAATCAATAGCATCTCCTACCATGGCCCACACATATACCGTCATCCCAAATCCAAAGGTATTGGCAATAATTTGAATGGCTAAGAATAACCATGGCATATTCGTTGGCATCGGTAAGAAGGCATACACTGCAAAAATAATTGCTGCAATTAAAGCTGGTTTAGCAGATACCCCTTTAGTCCCGTATTTTTTCAATAAAATCTGACCAAACGATGAACCAAAGAACAAGGGAATCAAGGTTGAAATAATTGTCCATGAATTCATCCGACCGTCATTGTAGTAAAGCTGGTAGTTTAACTGATACAACTGAGGTGCTGTATGAATAAATAATACTTGGAAAAGTGAAGCTAATGCAATCCCTAGCATGGCTCTATTTGTCATGAAGCCTTTAATCGTTGCGACTAAATCATAGGATTCCTTAGCTGACTCACCATCCAGCTCTTGTCCTACATGGACTAACCGTTCTTCGGTATTGCGTAAAAGTAAGAAGAAGGCAACTAGCGATAAAACACCCAATCCAATCGCAATAGGGAACATTCTTTCCCCTAAGAAGATTGATACCTCACTATTATTTTGGGTAACTGTGGTGTAAATCAATAAAGGAATCAGTACTTGAATGGGAATTTGTGCAATATATTGCCCATATGAACGAGCGGTAGATAATTGTGACCGCTGTACAGAATTAGGCGTGATTGCTGAAGCTAATGATCCATAAGGTACATTCACTACGGTATACATTAAGTCCCATGCCAAATAACCAAATGAAGCCATTAATAGTTTACTGGTATATGACCAGGCTGAAGAATCTATAAACATAATACAAGCTGTAATGGCTAAAATAGGCGCAAACCACATGATCCAAGGCTTAAATTTTTCACGTTTCACCCCACGCGGATCACTACGGTCAATAAAAGCCCCTACAATTGGGTCATTGATCGCATCGATAATTTTAGCTACTAATATTAGCATTGAAAAATGTGTTAGTTTAATCCCTAAATATTGTGTGTAATAAAGAAACATATAGTTGGTTATGAGGGCGATACTCATATTACAACCAAAATCACCGCAGAAATACCCAAACAAATCTCGACCACTAAAGGCCCGTTTACTTTCATCAAAAATTATACTAGATTTTTGTGCTTGCGCCATTTTACCTACTCCTCTTCTCATCACCAATTGATTGAAATTGCTATAACTAAAATATGCGTGCTGATAGAAATGACTAGTGTCATTAACCACATTATACCTAAAAAAGCGCTTTCACCCTTAACTCTACTTGTTTTTTAAATGAAATACTTGACTAGAAATGCTTTGTACATTTTTTCTAAAAAAGACGACACATGTAAAGGGAGCTATGAAATTGCCCTCACAGCTCCCTTTAAAATGCGTCTTATTTTTTTACTTCAATAACTTCTGCTTGTTCTTGGGTTAATAAGCAAAGTTCTTGCGCTTTAAAAATGTGATCTTGTGTCATCGCCGTTTCTGTACCATTTAGTGAATCTAAGATGATTTGTCCAAAGAATGGGAAGCCTATTTGACCAGTTACTTGGTAATGCGCTTCGCCATCGTTATTGACTAAGAAAACATGGTCTTTTTCGTCTGACTCAGCAACGTCAATATATTTACGCAGTTCAATTGTTCCTTCAGTACCTGTGATAAAGGTACGACCATCACCCCATGTACCTAAACCATCTGGCGTAAACCAATCGACTTTAAAGAAGAATGTTGCGCCATTATCACCAATTAAGGTTGCATCACCGTAATCCTCTAACTCAGGTTTGTCTGGGTTATTGTAATTAGCTACTTTTGAAGCAACAACTCTGGCATCAGTATTCCCCGTATAGTATAGGAATTGTTCGATTTGGTGTGAGCCAATATCCGCTAAAATCCCACCGTATTGTTCTTTATTAAAGAACCAATCTGGACGAATATCCTTATCTAAACGGTGTGGTCCAAAACCTGTCACTTGAATAACACGACCGATTTTACCTTCTTCAATTAATTGACCAGCTAAAATGGCTGCTTCAACGTGAATACGTTCTGAGAAGTATACGAAGTAGCGACGACCAGTTTCAGCCACAACTTTTTTCGTTTCTTCTAATTGTGCTAAAGTAGTGAAACCTGTTTTATCTGTAAAGTAATCTTTACCAGCTTTCATTACTTTATTTCCTAGTGCTGAACGTAAGTTAGGTACTGCCGCAGCAGCGACCATATGAATTGATTCATCAGCTAGAATTTGGTCTAGAGACTCAGCAACTTCAACATCAGGGAATTGTTCGACATAAGCAGCTACTTTTTCTGGATTAGGATCATATACGTATTTGATAGTGGCACCGGCTTCGATTAAACCGTTTGACATACCATTGATGTGACCGTGGTCTAAAGCAGTTACCCCCACATTAAATTCACCGGGTTCGACAACTAAATTCACTTTACCTTTCGGTGCATAATTCATACCGTCTTTATTTACCAAATTGCTCACTCCTTAAAATGTTTGTTTGCTTGAAGTTTGTTAAGCTTTTTTCCAAGTATTAGAATAAGTCGTTATAGTTGTTGTCCACCAACCATTTATAGGAATCAGCTAATGAATCAAATGGGTCGCGGCCGTAAGTATCGTCTTGCTCAACTAATAAGTAACGAGCGCCGGCATCAATTGCTGTTTGAATGATCGTTGGTAAGTCTAATGACCCTTGGCCTAGTTCAGCAAATTCTACGTTGTTGTAGAAGTATTTACCGAATTCATCCATTTCACCTTTGAATAAGCCTTCGATTGCTGACTCTGGGATTGGGTTTACACGGTAGTCTTTTAAGTGGACTAAGTCTACACGGCCTTTGTATTGGTTTAGAATGTCGACTGGGTTAGCACCACCACGTTGTACCCAGTGGATATCCAGTTCAAAACCTAAATCTGGCGCTTCTTCAGCAATGATATCTAATAAGTATTTACCATCGTATTTCACGAATTCAATATGGTGGTTGTGGTAGTATAATTTGATACCGTCCGCTTTCAAACGTTTTGCATATTCATTCGCTTTTGCGCTGAATTCTTTCACTTTTTCTAGTGATGACATGTAGTTTAATGGCAACATACCAATACGTAATAAGTCAGCATCTACTGCCTTACAGTCAGCGACAATCTTATCATAGTCAGTTGTTAAACTTTCTGCACCCTCTGTTTGTGGTTCTAATGAAGCGGACATAGAAGCAATTTCCATATCAAAGTCTTGACAAGCTTTGACCAACGCTTGGATATTTTCTGGACTGGTTTCAATTTGTGAAATTTCTACTGATTTATAGCCAATTTCTGCCAGACGTTTCATTGTGTCATATGCATCTTCGTTGAATGCATCTTTAACTGTCATCCCTTGTACACCTAATTTAACCATTTAAAAAGGCCTCCTTATAAATTCGTTTATTTTCTTTGCTTGAACATTTCATAGCATCAATCATTTGCATGGTTGGCAATGCATCTGCTACTGAACAATAATCGTTTGTATTTTCGTTAATCGCTTTATAGAACTGTTCCATACAATCTTGATGGCCTGGACCATAGTAGATTTTTGAATCGGGCAACTTCGCGTCTTCTGCAAGACATTGCCATTCATCATTAAACAACTTATTGTCCTTTATGGTATAGCGCGTCTTATTGGTCACAACCTGCAACTCAACTGAGTCGTTACCGTAGTAGGCATTGGTCGCGTAGAAAAGTCCGTGTGCCCCTTTTTCAAAGGTAAAATTGGCACTGGCTGAATCTTCTACTTCAATGTCATAATCTAAAATATTATGAACTGAAGCCCGTACATCTACCCATTGGTCGTCGATGACATAATGGAGCAGATCTAGGGTATGAATTGACTGGTTGATAATTGTCCCTGATCCAGCTTGTTCAATCGTTCCTCGCCAAGGTTTCTCTTCATAGTATTCTTCGCCCCGGTACCAAGCAACCAAACCTTTAACCGCTACAACCCCAGTCGTATCCTCCTCTTGAAGGATACGTTTCAATTCGATAACTGAGGCATTTAACCGGTTTTGAAAGCAAATAGCCACCTTGGCACCATTATTTAATTCCGCCAAGTTATCTACTAAGGCCTGTGATCGTTCAAGATTCACTGTTACGGGTTTCTCACATAGGACATGGATGCCCCTTTCCGCTACTTCTAAGGTCACCGTATCGTGTAAGTAATGCGGTAAGCAGACATGCACGACATCCAGTTCTTCTTGGTCCAACATCTCTTGATAATCCGTATAAAAAGGGGTATCTCCCGTGATGGTTGACTTACTAGGATCAATATCACAAACCGCTACTAATTCAGCCATTTCTGATTGGATAATTCCGCGTAAGTGGACGATAGATACCGTCCCCAACCCTATTACAGCTACTCTTAACATGAAATACAGTCCCTTCTATCTTATGAACGGGTATCGAATTTGCCTTCTTCAGCAATTCGTTCATTTAGTAATGCTAAGTATTGGTCATCATCAAATTCTGGTAAGGATACTTTTTCACCAGTCCAGCTTGATAAATGGATAGCGTTAGCTAAACGTACCCCATTGATACCTTCTTGACCATCTGCAATTAAAGGTGTGCCATTTAAGATATGTTGTGCGAAGTTTTCAAGAACACCTGAATGTTGTTGACCCCAAACATTTTCTTCTTCAATGACTTCCACATCATATAATTCTTCAAATGGTAATTGACCAGTCATTAATTTGACTACACCATCAACATCCATATTTTTATTAATATCTGTTTCTGACTCTTTCAACCGGTAAACTGTTGCTGTAGCTGATTTATCAACCACAATCATCCCTTTATCACCAACAATTTCTAATCGGTCTGAACCGATAATTTCATTTGTAGATGTGACAAATACACCAGTGGCACCGTTTTTATATTCGAAAATTGCATGCACTTGGTCCTCAACAGCAATATCACGTTGGTAACCGTATTGCACACGAGAAGTCACATTTTCTGGCACGCCTGTTAACCATTGGATTAAGTCAAGTTGATGTGGTGCTTGGTTTACTAGGACACCACCACCTTCACCGCCCCATGTAGCACGCCATTCAGATTGGTTATAGTATGCTTGTGGACGCCACCAAGTCGTAATGATCCAGTTAACACGACGGATATCACCAATTTCTTGATTATCTAGAATTGTTTTTAATTTTTGATATAGCGGATTGTTACGTTGGTTAAACATAATCGCATAAGTTGCATCCACTGTTTTAGCATATTCATTTAATTCTTTTACATGCTTGGTGTAGACACCAGCAGGTTTTTCGTTTAATACATGGATACCTTTAGATAAGGCATAAGTTGCCATTTCAGGGTGCAAGAAGTGAGGTACAGTTGTTACAACTGCATCTACTTGTCCAGAGTCAATCATCGCTTGATAGTCATCAAACAATTGCACATTTGGATATAATTCAGCTACTTTTTCACGCTTTGCAGGGTCGATATCTGCTAAGGCGACGAACTCCATACTTGGCACCATGCCATCTGTAATGAATTTCGCATACATAGATCCCTGATTACCAAAACCGATAATACCAAAACGTACTTTATTTTCTGTTGCCATGAAAATTATCCTCCTTTGCCCCTTTCAAAAAGGTAGCGTTTACATTTATATTGAACATTATAAGTATTGATCCATTTGACTCGATACATGAGACGTCTGAAATGACTTACGATACTGAACAGGGGTCTTTCCTACATGCTTCTTGAAAAAGCGTGAAAAATGGGCATTTGATTCAAAGCCAGCATCTTTGGCAATTTCATTAATCTGTAGGTCCGTACGCAAACGTAATGAAAACATGGCTTGCGATAAACGATAGGACATCAAAAATGTCATCACCGTCATACCTGTGACTTCTTTAAAAACATGTGATAGATAGGACGGACTAAGATTGGTTTCCTTAGCGATCGTCGCAATATCAATCTTTTCTTTAAAATGTAAGGTCATATACCGAGCAACTGATTCAGCATGGGTGATTTTAATATCCCTTTGGCTTTCAACCTTAGCTGTTTCAAGATTGCTAGAGTCAATTTCCATCAGTATTTGAGTCAAAAGTAAAAGTGATTGGCTTTGCACAAAAGTTTGGTCATCTCGTTTTGAAATTCGGTCCAGGTCAGCTAAGTAGCCTTTAATCCGTTGCCTGTCTGCCACACTTTCCAATCGATACATATAGCCTTGCTCTTTGGAAAACATATCTAGGATAGCTTCTTGATTTAGGCTAGTTAAAACAGGTTCAATATCTTCTCTATCGAAATGAACAACTGTCCGCTTATATGGCCCACTTCCCTCGCCAACAAAGGCTTTGTGAAGCGTTTTCCCATCTATTAGTACAATGTCATCCGGTTGCAACTCTAAAAATTGATCACCGATTTGGAAGGTACATTCTCCTTCCAACAGCATATACAATTCAAATGTAGAATGTGTGTGGAAGGTCAGTTGGTTTCTCCCTTCCTGAATTTCATAACCGATTCCTACTGTCATTTGTGCACTCCTTCACTTCATAGCCTTATTATATAAAAGAAAGCGTTTTTATTCATTGTATGGATATGCTTGAATTGACCAATCAATTGACTGAAACTGCTTTCAAGTCTATTTAAACACAAATTTTGCAAGACTACAATGCAAGCCCTTTAAGTGATTTTCCCAACCGACAAACACGCTTTTACCTATATCGCGCTATACTATAATGGCAGTTTTATACAATCATTAGAAAGAAGGTAGTCATTATTACTTCAGATATGACCCAAGGTAATATTCACGGACACTTACTCAAATTTTCTATTCCAATGTTGTTAGGAAATATGATTCAACTCTCTTATAATGCTTTAGATTCAATCATTGTCGGACGTTTTGTTGGTAAAAACGCCCTTGCAGCAGTTGGCACTTCAGCCCCTATCATGACGATTATCGTACTATCTATTTCAGGGATTTGTATCGGTGCTTCAGTCCTGATGAGTGAGTTTTTTGGTGCCAGAGCTTATGATAAACTCAAACGCCAAATGGCTACTATCCTTATATTTGGCGCTATATTATCCGCATTTGTATTAGCTTTTGGACTGGTCTTTACACCTAGTTTTCTTCAAATATTGCAAGTACCTCAAACCATTATGGCAGATGCCAGTTTATACTTACGATTGATGTTGATTGGCTTTCCTTTTACCTTTCTCTATAACGCCTTAGCACAAGCCTTGCGAAGTGTTGGTGATTCAAAAACCCCTTTATACTTTGTCACCTTTGCTTCCTTGCTAAATGCTGTACTAGACTTTGTCTTTGTACCAATTATGGGTATGGGGATTTTTGGGGCTGCCCTTTCAACAGTGCTCGCTGAAGCTTTATCGGCCCTATTATGTCTAATTTATGTCTATTGGAAGATTCCAATTCTACAAGTACATCGTGATGAATGGCGAATTGATAAAGATTTACTGAAAGAGACCATGAATTATGGGTCAGTAACTGCTTTACAACAAGCAGCACAACCAATAGGTAAACTCTTAATCCAGGGGAAAATGAATGCCCTTGGTGTAGACGTCATGGCAGTTTTTAATGCTGTCTCAAAAATTGACGACTTCGCCTTTACACCTGAGCAAAGTATCGCTTCTGGGGTAACCGTATTTGTCGCTCAAAACCGTGGGGCTAAACAAAAAGACCGGTTGAACAAGGGGTTCAAATCCGGTCTATTATTAGCATCAATATATTGGCTTTTGTTATGCATTTTTATTTTATGTTTTAGACGACCAATCATGGCCCTCTTTGTATCCGAATCTCAACAAAACCTGATTAACATGGGCGCACAATATTTGAGTTTGATGGTCTTCTTCTATTTATGGCCTGCCTTTACTAATGGATTACAGGGGTATTTTAGAGGTGTAGGAAAAATGCGGTTAACCCTTATTTCAACCATTATGCAAATTTCTTTTAGAGTCATTTTTGTTTATCTCTTAGTTCCCCATCTTGGTGTTTCAGGCGTTGCCTTTGCTTCTACAATTGGTTGGACAATTATGCTAGTATATCAATTTTATTGCTACGGAAAAATACAGAAAGAACTTATGCAAACATTATAAGACTATCTATGTAAAAAGGTGCTAGCTGTAAGATGCTAGCACCTTTTTTAAACATAACTCATAAAATTCATTTGGTATAAAGGTAAAAAATAACCCCGCATAAGTTAAACTTACACGGGGTTTTCTCGTCTGAATATTCAAATTGTGACTCGTTAAAATAGATTACATATGAATTGGCATTCCCAATAATCCTTCAGCTGCATCCATTACAGCTTCTGATAATGTAGGGTGACCATGAATCGTTAAAGCGATGTCTTCTGCGTTCATGCCTGCTTCGATTGCTAAACCAACTTCAGCCATAACGTCTGATGCTGAGATACCAACCATTTGTGCACCAACTAACACATCATCTTCTTTAGTAGCTACTAAACGAATGAAACCTTGACCAGCATTTAATGATAATGCACGACCATTACCTGCTAATGGGAATTTCACAGATTTTACATCTAAACCTTGATCTTTAGCTTCTTTTTCAGTTAAACCGTAAGATGCTAATTCAGGTGTAGTGTAAGCTACAGATGGCATTACTTTGTAGTCAATAGCTGCTGGTTTACCAGAGATAGCTTCTGCTGCAATCTTACCTTCGTAAGATGCTTTATGTGCTAAGGCAGCACCAGGTGTGATATCACCGATTGCAAAGAAGTTTTTCACTGAAGTACGACCTTGGTTGTCAACTTTTACTAAACCACGTTCAGTTAATTCAACACCTACAGCTTCTAAACCTAATTCTGCTGTATTCGCACGACGACCAACAGATACTAATACATAGTCAGCAGTGATTTCTTTTGCTTCACCTTTAACTTCGTACTTAACTGTTACTGAATCGCCGTTGTCTACAGCTTCTTTAGCCATAGCATTAACTGTTGTTTCGATACCGATGTTCTTCATTTCTTTTTCTACAACTTTTACCATATCTTTTTCAAATGTTGGTAATAATTGAGGAGAACCTTCTAAGATTGTTACCTTAGAACCTAGGTTAGCGTATGCCATACCTAATTCAGAACCGATAACTCCACCACCGATAACAACTAAGCTTTCAGGTACTTCTTCAAAGTTTAAAGCACCAGTTGAATCTACTACGCGGCCACCAAATTTGAATCCAGGGATTTCAATTGGTGTTGAACCAGTTGCAACAATAGCATTGTTGAATGAGTATAATTGATGAGAGTCGTCTGCACCCATTACAGTAAATTCATTTTCGTTGTTGAAGTATGCTTCACCACGGATAATTTCAACTTTATTCTTTTTAAGTAACATTTCAACACCAGAAGTTAATGTATTTACTACAGTATTGTTCTTCCAGTCCTGTGTTTTTGCGAAGTCTAACTTAACGTCACCAGATGTTACACCAAAGACAGCGTCGCCGCCTTTAGCATTATGGTAAGCATGACCAGCTTGGATCAAGGCTTTAGATGGAATACATCCAACGTTTAAGCAGACACCACCGATGAACTCACGTTCAACGATAGCTACTTTTTGGCCCAATTGTGCGGCACGGATGGCAGCTACATAGCCACCAGGTCCAGAACCAACTACAACTGTATCTAATTCAATTGCGAATGCGCCTACTACCATTCTAAAATCATCCTTCCATTAATAATAATTCAGGGTCAGCCATTAAACGAGCAATTTCATTAAGCGCTTGTTGACCAGTTGCACCATCAACGATACGGTGGTCAAATGTTAATGATAACTTCAATACACGACCGGCAACAACTTCACCGTCAGCATTTACTACTGGTTCAGGTTTAATTGCACCGAAACCTAAGATTGCTGTTTCAGGGTAGTTTAAGATTGGTGTGAAGAATTCCCCACCAACAGAACCGATGTTAGAGATAGAAACTGTACCGTCAGCCATATCTGGTCCTTTAAGTTCGCCAGCATGTGCTTTAGCAGCATTTTCGTTGATGATATCAGCGATATCAAACATTGAACGAGTATCTGCATTCTTGATGTTTGGTACATATAAACCAGCATCTGTATCTGTTGCGATACCAATGTTGTAGTAATGTTTATGTACAAACTCTTGGCTTGCATCGTCAATTGACGCGTTTAATTGAGGGTATTTCTTAACTGCGGCAATTAATGCTTTAACTGCATATGGTAAGAATGTCAATTTAGTACCGCGTTCAGCTGCAACGTTCTTGAACTTCTTACGGTGATCCCATAATTTAGAAACTTCAACATCTTTGAATAATGTAACAGATGGTGCTGTATGGTTAGCAGTATCCATTGCTTTAGCGATTGCTTTACGCATTGGTGTCATCTTGATACGTTCTACGCGGTCTGAATTATCAGCAACTGCTGCTGGCGCTTTCTTAACTGGTTTGTCAGCAGCTGTTTCTGTTGCTGTAGCTTGTGCAGTCTCAGTAGCTGGTGCTGCTGCAGCTTGTGAACCATTGAAGTTCGCAACGTCTTCACGTAACACACGACCGTTTTTACCAGTACCTGCAACTGCTGTAATATCAACACCTTGCTCGCGAGCAAATTGACGTACAGATGGCATTGCCAATACACGTTTATTAGGGTCTGATGCCACTGGTACGTTACCTGCTGATGCGTTTGTAGATACAGCTGCTGCTGGATCTGCTGCTTTTGCTTCTTGTGCAGGCGATGCTGGTGTAGAAGTTGGTGTAGAAGTTGGTGCAGATGCTTCTGAGTTGTGACCTGGAGCATCAATTTCAGCTAATACGTCACCAACGTTTGCAACTGTTCCAGCTTCAACTAAGATACGTACAATCTTACCTGTTACAGGAGATGCAACTTCTTCAACCGATTTATCGTTTTGGATTTCTACTAATGAATCCTCTTCATTGACTTCGTCGCCTTCAGCAACTAACCAAGAAACGATTTCACCTTCAGCCATACCTTCACCTACGTCTGGTAATGTGAATTGGTATACACCACCACCTGTTGCAGGTGCAGCTGGAGCTTCCTCTGCAGGTGCTGCAGCTTCTGCTGCTGGCGCTGCTGATGCAGCATTGTCTTCTAATCCTTCACCTTCAAAAGTGATTAATGGTGTACCAACAATGGCAACATCACCTTCACCGTAATGTAATTCAGTAACCTTACCTGAAACTGGTGAATAAATTTCTTCTACTGATTTATCGTTTTGGATTTCAACGATTGGATCTTCTTCGTTTACTTGATCGCCTACAGCTACTAGCCATGAAACGATTTCGCCTTCCGCCATACCTTCGCCGACATCTGGTAAATTAAATACAAAGGCCATATTTGTTATTCATCCCTTCTAATTTGAGCTTAAAGTTTATGTTTTAACAAGTAATAAAGGGGCAAAGAGTAAGATAACTCTTACTCTTTACCAATTAATTTAATAAATTATTTACCTGTAATTTCGTTAGCAGCTGCAACAATATCAGTTGCATTTGGCAACCAAGCATTTTCAGCCATACCGAATGGGAAGACTGTATCTGGCGCAGCTACAACTTTAATAGGTTCTTCTAGAGATAAAATGCTACGTTGAGAAATTTCTGAAGCCACTTTATCAGCAACACCTGCTTGACGTTGTGCTTCTTGTACGATTACTACGCGACCAGTTTTTTCAACTGATTTTGTAATAGTTTCCATATCTAATGGAGAAACTGTACGTAAGTCAACGATTTCAGCAGAAACGCCATTTTTACCTAATTCTTCAGCCGCTTTGATTGCTTCACGAACCATGTAGCCATAAGCAATGATTGTTACATCAGAACCTTCTTGAACTAGGTTAGCTTTACCGATTTCTAACTCATATTGTTCTTCAGGAACTTCTTCACGGAATGAACGGTAAAGTTTCATATGTTCTAAGAATAATACTGGGTCGTTATCACGAATAGCAGCAGTTAATAAACCTTTTGCATCATGTGGGTTTGATGGAATAACAACTTTCAATCCAGGTGTCTGTGCCATTAAACCTTCTAATGAGTCCGCATGCATTTCTGGTGTATGCACACCACCACCAAATGGTGAACGGATAGTGATAGGCAAGTTACGAGTTTGGCCCATACGGAAACGTGTACGGTTCATTTGACCAGCAATCGAGTCAAATACTTCAAATACGAAACCAAAGAATTGGATTTCCATTACTGGACGGAAGCCGTGTAATGCCATTCCAATTGCCATCCCACCGATAGCTGATTCAGATAATGGGGTATCGCTTAAACGTTCTTCGCCGTATTTGTCGAATAAACCTTTAGTCGCACGGAAAACACCACCGTTTTTACCAACGTCTTCACCAAAAATATATACTTTTTCATCGCGAGCCATTTCTTGATCTAGTGCTTCAGTGATTGCTTCAATCATTGTTAAGTTAGCCATAATTATTTAGCCTCCTTCGCTGAATATGCTTCAATTTGTTCTTGAATATTTTGTCCAGGCACTTCGAACATGTTTTCTAAGAATTGAGTAACTGTTTGTTTAGGCGCCATGTCAGCTTCTTTCGCAGCTTCTTTGATTTCTTCACGAACTTGTTCTACATATTCATTTTCGATTTCTTCAGACCATAGACCTTTACCTTCTAAGAATGCACGCATACGGATTAACGGTTCACGTTTAGTCCAGCTGTCCATGTCTTCTTGCGTACGGTAGATCTTAGGATCATCACCTGAAGTAGAGTGAGCACCTAAGCGGTTAGTTACTGTTTCAATTAAAACTGGTCCATTACCAGCTAATGCCCATTCCCGTGCTTGTTTAGATACAGCGTAGACTGCTAAAGCATCGTTACCATCTACTTGAACACCTGGGATACCAACAGATACAGCTTTTTGCGCTAATGTTTCAGCAGCTGTTTGTTTGTAACGTGGTGTTGAGATCGCAAAACCGTTGTTTTGGATAAAGAATACAATTGGTGCTTTATAACGAGAAGCATAGTTCATACCTTCGTATACGTCACCTTGTGATGAACCACCGTCACCTGTATATGTAAATGTTACAGCTTTGTCACCATTTAATTTTTGTGCACGAGCAGAACCCATCGCTTGAATATATTGCGCACCGATGATGATTTGTGGTGGCATTGCATTTAGATCAGCTGGGTAGTTGTTACCTTCAACATGTCCACGAGACCATAAGAATCCTTGAGAGATTTTTAAACCGTGAGCGATTAATTGAGGGATATCACGATATCCTGGGAACAACCAGTCATCTTTTGTAAATGCATAAGAACTTGCCATTTGAGAAGCTTCTTGACCTAAAGTAGGTGCGTAGAAACCTAAACGACCTTGTTTTGCCAACGCCATTGAGCGTTCATGAAGTGTACGTGAGAATACCATACGTTTCATTAACTCAACTAATTCTTCATCTGATAAATCAGGCATGATGTCAGGGTTAACAACATTTCCGTCTTCATCTAAAATTTGAACCATTTGAAATTGAGCACTGATAGCATCTAGCTGCGCTTCATAATCCACTGGTAATTTAGCCATTTGTAACACATTCCTCTCTTTTATAAAAATTCCACATACTATCGTTAATCTGTGTTATTTTATTTACCTTACTGATTTACTTTATCAAATCATGCGAGCCTTTTCAATCTTTTTGCAATTTTTGCAACAAAATCTATTATAATACAGAAACTATAATTGGAAAACCCTTCCATTGTTAATTTTATAGTAATCTTTATCATTTACTATATTAAAGCCATTTTCAGTAGCAAAGGAAAGCGACTGTTTTAAAGGTGTTTTTAAACTGTACTAGTCGCTGTTTAGCTTCTGTTTCATCTCGTGAATTAGTATACATAGTATCGTATTTTTGCATTCAAGGTCTTTTTATGAGAAAATATATCAGTTATGATAGAAGAAAAGGAGTTGTTCAGATGATTACTATGGAAGACATTATTCGCGAAGGACATCCTACCCTACGTAAGAGAGCTGAAAAAATCACTTTCCCAGTTTCTGATGAAATTCGTCAGTTGGCTGATGATATGATGGAATTTTTACGCAATAGCCAAGATGAAGAATTAGCTGAAAAATATGGTTTACGTGGTGGCGTTGGACTCGCTGCCCCGCAATTAGATGTATCTATCCAAATGACTGCATTACTAGTGCCCGATTTGATGGATCCAGAAAATGCAGAACCATTATTAAACGGTGTATTTCTAAATCCACGCGTTGTCAGCCACTCAGTTGAAGGTATTTGTCTACGCGAAGGTGAAGGGTGTTTATCCGTTGACCGCGATGTACCTGGTTATGTCCCTCGCCATGCCCGTATCACTGTGACTTACAATGATATCGATGGTAATGCCTACAAAAAACGTTTCTCTGGCTATCCAGCCATCGTATTGCAACATGAGATTGACCACTTAAACGGCATCATGTTCTATGACCATATCAGTGAAGAAACACCATTCGCTCTTGATGAGCATACACACCTGTTAGCTGATGAATAAATTTATCTATATAAATAAAAAATGATGTCGGCACTTTACGCTGACATCATTTTTTATTTTATGAAATATTATCTTGAATATGTGCTAGCAATTCAACTGCTACACCAATTTTACTTTGCTTTTCTAAAGTACGCTCACTATCTTTGGTGATTAAAGTCACTTGGTTGTCATCTGCATTGAAACCAATTGTTTGGTCTGAAACATCATTGGCTACAATCATGTTGACTTCTTTTTTAACCAACTTATTGCGGCCATATTCAATGATATTTTGCGTTTCCGCAGCAAAGCCAACCGTATAGTGACCTTCTTTAGGCAAGCTTGCTAAAATATCAGGATTCTCCGTTAATTGAATTGTCAGGCCATCTTGGTTAGATAGTTGGCCCTTCTTCATCTTTTGATCAGCTGGGTTAGCTGACCGGTAGTCAGAAACAGCGGCAGACATAATGACAATATCCTTGTCTGCAACATGGGCATGCATCCTATCATATAGTTCTTGAGCAGACTCGACAGTTACCACTTCAATACCAGGTAAAACGGGTAGGTTCTTAGCGTGTTCAGTGCGCACTAGAGTTACTTGGGCGCCAGCAAGTGCAGCGACATTGGCAATAGCCAATCCCATTTTCCCAGAAGAACGATTGGTCAAGAATCGAACTGGATCCAATTTCTCTGTAGTTCCCCCTGCTGATACAAGTAGACGCTGTCCCGTTAAATCAAGTGTCTTGGCTTGTTTACCAATCGCAATAAAGGCTAATAGGGATTGGAATATGGCTTCAGGCGCTGGCATCCGGCCCTTGCCTTCATAGCCCTCTGCTAGGAATCCGGTATCTGGTTCTACCACAATATGGCCGTCTAAACGAAGTTGGTCAACATTGCGTTGAGTAGCTGGGTTAGCCCACATTTTCTCATTCATTGCTGGAACAAATAAAAGTGGCGAATTGAGCGCCAACATCATGGATAGTGCTTCATTATCAGCGATACCGTTGGCAAATTTCGCCATTGTATTCGCGGTTGCTGGTACAACGATGGCATAGTCAGTCCAATCGGCTAAAGCGATATGGGCAACTGTGTCTGGACTTTGAATGTCTTCTACTAATGGTGGATATTTGGTGAGCACTTCAAAGGTAAATGGCGTAACAAATTGTTTCGCAGACGGTGTCAGAGCAACGCGCACATTGGCCCCTGCTTTAATGAGGGTGCGGACAAAATCGGGTACTTTATACGCAGCAATGCCACCTGTGACAACGACTGTTAAATTTAATCCTTTAAGCATGGTCTCCTACACTTTCCAATTGACTTATTCTCTAGTTAAAATACCCACAACTGTTTCCTTCATATCCGCTACAGTCGACACACGGTTGTGGCGTACTTCAGCAGTTTGGATTTCTTTGATGGCATTTGGATAATCACGGTTTCCTGCAGATTTAATGTTGGCTACCAATTCATCGTCAGTCGCATTTTCAACATCTTGTCCAATAGCTGTCAAAACAGCTTGCGGGAACTTGTATGGGCTAGCTGTTGACACAACAACGCTCGGTCCACTTAGGGCATCTTTGGCTTTCAATTTTTGTAGACTCGCTGAAGCTACCCCAGTATGTGGGTCCATTAAGTAATCATATTCTTGATATACGCGATCAATTTCAGCTTTAGTTTGGTCCTCGTCGGCAAATTCGCCAAGGAAGGATGCAAATTTCTCGCTCACGTCAGCTGGGAATTCGTACCGCCCTTTTTCATCTAAGTCATTCATTAAGGCAGATAATTGGGCCACGTTATCCCCTAAAGCGTGGAATAACATCCGCTCGAAGTTACTTGAAACTAAGATGTCCATTGATGGCGAAATCGTTAATTTAAATTCACGGTTCTTATCATAAACACCCGTGTTAAAGAAGTCGTATAAGACAGTGTTATCATTTGAAGCGCAAACCAATTTGCCCACTGGTAAACCTAATTTTTTCGCGTAGTAGCCAGCTAGGATATCACCAAAGTTTCCTGTTGGTACCACAAAATTAACGGGACTACCCGCTTCGATTTCTTCATGTTTCACTAATTGGGAATAGGCATAGAAATAATAAACTACTTGAGGAATCAAACGACCGATATTCATTGAGTTAGCTGAAGAGAATTGAATATTTTCTGCCGCTAAATCAGCGCGTAAAGCTTCATCATTAAATAAGCGTTTCACTTCTGTTTGCGCATCATCAAAGTTCCCTTCAATCGCCACCACAAAGGTGTTGTCCCCTTTTTGGGTTACCATTTGTTTTTCTTGAATAGTAGAAACGCCACCTTGCGGGTAGAAAACAATGATTTTTGTACCTGGTACATCTGCGAATCCAGCCATTGCTGCCTTACCAGTGTCGCCTGAAGTAGCTGTCAAAATGGCAATCTCTTTGTCGTTGGCATTCATTTCAGCTGACTTCTTCATTAGATGCGGTAAGATTTGTAGCGCCAAGTCTTTAAAGGCAATCGTTGGCCCATGGAATAATTCTAAATAATAATCTTCACCCACTTTTGCTAATGGCGCAATTACATCCGTATCGAATTTTTCATCGTAAGCACCATCAATACAAGCTTTTAAATCTGCTTCTGAAAAGTCATCAAAAAAGATAGACATAACAAAATAAGCCAATTCTTGGTAGGTCATCTCTTTTAATTCAGACCAATCAAGGTCAATGCTAGGCCATTCTGTTGGGACGTAAAGCCCGCCATCAGTTGCTAATCCTTGGACAATAGCTTGTGAAGCAGTGACAATATTATCCTGGTTACGTGTACTTTTAAATTGCATCATATTCCTCCTAAGCGACTCGTCTTACCCTTTTTATCCATAACAGTCACTCTTTATATTTGCTTCATTTTACCACAGAAGGTCCATTTATGGCAGTGCGGGCTACTTTTTCTCATAATTCTCTATTAGAAAATTCATACGAATTATTGCCTGTTTATAGCTTAAAATAGATTTTATTATTCATATATGTTAACATTAAGTGTGTTTCTAAATTTTTAAATTGTAGGAAACGTAAATACAAACGTATATACTCAGGAGGTATTCGAATGAAATTTACAGCTCAAAAACGTGATGGCGCTGGTACTTCAGCAGCTAAACAATTACGTAAAGAAGACTTAGTTCCCGGCGTTGTGTACGCAAGTGACTTAGATCCAATTAACATCTCATTGTCAGTATCTGATGTAGAACAAATTCGTCGTGAATTAGGTCTTAACTCAGTATTTGATTTAGAGTTAGATGGTAAGACACATACAGTTTACGTACGTGAAATTTCACAATCAGCGTTGAAACCAACTATCTACAACATTTCTTTACAAGCAATCAAAAAAGGTCAAAAACTTGAAATGCCATTATCTATCGTTATTGTTAACGAAGATGCTTTAGCAGATCAAGAAGGTGTAGCTTCTACGACAACACTTGAAATTAACGTTGTTGCTGACCCAGCAACTGCGCCAGATTCAGTTGAAGTTGACGTTACAGGCTTAGCTATTGGTGACTCAGTAACTGCTGGTGACTTAAAACTTGCTAGCGATATTGAATTAGTAACAGATGCTGAAGAGGTTGTTGTAGCTATTTCTGCTCCAGTTGAAGAGCCAGAAGAAGTTGACCCAGATGCAGAGGTTGCTGAACCAGAATTAATCGATGAAAAAGAAGGCCAAATTGTAGAAGATACTAAAAACTAATATTTTTTTCAATTCCTTTCATTACATAAGAACCGGAGTGATTTATTTCACTCTGGTTTTTTGTTTTCTTTAAAAATTAGAAAGGCTTCAGCTTTTACTTTACCTGTCATAGCCTTAAATGCAGCGGGGCCAAGTCCTTAGCCTTGGTCTAAGGGCTTGGCTGACTATCCTACTTCACTGCGACGGCATGCCAGGTAAGTTTCAGCCTATATTGGAAATGCTATTCAAAAAAACTGTACTTAAAATTTCTTTTAACTGTAGATCATTTTGAAAAATCTAGTTTATTTTGGACAATTACGGGGTTATATGAAACGTTGCCTTATTCTGCACTCCCTAAGGATATTCTTTCAAGTCATTCTACCGTCAATATGTTAATTCGATTTAATAATTCTATCCATTCGCTCTCAAAAACAGCGTCAAACCACTCGTACGCTACTCCGTTATTCAAAACAAGATTGATAACGCTACGTAACGCATTATTTAAGAACAATAATTACCAAAGTTGTGCATTTACACTGCACATTTTTAAAGAAGTTACGTCATTAACCAAATAACTACATGCATCAAAAAACAGGGTGTGATTTCTACGTCACGGCCCTGTTTTGCTTGCGGATATTTATTTTTCAACTAGGATAATTTTCTTATTGGTTTTGATTAGTAGGTAAGAAATAGCATAGCACGCGCCCCATGTCGCAAGTCCTGACATGGCGTTCATCACACCTGAGTACACCCACGGGCTCATGCCTTCTGGTGCGTATTGGCCCCAAAAGGCTACACCGGCTAGGAAGTGGACAAAGTATTCTGCAAATATGGCGATGAAAGTTGCTAGTCCTACGTATAGGAATAAGTTTTTTTCATGGTTATTCTTTGCTGCTTCTTGGATTTGTAGGGCAAAAATACCCGCTAATCCAGCTAAGGCAAAGGCAAATATATATTCTATGATACCTTGTACTGGTGTTAAAATACTGGCAAAGCCAGAAATAAATTTAATCAGTCCTAACAAGAATCCTGACAATAAACCAGCACGAATCCCTCTTCTAAACGCTACAATATAAATAATGGCTAGTGAAATTTGGACCCCAAAGCTTGGGCCAATTTCAATCGGTATCATTGATACTATAAAAGCAATTACTGCTGTAATAGCAGCCTCGATATTTTCATTTAACTTAACTGATCTCATTTCTTCTTCTCCATTCCTTTGTAAGCACATTGAAAGCTATTTTGAAATATCATCAAAGCAAATAAAAAAATCGCATCTATCACAATTGTGACAAACACGACCTCTCAATGTATTCAACGATTTAACGCATTAAATCATTCACCAACAAATGGCTATTGAACACTTCCTTCCGCCAGTATAAACCGGATCAAGTTATGAGGGTCTGTTTTTAAACATCTCAGCAAAAGCTCCCCTAGTGCGTACAAGTATCTTATTTCTTTTAGTATATGCTAATCTTGCATCTTTAGCAAATGGTTACCCTAACATTTTATAATCGTTCAGACTTATTGTATAATAAAATTGAGCGCTGGTTCATCACAACCACACTATTGTATTTATATCATCAATATGATATATTTTTAAGAACATATTTTTGCATTCTTTTATTTTGAGGCCTATGGGGGGATGAAATTTGAAGCTATTTTTTTCGAATAAAGCGATCAATAAATTGCAATCATTATCACAATTGGAACATATTTGTTTAAATGATACACAATATTTACATATTTCTAATGAACAGGAAGTTGACCTGGTTTTGCGGACCAATGAGACGGATTTTTCCGCCTACGACGAGGTACTAGAAACCCATATTGGCCAAGTTCACGTAAGAAAGAGTGCTTTAAAATTTTTAGGCCATGATAACCGCATTGATTTCGATGACTTTAGACAAGTTTTCGTTTTAATCGTTGATGGTCATGTAATGAACGATAATATCTACCTACAAAAAGCGTCATAATATATATTATTTTTAACCAAGCGGGCTAGGTATACTGGTCCGTTTCTTTATTGAAAAAGGAGTTATCATGTCTGAAAATCCATTCAAATCCTACTATAAAAAGTCTCGTCAAGACCGTATCGATGTCTTAGTGGAACAAGAGCATATCACTAGTGACCAAGCTGAATTTTTAAAAAACGGCCAAGGTTTACCCACTGAAATTGCTGATAATATGATTGAAAATGCCCTCTCAACCTACGGACTTCCCTATGGTTTGGCCCTAAACTTTCTAATAAACGATCAAGAAATCCAAATTCCTATGGTGACTGAGGAACCTTCAGTGATTGCAGCTGCTTCAAATGGCGGTAAAATTATCCAGCAGGCAGGCGGTTTTAAAAGCCAGGTCAACCAGCGTCTGATGACTGGGCAAATTGCTTTTACCGGACTTGAAGATGACGCGCAGGCCTTACACTTTGAAGCGTATGTGACTAAATTTGTAGATGATTTACTGGCTGTTGCCAACGCTGCCTACCCTTCCATTGTTGGGCGCGGTGGTGGCGCGCGGTCCATCCGTAGTCAATACTATCCAGCAACCGCTAGTAGTGCCCCTTTCTTCATTGTGTATCTAACGATAGACACTCAGGAGGCGATGGGGGCCAATATGATGAATACCATGTTGGAGGCTTTGAAGGCGCATATTCTTGGACAGGTGGATTTTATTGCGAATATTGATGGGTTGATGGCTATCCTATCCAATTATGCGGTTGAAGCGACGGCAACGGCGACTTGTGAAATTACGGCCCATTTACTGGATAAAGGCCCTATTTCCGGGGTTGAAGTGGCCAGCAAAATCGCTTTAGCTAGCCAGTTGGCGCAGGTGGATGTTTACCGGGCGACCACACACAACAAGGGGATCATGAACGGGGTCGACGCTTTTGTATTGGCCACTGGAAATGACTGGCGGGCAATTGAAGCGGGTGTCCATGCCTACGCAGCTCGAGACGGCCAATACCGAGGCTTAGCCAAATGGACTTACGACAGTGACCGAGAAATTTTATCTGGTGAACTCACCCTACCGCTAGCCTTAGGCGCTGTTGGCGGGTCGATTGGGATCCACCCAACTGTGCAAGTAACCAAGTCAATTTTAGGTCAATCGGACGCTAAACATCTGATGGAAATTGCTGTTTCACTAGGGTTAGCGCAAAACTTTGCCGCAGTTCGGGCCCTTGTTACTGAAGGTATCCAAGCTGGCCACATGCAGTTACAAGCTAAATCATTGGCCATTCAAGCAGGTGCTGACGGCGACCAAGAAATTAATGCCGTAGTGACGGCCTTAGAAAACGCTGACCATAAGAACCTGGCCGCAGCCAAAGAAATTTTAGAAAAATTACGACAGGAATAATCGAAATAAGCAAAAAATCGTTACCCACTTGAAGTTGATACTTCTTCTAGGTAACGATTTTCTTTATTTATACAATCGTTTGTGGCCTTCTACCCCAGCTAATTGGAATTGCTCTTCATCTTCAGATAAGACTAATTGACTACCATCTGTTGGTAATTCTTCTTGGAAAATCAATTCATAGTCGGCAACCGATAGTTGGACGCGGTTATCTAACATGGCTTGATGACTTTCGTCAGCTAACATGTCCTTGAAGCCTTCCACTAAAGTAATAGAGAAGAACTCACCTACTGCGCCTGATCCGTATGAATAAAGGCCAATAGCATCACCTGCTTGTAGGTCTTGGCTTTGATCCAATAGGGAAATTAAACTTAGATACAATGACCCAGTATAGATGTTTCCAACCCGTTTATTGTAGACACGGCTGGCTTCAAATTGGTCTGTTAAGGCTGCTTGTTTAGCTTCGTCCACTTCTGGCAATAATTGACGCAAGCCCTTTAAGCCCATTTTTGAATATGGTAAATGGAAGGCTAAAGCCTTAAAGTCATCTAAAGTTTTATTGGTCCGTTTTTTATATTCAGTCCACACTGTCTCTAAGTATGATAGGTATTGTTCATTAGAGAATTTACCATCCACTTGGGCATATGTAGAATAATTTGGACGCCAGAAGTCGTAAATGTCCCCTGTGTAAGAAACGGCATCGTCGTTAATGACTGCAACGCGTGGGTCTTTACTAATTAACATAGCTACTGCACCTGCACCTTGTGTCGATTCTCCTGAAGTATTCAAGCCGTATCTAGCTATGTCAGTTGCAATCACCAACACTTTTGACTCTGGATGACGAGCGATATGGGATACAGCAGTTTGAAGACCAACAGTTGCTGCATAACATGCCTCTTTCATTTCAATAGCACGGGCAAATGGGTTAATCCCCAAAAGCTTGTGCACATGGACTGCCATTGCTTTTGATTGGTCGACACCTGATTCTGATCCCACAATAATGAAATCAATCGCTTCTTTATCCTCATCTGTTAAAATTGGCCAAGCCGCGTTGGCTGCCATTGAAACTGGATCTTGGGTTAAAGGCGCCACTGCTTGCTGGGTTTGACCTAAACCAATCGTAAACTTCGCTGGCTCAACATCTCTTGCTTCAGCCAGTTCTTCCATATCCACATAGACATGTGGTGTGAAGAAATGTAGTTTATCTATACCAATGTTCATATTCGTTACTCTCCCAACATCATTTTTTATACGTATAACGTAATTTATCACCTATCATTTTATCATAGTTTCCCCTCTCTATCCGCATTTGTATCATTCTTAGGAAATTCTGAACATATTTTTTCATGAAAAAAAAGAGACACGACGAAGTTGTCATGCCTCTCCTAGATGGAAACTGTCTGGTCAATTGGGTGAATACTTTAGTTACAGGTCATTATTTGTCAAAACGTCTTATTTTGACACGACGTCAGCAGCGTCAAAATACTCTACTGCGTTGTTGTATGAAACGTTAGTGATTAATTTTTCTAACAATGCTTCATCATTAGGAATTTCACCACGTTCAACCAAGTCACCAATGTAGTCGCAGAATAAACGACGGAAGTATTCGTGACGAGTATAAGAGATGAATGAACGAGAGTCAGTTAACATACCAACAAAGTTCATTAATAAGCCACCTTCAGCTAAGGCTTTGAATTGTTTCAACATACCATATTTAGTATCGTTGAACCACCAACCTGAACCTAATTGAACACGGCTCTTGATGCCTTTGTCATTAGATTGGAAGTTAGCTGCAGTTGTTGCTGCTAAGTCAAAATATGCTGGGTTTAATGGGTAAAGAATTACTTTAGGCAATTCGTTTGTCTTATCCATTTCGTTTAATAAACCGTTTAAAGCTTCAGCAACGTGTGTTTGGTCGTTGATTGAGTCTAAACCAGCGTCTGGACCTAATTGTTTAAATAGGCGCTCAGAGTTGTCACGGATTGCACCGAAGTGGAATTGCATAACAAAACCTTTAGCATTGTAAATTTTACCTAATTCACGTACCAATGCAGTTTGGAATTGGCCATATTCATCATCTGAAATTGCTTCACCGTTTACAGCTTTTGTAAAGATTGCTTCTGCATCTTCAGTAGTCGCTGGACGGAAAACTAATTTCGCTAAACCATGGTCAGAAATGTTTGAACCGTGATCAGCAAAGTATTGAATACGGTCTTCTAAAGATGCCACTAATTTAGCGAATGAATCAATTTTAATGCCGTTCGCTTTTTCCATTTTTGGTAAGAAGTCGATGAATTTTTGTTCGCCAACTGCGAAAGCTTCATCAGGACGGAAACCAGGAACAACAGCAACATCAAATGTATCGTCTTCCGCAATTTGTTTGTGGAATTCTAATGTGTCATATGGGTTATCTGTTGTACAGATAAATGTGACATTAGAATTTTTAATTAATTGACGCGCAGTTAAGTTTTCGTCTTTTAATTTTTTGTTTGCTGCATCATAGATTTCTTTCCAGTTATCACCAGATAACATTTCGTCAACATCAAAGTAACGTTTTAACTCTAATGCAGTCCAGTGGAATAATGGGTTACCTAATGTATTTGGAACAGTTTCAGCCCATGCTTGGAATTTCTCTTCATCTGAAGCATTCCCGGTAACTTTCTCTTCTGGCACACCCATTGCACGTAATCCACGCCATTTATAATGGTCGCCACCTAACCATAATTCGGTAATATTTTTGAATGTATAGTCTTCAGCGATTTGTTGTGGTGATAAGTGACAGTGGTAGTCAAAAATTGGTTGGTTTTCAGAATAAGTATGGTACAAATGTTTTGCAGTTTCACTTTGTAACATAAAGTCTTCATTAATAAAAGCCATCTTGTAAAGATCTCCTTTCGATTGAAAAATAGTTGACTAACGACTTACATCGAAGCCTTCATCACTATTCATTAATTGATGAACATCGTTTAAAGTCACAATGCCCATATCTCCTGGAATGGTATGTTTCAGTGCAAATGTTGCATTGGCAAATTCAACGCATTCCTGAGGCGTATAGTTTTCTGAATTAATCGCGTATATTAATCCAGCGGCGAAGGCGTCGCCTCCACCAATACGGTCAATGATATCTACGTCAAACACTCTCGAAGAATATAGTGTTTTATTCGCATACATATAGGATTGTAAAATATTACGATTCGCATTGATTACACGACGTTTTGTCAACGCAATCGCTTCTAGATCATAATAATTGCAAATATATTCAAGCGTATCATCTAGATTATCGAAATCATATGGTCGCTTGATATTATTAGCATCCTTATAGTCATTGCCGCCTTCATCCGGAACGAATAAAGGTTCAATACCAAAGCAAATATCTGCGTAAGGTAATAATTCTGCCATTTTTTCACGAGCAACTTCAAAGTCCCATAGACTTGCACGGTAATTTAAGTCTAAAGAAACTTTTAAACCGCGTTTTTTAGCTTCTTGCATAGTTGCTTTGGTTAAATCAAATAAATTATCTGATAACGCTGCAGTAATACCAGAAGTATGGAACCAGTTTGCATCTTCAAAAATCAGATCCATATCATAATCATTGATTGTAGATTCTGTGAAAGCAGAGTTCTTTCTATCATAGACAATCTTAGACGGTCTGATAGAATACCCTTTTTCAGCAAAGTAAATACCTAAACGGTCACCTTGACGTAACATGTAGCCAGTATGTACCCCGTTTTTGCGCATAAATTCAATGGCACTGTTCCCTAATTCGTTATCAGGAACGGCTGTGATAAAACTAGCCCACATACCTAAATGCGCTATAGTAGATGCTATATTTGCTTCAGACCCACCATATGTGACTTCTAATTTTTGAGCTTGAGAAAAGCGTTCGCTATCATTTGTTGTTAAGCGAATCAAGATTTCCCCAAGCGTCACAACCTTTTTGCGCATATTATTTTCCGCCTTGGATTTCTGCTAATTTATCAGCAAATTTTTGTGCTTCTTCACGACAAGAGTCAGCTCCGTCAGCTTTGTAACGTTTAGTTAAAGCTGAACCAACACCAACTGCCCATGCACCATTGTTGATCCAAGTTTCCATGTTGTCGATGTTAACGCCACCTGATGGCATCATTTCAACTTGTGGAAGTGGACCATGAACATCTTTAATGAATCCAGAACCTAATACACCACCTGGGAACACTTTAACGATTTCGCAACCAGCAGTTAATGCTTGTTGGATTTCAGTTACAGTACCACAACCTGGTAAGTATGGAATTGTGTATAAATTACAGATTTCAGCAATTTCAGGTACCCATGTTGGTGAAACGATGAAACGTGCACCATTTAAGATTGAGATACGTGCAGTAATTGCATCTAGAACAGTACCAGCACCTACAACCATATCAGTACCTTCAAATTCTTCTGATAAACGAGCCATTACGCGCTCAGCACCAGGAGTTGAGAAAGTAACTTCAATGTTTTTAACGCCACCTTCGTAAACTGCTTTAGAGATTTCGTAACCTGCTTGTTCAGATTCGCCACGTACTACTGCGAATAAGAAGTTTTTTTGCATTTGTACAACTGTTTCAGCTTTATTTGCCATTTTTATTCCTCCTAAATTGGATGTATTTTTTTAATTGATGGAATTATGCGTCGTATTTTGCTAATAAGTCTTGGAATTCACCAATCACTTTATCTTGATATTCACCAGCATATTCTTTGTTGTTGAATTTAGCTAACGCTTCATTACGTAGACGATCCCATGAGAATTCTTCATTTCCAAATAAGATTGGGTAGTAAAGAATGCCATTTGTTTGAGCTGCTTTCAAATCACCAGGTGCGTCACCAACCATTAGGATTTCGTCTTTTGCATAACCATGTTTCAATAAGTCAGCAATTGCATCTGCTTTTGAACCAGCTTCTTGACCGTAAATAACGTCAACTGAAGGCATCAAGTCATGACGAGTCCATTCTGATTGTAAAGCTTCAGAGTTAGCTGAAGAAACGATTGCTACGTCTCCTGCTTCTGCTAATTTTTCTAAACCTTCTTTAGCACCAGGGAATGGTTCATCGCGTCCAGTAAGTTCGGTATGAATACCTTCATTTACTTTGTTAGACCAGTCTAAAGCTGCCACTAATGAAGGCTCTTCATTTGCTTCGATAGCTTCTTTTAATGAAGCATTTGATAATGAAGATGCTGAGTTAGCCCAGTCACGTAAAGCATCAATATTCATGATTGATTCACCAGCTGCAGTAGCGTTATCTAAACACATTACTAAAGCTGTAAAACGGTTTACACCACGAGTAGATGAGAATAAGTTTACGCGGTTCCAGTCTTCTTGGAACGCTTCTTTGTTTTCGATACCAAAAACATCTGCAGCAATTGGTCCGAAGAACTCAAAATGTTTAACGTTCATTGTATCCATTGCACAGCCATCAGAGTCAACACAAACTAAGAATTGGTTTTGTTTTGTAAATTCATTTGGTAAAACTGCCATTAATATTCCTCCTAAATTTAAAAGAAAAAGGGCTTTGAGCATTGATATGATACCCCTGCCAAAGCCCTCCAGTTATTTTGTATGTGTATTATTTAATTTAAAAATTAAACACCAGCGTAAGCAGCGAATCCACCATCGATTGGTAATACAACACCGTTTACGAAGCTTGCTGATTTTTCGTCAGCTAAGAATAATAAACCACCTAATAACTCTTCTGGTTCACCAAAGCGACCCATTGGCGTACCGTTGATGATTTTCTCACCACGTGGTTTCAATGTTTTGTGGTCTGCTTCAAACATCATGTCAATGTTTTGGTTAGATACTAAGAAACCTGGAGCGATTGCATTAGCACGAACGCCAACATGAGCAAAGTGAACTGCTAACCATTGAGTAAAGTTAGAGATTGCTGATTTAGCACCTGAGTATGCAGGGATTTTTGTTAATGGTGTGAATGCGTTCATTGAAGAAATATTGATAATGTTCGCACCTTCACGGCCAATCATGTCTTTAGCAAAAACTTGAGTTGGTAATAAAGTACCTAAGAAGTTTAAGTTAAATACAAATTCAACACCTGATTGGTCTAAGTCGAAGAAAGTTTTTGTTTCTTCTGGTAAGTCTAATTCATGGTATTCGTTGTCAGTAGTTGCGCGAGGGTTATTACCACCAGCACCATTTATTAATACGTCAGTACCACCGAATTCAGCATCTACAGCTTCTTTAGCTGCTTTGATTGAATCGATTTCTAATACGTTACATACTACAGCGATTGCTTTACCAGGGATGTCTAAAGCGTTGATTTCGTCAGCACGTGCTTGAGCTGCGTCACCGTTTAAGTCTAATAAAGCAACGTTAGCGCCTGCTTGAGCAAAAGCTTCTGCAAATTTAGAAACTAATACACCACCAGCACCTGTTAATACGACTGTTTTACCTGTAAAGTCATGAGCAAATTGGTTTGCCATTATTCATTACCTCTTTCTTATCTACTGGAAGTCCAGTAATTCATTGTCTTTGTTACGGTTAATTATTTAGTAGTACCAAAGTTTGGTGTTTTACCAGCAGCTTTCATTGCAGCTTCATATAAACCGTTGAAGTAAGTAGCACCTAATGCGCGGTCATATAAACCGTAACCTGGTGTTACTGTTTGGTCACCCCAAATACGACGACCGTGGTCTGGACGTAATGCACCTTGCCAGTCATGGTCAACTAACATTTTGATTACTTCGTACATGTCGATGTCACCAGCTTCAGATAAGTGAGCTGTCTCTTGGAAGCCCCAGTCTCCACGTTTAACGTTACGAGTATGCATGAAGTTGATACGGTTACGTTCTAATGCTGATTTAGTCATTGCTAAAACATCATTTTTAGGATCAGAAGCGTAAGAACCAACACACATAGTAATACCGTTGTATTCTGAATCATAGATGTCTAAGAAACGAGTAACTGCTTCTTGATCAGTGATGATACGTGGTAAACCAAAGATTGAGTATGGAGGGTCATCTGGGTGAATAGCCATTTTTACGCCAGCAGCTTCTGCTGTAGGCATGATAGCTTTAATGAAGTATTCTAAGTTTTCCCAAAGTTTAGCTTCATCTACGTTATCACGGTAGTAGTCTAAAATAGCTTTCATTTCTTCTTTAGTGTAAGAAGAGTCCCAACCTGGTAATGAAAGTTCACCTTCAACTGGATCCATACGTTCAACATCTTCTTTGATGAATGCTAACGATTTAGAACCATCTGGTAAGTCATGGTTTAAGTCAGAACGAGTCCAGTCAAAAACTGGCATAAAGTTATAACATACAACAGGAATTCCTGCTTTACCTAAGTTAGTTAAAGTTGTTTTGTAGTTTTCGATTAATTGGTCACGGTTAGGTTTACCTTGTTTGATATCCTCATGAACCGGTACTGATTCGATAACTGAAATATGTAGACCTGCATCTTCAACATCTTTCTTAAGTTGTTCGATACGCTCCATTGGCCAAACTTCCCCTACAGGAATATCGTAAACCGCTGTAACGATACCTTGCATACCTGGGATTTCACGGATTTGTTGTAATGTAACAGGATCGTCCTGTCCATACCATCTGAAACTCATTTCCATAGTATAATACTCCTTTTTGTGTGATATAAATTCGCACTATATATTATGAGCAATCGCTTACGCTCATTCAACTACATTCTACATAAAGGGTAGCGCTTTTTCAAGGGCAAAATGGCAATTAATGCAATTTTTATCAAAAAATGTAAGGGGATACATATTCTGTGGCTATCACTTTAAACTTTTATCTTTTTCATGGTATAATTAAACATAGCAAAAAAGTTATTTATTGATAGGGGGGTTAGGCATATGACAACTAGTAAGGCACAAAAGAAAAGAAACCGTAAAATCCTATGGTATCTAGTCTTAATCATCTTTACGATTGTACAAGGTTTTCTGATTTCAGATGATGATCAGGCATAGTTATTTGAATCATTTATCTTTTAAAACGTCAAAAAACAGTTTTTCACTGTTTTTTGACGTTTTTTTTATAAATAACAGTTTGGAGCAACATTTGCAATGATATGATGAGTTTAAGGCAAAAATGATGCACAAGCTTAACGGTTTAAGATAGAACCGTTAGCGCAAAATTGAGCACCAAAAATATAATGATCAGTTTGTAAAAGTTCTTATTTTCTAGTTTTATGGCATCCATGAACTTCTGTTAGCCTTTTTTATCTTGCAATTATATTCATTCCTTCATTAAATAGGTAAATATAGAAAAAAGCGAGCCAAGGAAAAATAGCTTGGCTCGCTTTTCTATTAAATACTACTTATTAAATTCTACGACTCGCCCATCATTGGCCATTAAAACTTTGTCCGCTATTCCCAAGAATAAGCCATGTTCAACAACACCGACCATTTGAATCAAATCGTCAGCCAACTTGACTGCGTCTTCTATTTTTTCTAAATGAAGGTCAATAATAAAGTTACCTGAATCAGTTACAAATTTAGTGCCTTCTAGTGATAAACGGAATGTTGGCGCATAGTTTTTATCTTCAAATGCATATAATAAGTGTTGACTAGCTGCTGGAATTACCTCTACCGGTAAGGGAAAGGTCCCCAGTTGGTCTACTTGCTTGCTGTGGTCACAAATCCAAATGACGCGTTCACTATTCACTGCAATAATTTTCTCAATCAGGTGCGCACCACCGCCACCTTTAATCCCATTTAATTGTGGATCAAATTCATCGGTACCATCTATTGTTAAATCAATTTTAGCCACATCATTTAATGAAGCAATGGGAATATCTAAATCAGCAGCTAATTCGGCTGATTGAATGGAGGTTGGTACACCGGTAAAGGTTAAGCCCTCCTCTTTCATCCGTCTGCCTAGTTCTGTAATCAGGTAATAAGCTGTTGACCCTGTTCCTAATCCAACGACCATACCATCTTCAACGTATTGGGCTGCTGCAACCCCAACGAGTTCTTTTTCGTTCACCATATGACTCCTTGTCTGGCACCCTATCCTAATTGGTCTGCTTGACCAAGTTGGATAAAGGCATCTGTATATAGTTTTAATAGTTTTTCTAATGTATCCATTTCGATGTACTCATCTGCTTGGTGAGCTACATGTGCGTCATGCTGAAAGCTCATCCCAAATGACACGCAATTTGGCATTACTTTACTATATGATACCCCACCAGAGATAATAGGTTCAATAGCGTGGTCTGGAAAATGTTTGTGGAAAGTATTTAACAATAATTGGTTTGCTGGTAAATTCACGTCAGACAGAATTGGTGCTGTATCAAAGGATTTCACAAATGGAATATCCGCGAATTCTTTGGTGAAGGCGGCTGTCAATTCTGGTTCGGTAATATTGGTTGGATAACGAACATCGATGGTAAAGGCAATTTGCCCGTCTGCTGTTTTCTCAATAACTCCTTGGTTTAAAGTCAATGGGCCCATAATATCGTGGTTACGGGCCACGTCAAATCCTGACCCATCATAAGGACGAAATAGGCGTGTCCACTTGTTGGCCAAGTCATCTGAATAGGTATTGGCGATGATTTCAAAGCCACGGGTGATCGCTGAGTCCCCTGCTTCAGGCGTTGAGGCGTGGGCAGAAATTCCGTAAACAGTTAGGATGGTTTCGCCGTTTTCTTCTTTGATAGCGATTGGCCATTGTTTGTTATTAGCATAAGCTTCTAAACCAGGATTTAAGGTATCAGCGATGACAAATGTCGCTTCTGATGGCACTACATTTGACCCGGCCCCACCGACTACACTTTTAATGATGGTATCTGACTTTAAATCGCCCTTGAAGTTCCATGTTGTGGCCCCTTTTTCCCCGATTTGTAGTGGGAATTGCCCGTCTGGTGTGATGGCGAAGTCAGGTGCCCCTTCTTTGATCACGTATTGTGGGATGTCCGTCATGTCCGATTCTTCGTCAGACCCAATCACGATACGGATGGTATTTTTTAAGGGAATTTGGTAGTCCTGTAAGATTTTAACGGCATAGTATGACAAAACGGCATTCCGTTTCATATCTGATGTTCCGCGGCCATACATACGACCGTCGATAATTTCAGCGCCAAATGGTTCTTTGGTCCAATTTGACAAGGCCCCTACAGGTACGACGTCAATATGGCTAGCAACATCCACCCGGTGGTTAATCCCCGCATTTCGGGATTCCATGTGTACGGTATATGGGTAAACATCCCCAACCTTCATGTCGTCACGGACAGCTAAATCGTGCATAAAATCTAGTGCTTTGCGGACTTCAGGTCCATAAGGGGCATCTGTTGTAGCCGCCTCATCATCGCGAATAGATGGGATGCGAACCAAGCCTTGGATGTCTTCGATCATTTGTGGTATATAGTGTGCGAAATCTATTTTATCTAACATGTTATTCTCCTAGTTTTTCTAAATTTTAAATTTTGTGTGTTATATAAGTGGGCTAAATGATGAAATAACGGGCAATTAAGCCGAATATCAGCAGATGAATAGGATAAATCCAATATAGCCACCTGGCATTGTAACGACCCCTTAATCCATTGTAGAAGTAGGTCATTACAAAAGCTATCGGCCCAGTCACTTCCCATAGGACGAATACAGTCCCAGCAAAGGATTGGATGAGACGTTGGTCTCGGGTGACATAAAGGACACCAATTAACATAACGCCAAACATGCCGTAATCCGTATTGAAATACTCTGCAGCGATTGCTAATAAGACGATAGGGATAATACCTAGCCAGCGGTATTTCATTATACTGGCCAGCCAGATTGCTAATAGCCCCAACAACAAGGTAAAGAATACATTTTGATAAGCCAAATCAAAAAATTGCTGGCTAATGGCTAGGTTAAATGGAATTTCCGATATCAAGGCAAAAATTCCTAACCTTATAGCATATTTTTCTTTATTAGAGGTATAGAAGAAACCTTCAACCAATAGGAAACAAAATATCGGAAAAGCAATGCGCCCGATTAGCCGAAAGCTGGTATAAGCTGTATAAGCCAAGGAGTAATCAAAGGTTTCCAGTTGCCCACTATTTAATAAAGGCAGTAAAATAGCTGCACCCATATGGTCAATAATCATGGTGACCATAGCAATCCATTTCAAGGTAGAACCCGAAAGCCCACCCTGTTTATTTTGTGCGTTTATTGCTTGAGCCAAGCAACCACCTCCTGATTTTCACGATTTTCATGATGGTATTATTTTATCATAGTTTTTCATTTTTCTTTATTTATCACATTGTTTGGGCAAAGAAAAAGGCCGAGAAAAAAACCCGACCCTAGTTGATATTAAAACATTATCGAACACAGACCGTTTTTGAATCCCTAGCATGTGTTCAGACTCATGAAACCATTTAGGCACAATGTTAAAAAATATCCTATTTTACAATCAACCCACATATTCTTGTGGTCCTTTGAAAGCACGCCTTCTTCAAGGCTAAGGCTGGCGCTTTTCTAGCATGTCTACGCGGTGACGGAGGATGATCTGACGTATATCAGACTATGGGGCGTAGCCCCTACAGAATGGATAGCCAAACAAGGATTTAGACCATTAGGGTGAAAGAACCCACTATGGCTAATTCCGGTCCCACCACATAGACGAGCTTGCCAGGGCAGTCAGATCACCACTTCAGATTAGTTTGCATCATTCTTTGTGTGATATGGCACTAATCTTCCAGTGCTGTCTGTCTTAGCACCCTGGTTCAGAGGCCATGATAGAAAAAGCAAAAGCAAACAGCTTGAATTGTACTATGCCGGTGTTTTCAAAGCGCCATCTTTTGCTGTGGCCTTGTTAGAACGTCGGTTTGATAGGTATTTTGAAAATTTAGACAAGGTATAACATACCAACCAATATAGGAAGGTCATGACCACAAACATTGGAATCACATATGCTGTATTTTGGTTGTAGATAATCTTCGCATTATGCGTCAATTCCGGTAAGGAAATAATTGTCGCAAGCGATGTATCCTTAATCAAGGCAATCAATTGCGACACAATCGAAGGTGCCATAGACCGCACAGCTTGTGGTAATAAAATATATACCAAGGTTTGAACACGGGTTAAGCCGGTTGAAATCCCTGCTTCTGCCTGCCCTTTTGGAATAGCATTCAATCCACCACGAATAATTTCTGAAATCATGGCTGATTCAAATATGGTCAAGGCCCCTACTGCTGCCCAGAAAATATTTAAGCGAATCCCTAATTGTGGCAAAGCAAAATAAGTAAAGAAGATAATCAATAGTAAAGGTAAGTTACGAATAATATCGACAACTAGCCCTAAAGCTTTAGATAAAATTGGAATCCCCATAAAACGGACAACCCCAAAAATACCACCTAAAATTAACGAGAATATGATAGCGTAAAACGTTACTTGAAGCGTAACCCATAGACCATCAAGTAAAAACTGGATATTCATCCATTGAAATGCACCTGCAAAATCCATCTATTACCGCTCCTTTCTAACGTACGTCCTGTTGTGCTAATCGTTTTTCAATATATGAAACTAATAAAGTTAAAGGTACTGTAATGATCAAGTAAATACCTGCGATCATTGTGTAAGTCCCTAAAGTATTAAAGGTTTCACTGGCAATTAAATCACCGTAATACATTAAATCTAACCCAGCTACCATAGCTAGAATAGAAGAGTTTTTCACTAGGTTGATAAATTGGTTACCCAATGGCGGAATCACAATTTTCACAGCTTGTGGTAAAACCACGTACTGCATCGTTTGTCTGTAAGTCATCCCTTGTGAAATAGCTGCTTCTCTTTGGCCTTTAGGTACAGCGTCAATCCCTGAACGCACAACGTCCGCGATAAAGGCAGATGTATAAAGGGTTAAACCGATAATCCCTGATTGAAATCCGGTAATTTCCACCCCGTATAAAGGAATAACTACATAGAAAAACATTACAATAATCAATAAAGGAATATTACGGAAAAATTCTACATAGATATCCCCTATTTTAGCTAAAATCTTATTATCTAAGGTTTGGATAATCCCCATTAAACCACCAAGAATTAAGGAAGCAATCAGAGCGATCACTGATGCAATCAAGGTGTTGATAAATCCTTCAATAATTAAATCAGAATAATTTGTTAATAATTCAAACATGTGCTCAACCTCCCTACTCTGCAATTGATGACTCAGTATCGTCACCAAACCATTTTGCATATATTTCTTGATAAGTACCATCAGCTACCATGTCATCAATGGCTTTGTTTACTTCGTTTAAGAAGCCATCTTGACCTTTGTTGATGGCAATACCATATGGTTCTGTTGTAAAGGTTGATCCAGCAATTTTGTAACCCGGATTCTGTTCCATGATTCCTAATAAAATTGCATTATCAGTAGTCATTGCGTCTCCTTGACCCGATTTTAAGGCCGTGAAGGCTTCAGCGTAGTTTTCTAACTCTAAAATATTCGCATTTGGCGCTGCTTCTTTAATTCGTTGGGCTGATGTAGACCCTTTTACTGCCAAAACAGTATGTTCACTCGTCAAGCTCTCAACACCTTCGATATCAGAATCTTCAGGCACCAACAAGGCTTGCCCAGCGTCAAAGTACACTTGACTAAAGTCAACTTGTTTTAACCGCTCTTCTGAGATGGTCATGGTTGCAATCAAAGCGTCTACGTTCCCGTTTTTCAGTAAAGGAATACGGGTTTTGGAGGTTACCTCAACAAATTCTGCTTCGGCATTTTCCCCACCGACACGCTTAGTAATTTCTTTCGCCATATCGATATCAAAACCTTCGATACGATTTTCTTCAATATTATATTTCCCAAATAAGTTGGTATCGACTTTTACCCCCCAAGTGATGACCGGGTAGGCTTCGCTGTCGATTCGCTCAGCAATATCCTGTTGGCTGGCAGCAGAGCTTGTACAGGCCGTAGCCAAGAAAGCAAAAGCCACTAGCGCAACAATTCGCCATAGTTTTTTCATAGTATCCCCCTCTTTCCTTAAGCGTGACTTGGTGATTAGACTAAGATCTTGCTTAGGAATTGAACGGCACGTTCATCATGAGGATCTTCGAAGAACTCTTTTGATGGACGGTCTTCTAAAATTTCTCCGTCTGCCATAAAGATGGTTCTATTCGATACTTCTTTGGCAAAGCCCATCTCATGCGTTACAACCACCATAGTCATATTGTCCTCAAAAGCGATACGTTTCATTTGGTCTAATACTTCCCCAACCATTTCTGGGTCAAGGGCTGAAGTTGGTTCATCAAATAGCATCATTTTCGGACGCATAGCTAGACCACGTGCGATGGCCACACGTTGTTTTTGCCCACCAGATAATTGACTTGGGTATGCGTCACGTTTATCCCACATATTTACCCGTTGTAACAAACGCTCTGCTCTATCTTGGGCATCTTTATCGGTTTTCTTCAAGACTTTTAAAGGTGCCAATGTCACATTTTCTAACACTGTCATGTGAGGATATAATTCGAAGTGTTGGAACACCATACCGCAGTCGCGGCGAATTTGACGGATGTCAGTATTGCGGTCTGTAATATCTTTCCCGTCAACAATTAAATGACCTGAATCTACCTTTTCTAAAGCATTTATCGTCCGAATCAAAGTTGATTTACCAGAACCAGAAGGTCCAATCAAGGTCACAACTTCACCCTCATTTATCTTCAGATTAATGTCTTTCAACGCGTGGAATTTACCATAATATTTTTCAACATGATCAAATGTAATCATCATAGCACCTCTTCTTATTTAATTTTTCCTTTTGAATACAATTGCAATAAACTTGAATGTAAACAGGATTTTTGCTTAAAGATAAAATAATTCTAATCATTTCTTAAACAAGTGTCAAATTTTTTGATAGATTTCTTAACATGTATCGGTATCAATGTTATCTTATATTTCATAATTGAATTATTTGAACACCTTTTTCACTTGATATGACGCCCTGTCGAGATTTTGAATTGTCATTCTTTTTATATAAGTACTATAATAAGACTAGAACTATTTGAAACACCCATTCAATCAATTAAATGGAGGTTATAGCGTTGAATCAACCAAAAAACGGCTCTCAAAATATCTCTTCGCAATTTAGAAGCGATATGGTGATGGTGCCAGAAGTTATTAACGAAGCATCCGGTATTCGCGTATTTGGACGAACTTTAAAATCATTCGTCTTTACAACTGACGTCGCCACAATCCTATACTGTAACGCGGATGCCGTCTTAGCTGTCTACCCATTCTCCCCGCATCCTGCAATCATTTCAGCAGTAACATCAGTAGCCAGTCAACCTGTATTTGCCGGTGTTGGTGGCGGTACAACTCAGGGTAAGCGTAGCGTAGATATTGCCCTTTTTGCTGAAGCAACAGGCGTTCAAGGGGTTGTGGTGAATGCCCCGATGACTGCAGAGAATATTCTAGATATTGAACACACCGTCGACTCCCCAATTGTAGCGACAGTTGTCTCTGCCTATAACGATATCGAAGCACGAATTTCTGCCGGTGCGGATATCCTAAACGTTTCAGGTGGCAAAGAAACAGCCGCTATAGTTGAACGGATTCGCCGGGATTTCCCAGATGTGCCGATTATCGCAACCGGTGGTCAGAATGAAGACACCATTCGTAAGGTAATCGAAGCTGGCGCGAACGCCGTTTCCTGGACACCACCGACTACTGGTGAAATATTTAAAGAGAAAATGGTCAAATACCGTAAAGACCGTCGCGAGGACTTCCTTGAAACCCATGATGGTATGACCTTACGTGAATTTGAGGAATATATTGAGGAACATCCAGAAGCTGAAGAGAAATATAGTGAAGATTCTTCTGACGGTTATCTGTAAGACGAGATGGAGGACATATGGATCAAGAACATAGCAACCGACTAAAAACCATTCAACAACAAGTTAAAAACCACAACCTAGATGCCCTAATCATTAGCGACAAGGCATCCATCGACTACTACATCGGTGTCATTTTTGACCCCATGGAACGTTTTTGGTTATTGATTATCCAACCGGAAAAAGGTCCACAAATTATTGCTAACAAGCTATTTGTATTCGACGAATTAGCTGAAGTTGACGTCACTTGGGTAGATGATAACTACACAATCGCTGAAGCCTTCGCAAATCTAGCGGATTTCCCAGCAACCGACGCCCCACTACGAATCGGCGTGGATAAATTGTGGCGGGCTGACCAACTATTAGCCATCGCCAAAACATACAACCAGGCCACTTTTGAAGTAGGATCTGACTTAGTTGATGCCCAAAGAGCCATTAAAACCGCTGAAGAACAAGAAAAAATGCGTAAAGCTTCAGACATAAACGACCGTGCCATGGCTCGTTTAATCGAAGAAGTCTTACCACTTGGTTTGGACGAATTGGCTGCAGTAGATAAATTAGCCCGCATTTACGATGAAGAAGGTGCAGATGCCGGCTTTTCATTCGAACCCATTATCGCTTACGGTCCAAACGGCGCTGACCCACACCATGAATCTGACCATACCTTGCCGAAGCGCGGTGATTCGATCGTCATTGATATCGGCTGTAAACATGAAGAATACTGTTCCGACATGACCCGTACCGTTTATTACGGTGAGCCTAGTGCTGAGGCCAAAAGGGTATACGACATCGTACTGGAAGCCAATTTACGCGGCATTGACGCGGTCAAAGTTGGCGAAACTTTGGCAAATGTGGACGCTGCAGCGCGTGATTACATCACAGCCCAAGGATACGGTGACCAATTCACCCACCGACTAGGGCATTTCATTGGACGCGAAGTTCATGAAAAAGGTGATGTGTCAAAAGCTAATACAGATACCATTAAAGATGGCAATATCTTCTCAATCGAACCTGGTATTTACCTGACTGGTAATACAGCCGTTCGTATTGAAGATTTAGTGATTGCACATGATGATGGCACTGAAAACTTGAACCACTTCACCAAAGATATGATTATTATTCAACCAAAATAAAACATTACACACTAAAAAAACACGACAGTCGTCGTGTTTTTTTAGATCTATGTTTATATACCCTATGTAGTAATTTAGATATATTTCTTAATATAAAAAGCCTTTGGCTTCTATTTTTAAGGAACGACCAAATTAATACAGACCACACAGTCCACAAATGCCCTATTTTTCATTTTATGATTCCAAATATTAAAATATAAGCTTCAAAAAAGCGCCCAACACGACAAGTGAAGGGAGCTTTTGCTCTTATTCTAGTGATTTATTTCTTAACGACTCCTGTCGCACCTTTTCCTACTTAAAGATCATTTGGAAGAATTCGAATACGCGCGGTCCAAGCAAGGCTACTGCTAGGATGGCGAGGGCTAGAATAATCCATACCAGTACTTTGCGCGAGTGATTGCTTGAACCTGACCAAAAGTACTGTTTTTGTTTTTGTCTTTCAAAGAAGATTTCATTGGTGTCTAGGTCTTGGAAGGTTTCTTTTGGCACAGGTGTTTCCGCAAACGTTTCGACGTTAAATTCAGCTGTATCCTGTGTGAGTGTTGTCTCAGGGACTGAGGATTTAATGTCATCTGAAAAAGATTTTCCATACTTTTTTTGGTTATTCTTCTTCTCGCGTTCAAGCTCTTTTTTCGCTTGGCGATATGTTTGCCGCTTCACCTAGTGCACCACCTTTATTATTTAGTTCATTTCATCAAGTATTCCTAGTATAATCTATTTACAAGAAAATTCAAATTGTGGAGAAGAGGAATTTTTTAAATTTCTCTCTTAATTAAAGGAGCTTATTTCAGTGAAACAAAATTTTCACGTTGGTATGAGGACCTTGAAGACTTCTTTGAGTGTCTTTATGATTGTTCTTATTTCAGCATTTATCTCTATTGACCCGCAAATCGCTACCCTTTCAGCGGTATTTTCACAAAGGGCTGACGTCACTTCGTCGCTTTCTTTTGGTTTGCGCAGAACCTTAGCCATTGTTTGTGGGGCTTTTGCCTCATTGGTTTTTATTTTTTTACATAACTTATTGCCTGACCATTATTTGATTACTGCACTTTTAGGTGGTTTAGGTATTTTAATTACGATTCAAACCAACCTTCTAGTGAAGAATCCACAAGGGGTTATTGGTGGTAGCGCCACTTTCCTTGTCATTGTCTTCAATATTCCAGCGGACAATCAATATATATATGCGCTACTTCGGGTATTAGATACCTTCTTGGGTGCCATTGTCGCTGTTGGAATCGAGTACATTTTTCCAAGAGACCGAGTTGTTCCTTGGATCCTTACTTACAATAGCCATGTACCGAAGTTTCTACAAATCTCTACCTCTGAAGACGTTTAACTGACCACTAAGGTTACCTTAGGGTTGAACTAACTTAGCTTTTCCTTAAGTTAGAGACCCTTCTTTCGAGTTTTCACCCACAAGTGTTATAATAAATGAGAAGTGAAATGCGCGGTATTAACGCCATTTCCTATCTATTTCGATCAATCCATATGATTAAAGAGAGGTTTAAACTATGACCATTGGTTATCATCGCCCTAGTAAGGCCATCGTGTCTCTAGATGCGATTATTCATAATTATTTCGCTATTAAAAAGCATATCGGTAATAAAGCTGTCATGGCAGTTGTTAAGGCTGACGGCTATGGTTTAGGTGCCGTCAAAATAGCCGACGCCCTCCAATCTCGCGGTGCGGACGGTTTTGCGGTTGCGGTTGCGGATGAAGCTTTAGAACTAAGAGACGCTGGGATTATTGCCCCTATCATGATTTTAGGGTTGACTGATCCAGACGATGCCTGGCTTTTAGCCAATTTAGAAATTGGTGTGACAGTGTCTAGCTTGGACTATTTAAAATACGCTAAGAAACACGATAAAGACTTTTCTCGTCTTCATCGATTGAATGTCCACCTTAAAGTGGATTCTGGGATGGGGCGGATTGGCGTGCGATCTGCTGAAAAAGCGCAAAAAATCATTGATTACATTGCCAAACATCCGAAGAAATTTAAGTTGGCTTCAGTCTTTACCCACTATGCTACCGCTGATTCCTTCACTGACCATGGTAAGGACAAGGTTCAAGCCCAATCTGACTTTTTTGAAGGTTTGCTTGGTCAATTGGACTACTCAGCATTAGGGTACACCCCCCTTTTCCATCAATCAAACTCTGCCTTAAGCCTTTGGTACCCGGAAAAAACTTTGGATGCTGCGCGACTTGGCCTGGGCTTATACGGATCCATTCCAAGTATGGAAGATGTGGCGTCGCCTGTTGATTTCAAGCAAGCATTGACTTTGGAGACGGAAATTATCTACGTCAAACAAATGCATGCGGGCGATACGATTTCCTACGGGGCTGATTATGTGGCCGGTGCGGATGAATGGGTGGCTACCTTACCGATTGGCTACGCGGACGGCTGGCAAAGAAGTTATTTGGGCTTGGATGCCATTGTTGACGGCGAGCGGTGCCCGAGTGTGGGCCGGATCTGTATGGACCAGATGATTATTCGCCTACCCCATGAGATGCCTGTTGGCGCTAAGGTGACTTTAATCGGGACAAATGGCGGCCAAACTGTTGATGTAGTGGACGTTGCTAGTCATGCTGGAACGATTGCCCATGAAGTCTTGACGAATTTAGGCCAACGATTGCCCAGAGAATATACATCTAATAAGAAAAAGAAAATGAAATAACGCTTTCGAAATCTAATAGTTTTTTCATTTAACCCTTGCCTTTAGTGGATAGTCATGTTAATTTTAAACTAACGATTATACAAATAGAAAGTATAGATATAGAGGATGCGCAACCAATCAGTAGCCGATGGTGAAAGGTGGTTGTGCCGAAATGCAGATTTTCTGTGTTGGGGGTAATACCTAAAAGGGTTATCCCTGTCAAACCTTAATGCCCATTAAGGTGCGGAGCGCTTGTCTTATGCTAGGGATTAAAAACTGTTAGGGTTATTGAATGCTATCAGTATTTTTTGACACGTTTTCCTAGGTAGACATAGAGTGATGCTCTTGTCTGCCTTTTTTTATACTCAAGCTATCTGATCGTTTTTTCATAAAGACAATTACAAAGTACGAACAATATAGGAGGATTCTCATGACAATTTTTAAAGGTTCTGCGGTAGCCATCGTTACCCCTTACGATAATTCATTAGAACAAAATATCAATTACGATGTATTTGCGGAGTTGATTGAATTTCAAATTGAAAATGGTACAGATGCTATTGTCGTTGCCGGAACAACTGGTGAAGCTTCAACACAAACTGACGAAGAACAAGTTGAATTAGTAAAATTCTGCGTGGAAAAAGTCAATGGCCGTGTGCCCGTGATTGCTGGTGCTGGGTCTAATGATACTGCCCACGGGATCCAATTAACGAAAGACTGTGTAGCCGCAGGTGCAGATGCTATTCTTTCTGTAACGCCTTATTATTTAAAAACGAGCCAAGCTGGTTTATTGGCGCATTATAGTGCCATTGCAGATGCTGTAAAAACGACGCCTATTATCTTATATGATGTACCAGGACGTACAGGTATGTCTATTGCACCAAAAACATTGGCGGAACTTAAAAATATCGAAAACATTGTCGCGATTAAAGATGCAACTGGTGATTTAGCCAATGCAGTGGACGCGCGTTACCACGTTGGTCCTGATTTTGATGTGTACTCTGGAAACGACGATACGGTTATTCCATTAATGAGTTTGGGTGGCCAAGGGGTGATTTCTGTTTTGGCTAACATTGCACCAAAACAAGTACATGAAATGACTCATTATGCCTTAAATGGCGACTTTAAAAAAGCGGCTGAAATTCAAACGACTTTTAAACCGTTAATCGACATATTATTCAGTGAACCAAATCCAATTCCAATCAAAAAAGCTATGTCTATGCTTGGTTTCGATACAGGTTCAGTGCGTCTACCACTAGTCGCTGCCCAAGAGGAAACGGTGGCTGCACTAGAAGCTGAAATGAAACGATTGAATTTGCTATAGTCTTTTCAATTCTGAAGTAAATTGTGGTATATTAAAGGGTGTGTAACTTATGAGTGCACGCTCTTTCTTTTATTGCAGCTGATAAGTGATAGATTGAATATGTAAAATAGGAGTTTTGATTTATGCCAACTGGAACACTACCATTTCGAATCAAACTAAAAAAAGTTGATCAGCAAATGGTTGACATTTATAATCGTTCTTCTTTCCATCGAAACGAACTCTTGATTCCCCTTAGACCCTTCTCTATTGAGTTAGCCGACAAGAAAATTGACGTCTCTGTGCGTCAAATTGTTGTCTTACCTGAACCGATTATGAGACGGTTAATCTTACCGGAAAAAGACTGTGGTCCTCACGTTGACGACCACAAACCAACAGAAGAAAAGATATATGCCTATATTTTATCCCTAGGCGAACCTTACTTAGATGCCATTGCCAATAATTTTGTGGAAACACCTGAAGTTAAACACATTTTTGATGAACCCCATGTCTTCAGTTTCTCTTTCGTCACTTGGCAACATCTACTACAAACTTTGATTCAATTACAGTTGGAATTGAAACGACCTGAAGATAACATTCAAAAGAAAATGATCTTTAGTATTGTATCGACCATATTCCTTGAATTGTGTCGACTTTCTTCTGCTTCAAACCAAAACCGATTAGAGATGTCTGAAAGAGAAATTTTAGCCTACGAAATTAAACATTTTATTGTTGATTCCTACCGAAAAGACCTAACCCTTCAAGACATCGCAGACAAGTTCGACATTTCAACGTCAACTGTCAACCGGGTATTCCAGCCTTACTTCCATTCAACCATTTACCAATTCATCTTGGACTTGCGGTTGGGCTATGCCTATACCCTGATTGAAAATGGTTTGTCTATAACGGAGTCATGGCAAAAAGCTGGCTTTAATGATTATAGTAACTTCTATAGAGCCTTTATTAAGCATTATCATATTAGACCGCATCAGGTACCAAAAAAAGGAGACTCATAAGAATCTCCTTTTTTTTATAGATTTATAGATTTATTGATTTATTGATTTCAGTCGTCGGCTGTCTCTTTACCTATCATCGCCCTAAAACAGTGGCACCACCATCACTCCATGCTCTTTCAATGCTAAGGCATGCTAGGTGATACCAACATCGGACAAAATAGTGTTGAATCATGCTACTTGCAACAAGTTTTTTCATACATCAAACAAAAAGTTCACGGTACTTGCCCTAATCTGGGTTAAGTACCGTGAGCTTTTTTGTATACAGTCATTGCAATTTTGCTAATAATCTAATCTTCTACTAGTCCTAATTTTTCGAAAATATCCTCTACTTTTTGGATGTGGTAATGGTAGTCAAAGGCGTCATCAATAGCTGCTTGATCAAGGTGACTAGTGATTTCTTCATTGGCTTCTACAAGCCCTTTAAAGTGCTTGCCTTCGTCCCAAGCGATTGCAGTTAGAGGTTGTACTAAGTCGTAGGCTGCTTCACGTGATAAGCCTGCATCAACCAATTTTAGCAATACACGTTGTGAGTAGATTAAACCGTGAGTAGCATCCATGTTGCGTTTCATATTTTCAGGGAAGACGGTTAGTTTTTCCATGATGTTTGCGAAACGATGTAACATGTAATCTACTAAGATTGTTGTATCAGGTAGGATAATACGTTCAGCCGATGAATGAGAGATATCTCTTTCATGCCATAAGGTCACGTTTTCATAAGCAGTCATGACATGACCACGAACGACACGGGCTAATCCAGCCATGTTTTCTGAACCGATTGGGTTACGCTTATGTGGCATTGCGCTTGAACCTTTTTGCCCTTTTGCAAAGAATTCTTCCACTTCACGCGTTTCCGATTTTTGTAATGAACGGACCTCGGTCGCAATATTTTCAATCATTGTAGCAATTAAAGCGAGTGATGAAATATATTCAGCGTGTAGGTCACGTGGTAGGATTTGCGTTGAAATCTCTTGTGCGTTAATGCCTAAGTGTTCACATACATAAGTTTCAATAAATGGCGGTACATTGGCGTAAGTACCTACTGCACCAGAAATTTTACCTGCTTCAACACCGCGCGCAGCCGCTTCAAAACGTTGGATATTTCGTTTACATTCTGAATACCAACGCGCTACTTTCAAACCAAAAGTCGTTGGTTCAGCGTGAACACCGTGGGTACGGCCCATTGTAACAGTGTATTTATGTTCAAGCGCACGTGCTTTTAACACTTGCAAGAATCGGTCTAAGTCTTTACGAATTAAATCATTTGCCTGTTTTAATTGGTAACCTTGAGCTGTATCCACAACATCAGTAGACGTTAAACCATAGTGCACCCATTTACGTTCCTCGCCCAGTGATTCAGACACGTTACGGGTAAAGGCAACCACATCATGGCGCGTTTCTTTTTCAATTTCTTCCACTCGTTTTGCATCGAAAGTGGCCTTCTCACGAATGGCTTGCGCATCCTCTTTAGGGACTTCACCTAAGGCCGCCCATGCCTCTGTTGCAAGAATTTCAACTTCCAACCAAGATGCATATTTATTTTCTTGTGACCAGATTTGCCCCATTTCAGGACGGGTATATCTAGGTATCATAACATTCTCCTTTATTGCACGCGCTCAATTTTTGTACGCAACAATTATATCACAAGCCAGCTTTCTGGCAGTGATTATTTTTCGAAAAAAAAAGACGAGTCCCGCTACTGAATTGTAATTGGTCTCGTCTCTGTAATTTTTATGGCTTAATGATGGTGGTGGTCGTGATCATGGTCCAATTCTTCCATCAATAAATCAGGATGGTCAGCTTCTAGTTGGTCTAAAACTGCCGTCACTTGCGGGTCAACGTTGCCTAAAATATCTTCATAAATGGCTAAATATTCATAGGCCGCTTCATATTGGTCGTGCTCATTAAAGCGGAATGCGGCTTCTTTTAAAGCTGTTAACATATCCACTGATGGGTAGTCGTTTAAGCCCAGATCATCAAGGAAGGCTTCTTGTTCCTTACCTTCAAGGATTGCTGGCCACTCGCGGTCTAATTCTTCTAAGACCTCCAAACCTGCTCTGGCATTGTCATTTTCATTCCACATAAGGGAAATATGGTATAACGTATAAGCTTTTTCAAAGTCTTCTTTACGGTAGTAGAAGTCCCCGATTAAAGCAAAACCATAAGCTAGGTCCTCTACTCTAAGTGAGTAACTCAAGCCATTAAGAATGGTTGGGTAAGACATCCCATACTGTTCCATTTCTTGATATAGTTCCGCTAAGGCGTAGATGGTATCTACATCATATGGATTCCATAATAAGGCTTGTTGGTATGAGTCAATCGCTTCACGCCATTCATTCGCTTTAATTTGCACTTTGGCATACTCCACATACATACCCGCATAATCGCGCGTAGTTGGTGATAATTCTAAACCTGTATCATTATTATAGATAAATTGGAAAAGGTCTAGTTCATCATAAATACTTAAATTTTTAATATTTTTCTTTGGTGTGAATCGGTCGAAATCGTCTTCCATCCGGCGAATGTATAATGACATTTCAAAATTAGCACGGACTGGGTCGACTGCCGTAATGTTGCGAATGCGTTTAACGAATTCGGCATCATCTTGCATTTTAATTTCAGCAATCATTTGATTGTAATCTGCTGATTGATTCGGGAATTTTTCTGTCATCACTTCATTGAAGGCTTTAATAAAAGCTTCATCGCTGGTGTGTTTGTGGTTATCTCTTAAAATTTTAGAGATAACTTGAATGCAGTAGCTGTAATCATCAGTTGGCACAGCTTGAATTCTTTGTATAAGTTTTTCTTGGTCCTTATCCATAAGCTCGTCTCCTAAAGCAATAAATTTCAGCATAAAATAAGTTCTTCATTACACCAAAATTTATTGTACTGTTTTTTTTGTGCTATTGAAACCAAAAAGCCTTTAAAATACTCTTTCATTTTTGATTTTAAAGTTGCGCAGTGTTGAAAATTGTATTTTTCCTGACTGTTGTAAAATACTATATTGCATGAAATTAAAACTGGCATTGGTTATCAAAGGCCTCATTTTCCCTTAAATTATAACATATATTACAGGATTTTTACGGCACAATCCTTTTCTTAAAATTAAATTATAAAAACCCTTGAAACCATTTGTAGAAGTTTAGTACACTATAGACATAAGTTAAATATTGCAAAGTATAATTATATTAAGAAAGTTAAATTAGAAGGTGAACTCTTGGAAGCATTAGCGGTTAATACATTTCAGAAACATTTCTCTCTTAGCTATCATGATGAGCGACGCACCATGATGCGTAAGTCCTATAATAGTCAGGAACATTTAAACCTTAATGAAATGGATCTTGAAGAATATTCTAGCATAACATCTTCTCTGCACTATCATGACCATTATGAAATTTTAATTTACTTAGGTAACCAATGTCAGTTCATCGTGAACGATACGAGCTATACCCTATACAACGGGGATATCATGATTATCCCACCTAACGTACCTCACTTAATGTCAAGTGAAGAAGGAATCAATAACACACGTTACATCTGTATGGTACCTGAAAACCTATTGAATCAATATGCAATGGTAAATGAAAACCAAAGGGAAGATATTAATCAATTTTACAGTGAACCTGGCCACTATCGTTTAGATAAAGAAAATCTTGATAAAACTATCAATCACTTATCAAAAATCTTGACTTATAGTGACGAAGAAGTTGGCGATACAGCATTCGTGACTGCTTACCACCTATACCATTCATTGATGAATGTCTATCATGCGAAGAAAATCCCGTCTATGTCTGGTGATTATAAGGATGACAAACACTTTAGTCACATCATCTACTATATCGACCAACACTTTAAAGAATCTGACTTACAATTAGACCGGATTACACAAGTATTTGATATTTCGCCCTATTATTTATCAAAATTATTCCGTAAAGAAATGAACCAAAATTTCCATGAATACTTAATTGAAAAACGTGCAGAATACGCGGCTCAATTAATCAATAATTTGAATAATAATAAGATGTCTTTACAGGATGTATCCATTGCATCAGGTTTCGGTGATTATTCTACTTTCTACCGTTCGTTCAAGAAAGTTTATAATACTTCCCCTAAAAAATATGCACAACAAAATACACAGTCTATTCTATAGTGGCCTTATAGACGAAATAGCAGAAGCACGATACCCTAGAATTTCAATGGACATCGTGCTTCTTTTTTATCATATTTTATTCAGGTTTATCATCTTCACCATTTCTTCGAAAATCTGAAATATCGTGAATATCCCCAGAATTCAAATGGTTATCCTCTTCACTATCAATATCTTCTTCATCAGCTTTACTGTATGATGGTTCTGCCTCAGGCATATCCAGATTATAGCGGTCATGGATATTTTGTGAAAACTCTTCATAAGAAATAACTTTAACAAACGAATCTGGGGTAAAGCGTGGTCGATATGCCTCCGGGAAATCATCAAATTCTGACATTGAGAATAAGAAGCTTTCTCTTTGTTCTGGTGTTAGTGTAGTAAAATAAGCTAATGGAATCATATCGTCCGTTAAACGTTTGTTTCGTAGACGTTTAATAAAATGCACAATATTATTTAAATCATGGTAATAGGCAAAATATAGGGCTGACTGCCGTCCTTCAATTGGTGTTTGTGCATAGTTGATGAGTAAGTTTAATAAGGCTTGTTTTTCGAGTTCATTTCTTGCCTCAAAACCTTCATAAGTTGTACGAATCATGTATGGTTGGTCTAAAGCTACTTCAGCCAGTTTGGAATCATCATCGTAAATTTTTAATATACGATGCTTCGACCCATCCTTGTATTCTTTGCTAGCTACATAATAGTTTTCAATAAATCCTAAATTAATCAACTTTGAATATAGTTCATCTGTTCTCACACTAGCCCTCCGTTCGTATTGCTATCATTCTTATGATATATACCTTTATTATACATGATTATTGGAACAAAAAGGCTAATTGTTGATACTAGAATTTTTCCCTTTCAAAGCACGCGCTCTTAGTTTAGCAATTCGAGACTGTTTTCTCCTCACTTCAAAAGAGAATCCGCGCCCAGACACTTCAGATACTGGCGACACATACATAAAAGCATTCGCATCCATTTCAGTTACTTGGTTTTTCAACCGTAATAATTCTTCACGGTCAACAACTGTAGTAATCACCGCACGTGATTTCTTAGTATATCCACCCTTAGCCGTATAGATTGTTGTCGCACGGGCCAATTCTATCAAAATAAAATCGTTGATTTCCCCAGCAATTTCTGACGTAATATTCACGTTGTATCTTGCAGAACCACCAGTGATAACGCGGTCAACAACCACATTGGCCAGTAGGACCCCGATTGTGGCATACAATCCACGTTCAATCCCAAATACCAGCATATTCGCAAGCAAGATAATCATATCGGAAATCATGACCCCTGTCGCAAAGGTGATAGGGAGGTACATGTTCATTATTTTGGCAATAATATCTACCCCACCAGTTGTGGCACCGGCATTAAAAACTAAGCCGACACCAGTTGAAAGGAGGACTTGTCCCAAAATCAAGTTGACCAAGGGATCATCAGCAACTGCCCCTGTAACTGGTACAAACCGTTCGAATAAGGCATAAAAGCCTGAATAGAGGATGACAGAATACAGGGTTGTCCCACCAAACTCCTTACCAATCACCATAATCCCAATGACCAGTAAGACTATATTAATGGCAAAAAGGATCGCTGAATAAGGTAGCGGAATAAATGGTGCCAATACCTGCGCCATACCCCCAGTACCCCCACCGACAAGGGAATCAGGTACCAAGAAGAAATACAAACCAATGGTCATGCTTAAAGTCCCCAAAGTGATGATGAATAATTGCTGAATATCTATAGCTGCTAATACTTTTTTCAATTTAATACCTCTCTCTCTTGTCCAATCTAATACACAAAATATAACAAAATACCCTTGGGCAATCAATCAGCGACCCTCATTGTTTACATTACAAATTAAAGCTTGTGATAAAAGTTGACAAAGTGACAATTTCAAATTAAAATACCATTAAATTTATCAATCGAAAATATACGAATAGATGAATAAGAATTAAATCCGAGAGGGATGAGAAAATGGCTGAAACAACAGCAACTGCAAAAGTTATTGTAAATGATTTAAAGAAAAGCTTCGGTAAAAATGAGGTCCTTAAAGGGATCGACTTAACCATTAACCAAGGTGAGGTAGTTTGTATCATCGGACCATCAGGGTCTGGTAAATCAACATTCTTACGTTGTTTAAACCGTTTAGAAGACATTAACGGTGGTGAAGTTTTAGTAGATGGCACAAATATTGCCGACAAATCTATTGATATTAATAAAGCACGTCAAAATATCGGCATGGTGTTCCAACACTTTAACCTATTCCCACATTTAAGCGTTTTAGAGAATATTACCCTTGCCCCGACTGAATTAGGTAAGACACAAAAAGATGCCAGCAAAGAACAAGCTTTGTCTTTATTAGAGCAAGTAGGCTTAGCGGATAAAGCAGAAGCTTTTCCAAACTCTTTATCTGGTGGACAAAAACAACGTGTGGCTATCGCCCGCGCTTTAGCAATGAATCCTGACATCATGTTGTTTGATGAACCAACATCAGCACTTGACCCAGAGATGGTTGGTGACGTATTAAACGTAATGAAAGACCTTGCTAAAGAAGGTATGACCATGGTCGTTGTAACACATGAGATGGGCTTTGCCCGTGAAGTAGCTGATCGTGTGATCTTCATGGACGGCGGATACGTTGTCGAAGAAGGTAAACCTGAAGACATCTTCAGTAACCCACAACACAACCGTACAAAAGAATTTTTAGACAAAGTTTTATAATAAATAACGACAGAAAAAGGTATGTGATGTTTTCTATCACATACCTTTTTCTATGGTCACTTTAAATGCTATCTTACAGCACCATACAAGGCTTTGTCCGAAATACCTGAATTATTGGCTAAAGCTGCTTTTCGTAGCCCTTCATATTCGAAGTTTAAGGCTAAAGCCAGTTGTCTGTCAGCTTCATTTCGACTATCTTGATCAAAAGACAAACGGTTCATTTGCACTTCTTTAAACAAGAAATGCACAATATTTTCTAAAGCTTCCTTCGCCAAACCTTGGTCTTTATAGGCTTGACCCATACAGAAGGTTAAGTCTGCAGCCTGGGTGTCTTTATGCACTTCAGTCACTACGATTTCTCCTACCGCTTCTCCAGAAGATTTGTCTTCCACACACCATCTGTAGGTTTTACTTCTGTCCTTGCGTTTATCCCACTTCTCTAAAATGCTTTTACTATCAGAAACGGATTGGTGCTTGTCCCATGTAACAAATTCTGTATCTGCCGTATTCCCTGCCCAATTCTTGAACATGTCCTTGGCATCACTTGTTTTGAACTTACGTAACAATAGATGTTGCGTTTCTATTGTCTTGGTTCCTTTATGATTCATAACTAACCCCTACTAACGATTTACTTGAAAATTCATGTAATCGATTCATATTTCACAATCTATTATAGCATGTTTTTCTAATGTAAAAATAGGATTGTGAACTTTTTAAACATTCGAAACAAATTTAGTACTTGTTTATCCCTGGTTTATGCCTTATAATGTAATCCGTAAAAACTCGCAGTCATACCTGCAATATGATGGAGGAATAATAAATGAATAATAACGAATTCCAGGTACTACTTTACTATAAATATGTACCTATTAAAGATGCAGAACAATTCGCCAAAGACGAATTACAATTCTGTAAATCACTCGGCTTAAAAGGCCGTATTTTAATTGGTGATGAAGGGATCAATGGTACTGTATCTGGGCCAAAAGAAGCGACTGAACGCTACATGGAACATATGCATGCTATGGAAGAATTTTCTGACCTATGGTTTAAAATTAACGAAGCGGATGACTACGCACACAAAAAAATGTTCGTACGTTACCGTGAAGAAATCGTTTCTTTAAACTTAGAAGAAGATTTAAACCCTAACGAATTATCTGGTACCCACTTAGATCCAGCTGATTTCCGTGAAGCAATGTTAGATGAAGATACTGTTTTATTAGATACACGAAACGACTATGAGTATGATCTTGGTCACTTCAAAGGCGCTATCCGCCCTGATATCCGTAACTTCCGTGAATTACCTGAATGGGTACGCGAAAACAAAGAAAAATTCATGGACAAAAAAGTCCTTGTTTACTGTACTGGTGGCGTACGTTGTGAGAAATTCTCAGGTTGGATGATTCGTGAAGGTATCGAAAACGTTAGCCAATTAAACGGTGGTATTGAAAACTACGGTCAAGACGATGAAACTCGTGGCGACTTATGGGAAGGTAAAATGTACGTGTTTGACGACCGCATCTCTGTACCAATCAACCATGTTGACCCATCAATCGTTGGTAAAGACTACTTCGACGGTACACCATGTGAACGTTACGTAAACTGTGGTAACCCTGAATGTAACAAACAAATCTTAGCTTCAGAAGAAAACCAAGAAAAACATCTTGGTGGTTGTACACACGAATGTCGTGTTCACCCACGCAACCGTTACGTACAAGCTAAAGGTTGGTCTCACGATGAAATCGTTGCACGTTTAGCAGCAATCGGTGAAGAACTAACCGTAGAAGCATAATTTAGAAATCAAAAGACCGCTAGGAAAACCCTGGCGGTCTTTTTGCGTCTAAAGAAAGACGATATTATTCATGATGAGTCCTTCATCACATCTTGGTGAGCTAGTTAGCCTAACCACTAGAGACTAATTTATACTAATGATTTTGAATCACTATCATCATTTATGGAATACCATTTTATATACGGTCTCGCTCTCACCCTAGTATTAAAGCGTCATCGTTTAATGCACGTCCTGATTGTTTTTTGAACATGTCTAATAATTGTTGTACGGTTAATTGTTTCTTCTCTTCACCAGAGATATCAATCAAGATGCGGCCATTGTCCATCATCAACAAGCGATTACCCATTTGTATGGCTTGTTCCATATCATGTGTAATCATCAAGGCTGTTAATTGGTCCCGTTGGATAACTTCTTCAGTTAATTTTAAAACCATGTCCGACGTTTTAGGGTCTAAGGCTGCTGTATGCTCATCTAATAGTAAGACTTTTGGCTTTTTCAAAGTTGCCATCAATAATGTTAATGCTTGACGTTGTCCACCAGAAAGCAATCCAACTTCAGCAGTTAATCTATTTTCCAAGCTTAAGTCCAATAGTTTCAAGGCTTCTTTAAATTGTTCACGTTGCTTGTTGTTGACCCCTCGTCCAAATCCAAATGAGTGTCCGCGACGGTCTGCAATAGCCATGTTTTCTTCGATAGTTAAGCGGCTAGCAGTGCCCATCCGTGTGTCTTGGAATACGCGTGATACTAGGCCTGCACGTTTGTTGGCAGTTAGGTTAGTCACGTCTTTATCTTCAATTTTAATAGTCCCTTGGTCTACCAATAGCGAACCGGCAATGGCATTTAGGAAAGTCGATTTTCCGGCCCCGTCCCCCCCAATAATGGTGATGAAATCCCCTTTTTCTACCTTTAGGTCGATCCCTTTTAATACGTGGTTTTCGTTTGGTGTTTTAGCTTCAAATGTTTTATGTACGTTTTGTAATGTTAATACGCTAGTCATTGGTCAATCTCCTTTCTATGCTTCTTTACTTGTGATTGAATTTTTCACAACTTTTTTACCGTGTTGACGAACAGCTGGTACCCCAAGCGCTACGGCTAGGATTAAGGCTGAGAATAGACGTACATCGTTTGGATTGAAGTTTAATTCTAATACCAATAGTAATAGTAATCGGTAAATGATTGACCCTAAAACAATCGCTAATAAGCGTTTAACAAAGGTGAGGTTTTTCCCGATGGCTTCACCAATGACTACTGAGGCTAAACCGATAACCATTGCCCCAACACCCATGTTGACATCTGCATAGCCGTTGTTTTGCGCTAATAAACCACCTGATAAACCAACTAATCCGTTGGCTACCATGAAGCCGATAATCTTTGTCCAGTCAGTATTGATCCCGTTGGCTTCACTCATCATGTAGTTATCACCTGTGGCACGGATGGCTAAACCAATTTGCGTATCGAAGAACCATTTAAGTAAGGCCACGATGGCTACAACAATGATTAAACCAATAACGATAACTGCTAAAGTCTTGTCTTCAATTAATTGACGCATTTGAGTGACCAAAGTACTTTGACTTAATAATGGCAAGTTGGCTTGACCTAAAATACGTAAGTTAATAGAGTACAAACCAGTCATCGTAATAATGGATGCAATCAAAGCTGGCACTTTCAATTTCGTATGTAATAAACCAGTGATTAGTCCAGCACCTGCCCCAATGACAAATGATAGTAAGGTGGCCATCCAAGGTTCCATGGCAAATTCAAAAATTAACCGTGATACCAAGGCTGCCCCTAAAGAAAACGACCCTTCAACTGTCATATCGGCCACATTTAGGATTCGGTATGTTAAGTAAACCCCCATCGCCAATAATCCCCATAACAACCCTTCTGATATACTGCCTAAAATAACACTCATATTAAAATCCTCTTTCTTCCCTTTATTCTGCCACTTGGATGCTGTCAGGATCGACGCCCAACGCTTCCGCCATGTCTTCATTTACGTATAATTCTAATTCTTCCGCTTGCTCAATCGGCATGGTCGAAGGATCTTCACCTTCAATTACCCGTGCTGCCATTTCAGCTGTTTGACGGCCCAATTCGTAGTAGTTTAATGAATAAGTCGCTAGTCCACCATCTTCCACTTGGTCAATTGATCCAGCAACAACCGGTACTTGGTATTGTTCAGATACCGCACCAACCGTTGACGCTGCCCCTGCCATGATATTATCTGTTGGAATATATAACAGTTCCGCTTCTGACATCACAGAATTCAAGGCTTGTTGTACATCATTAGTTGAGGTGACCGTACGAATGACTGGCGTTTTACCGGCCGCTACAATGGCTGCTTCAGCTTGTTCTGCTTGAATTTGCGAGTTGACCTCACCCGTGTTGTAGATGATGCCAACTTTTTCTGCTTCAGGTTTAATCGATATTAAGAGCTCAACTTGCTTCTCAACCGGCATCTGATCGCTTGTTCCTGTCACATTTCGGCCCGAACCCTCTAGTGATTCTGCCAAACCTGCTGTTATAGGGTCAGTTACGGCTGTAAAAAGGAGTGGTTTCTCCTCTTCCGTCACGGCTAGTGCCTGAATAGTTGGCGTTCCGATACCTAAAACCAGCTCAGAATTCTTCAACAATTGTCCTGCCATTGGATACAAGTTGGCTTGCTGACCTTGGGCATTCATCCGGTGGTAAACCACATCAACACCCTCTTCATAACCCAATTCGGTCATCCCATCAATAAAACCTTGCTCCGCATCATTTAAGGAATTGTGGTCCATAATCGATAAAATACCGATATCTAAAATGCCATTATCTTCAGCATTCTCACAGCCAGCCGCAAAAATAGCTAAACTCGCTACTAATGTCACCAAGCCTTTCTTTAAGCTCAATCTTTTCATTATTTACTCCCCTTTACAATCAATCCAAAGAAAAAAGCACCTATCCAGATAAAATCTAAATAGGTGCTTATAGCGCTAAAATATCTAGCTATGCCACAATAGATTTTATCTCTACGTGGCCACTTGTTACGCAACAAAATGTTTAGCCATCATAGATACGGTTCAGTTGTTTACTGACGTTTGTATCTATGATCTAAAACAGATTTCATAAATACAAACTACCTAAAATAGCTAAAGTAAAAGCGATTATTCGTATGTAGGCTGTTCATTTTCATCAATAAAACCCCTCGAATATGGCTGTCATTCATCTAGTTGCGTCTTTCAATAGCATTATCATAGATTTAATTAAAAAAATTGTCAAGCCAATTCACATAGTTTTTTCATATTATTGCCTTTTTATAAGGTCGTTACCAGTTAAGGATTCTAAACTTGCATAAACCACCCTTTTTCTTCATAATGAGAGTAAGATTAAATTTAAAGGAGATAACAATTCATGCAAAACAAACGTCCATTTACCAGCCTGGCAAAAGTTGAAGAAATTGCTGCTGAAATCCCTACACCATTCCATTTATACGACGAAGCCGGTATCAGAGACCGCTGTCGTCGTCTGAAAAAAGCTTTCTCTTGGAACCCTAACTTCCATGAATATTTCGCTGTTAAAGCCACACCAAATCCACACGTATTGAAAATTATGCAGGAAGAAGGCATGGGCGTCGACTGTGCATCTTATACAGAACTTGTATTAGCCGACAAAGTTGGTTTCTCAGGCCACGATATCATGTTCTCATCTAACGTAACGCCAGCAGCTGACTTCAAAAAAGCAGCTGAACTTGGTGCGATCATTAACTTTGACGACATCACGCATATCGACTTCTTCAAAGAACACGTAGGCGAATTTCCAGAAACTGTTTGTATCCGTTACAATCCAGGTGGGACATTCGAAGTTGCGAACGGCATCATGGACAACCCTGGTGACGCCAAATACGGTATGACACCTGAACAAACTCGTCAAGCCTTCCAAAAATTAGCAGACTATGGCGTGAAAAACATCGGTATCCACTCATTCTTGGTTTCCGGTTCGACATCAAACGAATACTATCCAAAATTAGCACGTACATTATTTGAATTAGCGGTTGAGTTAAAAGACCAAACTGATTTAAATATCACCTTCATCAACCTATCAGGTGGTGTTGGGGTTGCTTACAAACCAGAAGAAACACCAGCAGACATCGACATCATCGGTGACGGCGTACGCCAAGCATACGAAGACATCATGCAACCAGCTGGCTTGGGTGATGTTGCCATCTTTACCGAGTTAGGTCGTTGGATGTTAGCTGAAAACGGTGGTTTAGTAGCCAAAGTCCTACATGAAAAAATCACTTACAAAGACTACCTAGGATTAGACGCATCTGCCTCTGACCTATTACGTCCAGCAATGTACGGCGCTTACCACCACATCTCTGTCTTAGGCAAAGAAGACGAAACTGCCGACCAAACATACGATGTAACAGGTGGTCTATGTGAAAATAATGATAAATTCGCTATCGACCGTCAATTACCAAAAACAAATATTGGCGACTACATCTGGATCCACGATGCCGGAGCCCACGGTGCCTCAATGGGTTACCAATACAACGCCAAATTGCGTTCAGCAGAAGTCATGTTAAAAGAAGACGGCACATTCAAACAAATCCGTCGCCCAGAAACACCAGAAGACTACTTCGCAACAATGGACTTTAATTTCTAAAAAATATATCCAGTAAAAAGCGCCCGAACATGATGTTTGGGCGCTTTTTGCTTTATTCTTTTAGTTTGTGAACAATTAAGTCAGCCCTTTAAACTAATCCTTCTTCAGTTAATGCTGTTTGATAGTTTACTAGGGCTAAGAATTCTTCTAGTGTGATTTCATATTGGGCGATATATTGTGCAGCTTCTACACCGACATATCGGTAGTGCCATGGCTCAAAGCTATACCCCGTTACCTGCTCTTTCCCTTGTGGGTATCGTAAAATAAAGCCATAATCTTGGGCATTTTCTGCGAGCCATTGAGCTGATGGTTGGTCTGCATAAGCCTCATCTAAACTGCCACCTATACCTGTCCATTCAGTTCCTAACCAGTCAAAGGCTAGTCCAGTTGAATGTTCACTGGCTTCTGCTGGGGCAAAATAAGCATTTGTTAGGTCACGCGCTTCTGATTCTGAATAGCCTTGAGCTAAGTAATCTTGAAAACCATTCTCCACATTTTGTGCTTGATATGCAATGGTCCGGTGAGCAGAAATTGTCGACAGGGTATACCCGGCACTTGCTGCTGCATCAATCAAAGCAGTATAAGCATCTGTAATCGCTGCGTTATAGGGTTTACCTGAATTTGCATAAGCAAAATCCATCACTGGTTCGGTAAGTAATGGGTTAAGTTTATTGACTAATTGATATTGTGCTGAATCTACATCAACTTCTTTAGGTAGGTCTGTCAGCAACTGGGCCATGGCTGCAGTTTCGTCCAGTTCCAGCGTAGCAGCTACATTTGTTGCGATATCCTTCACAGAATAAGTTTGGATGTCATCTGCATAGTCGGCTGAAAATTCGGCCATTTGACTGGCTTCTTCATCGGTTGTGGCGTTTGATGCGACTGGCGTGGTGATGGTTTCTGTCAACTCAGCTTTACGTGCTTCAGCTCTTTTCTCATCATCTGAAGAGGCTGCAGAGGCACTTTCTTCGGTGGTTTTTGTATCTGTAGGCTGGTTTGTGGTGGTTTCTGTTTCGGCGTTGGTCTTACTGTAGCTGATATCATAGGCAGCAAGCGCTAGAATAAAGGCCAAGACGATGGCGATGTAGGCCTTGTTAAAGTGGTTCATGTTAATTTTTGACACTTAAGTCACTCCTTGTTTTTCCCATTTGTCTATATCCCTGCCTAAAAATCGCAGGTCCTCTATGCTATAATAACAGAGTGAGATTTCAATTAGATTAAAAAAAAGTAAAACTACTTTTAATATACAAAATTTTTAGATGAGGATGAATGAGATGAATCGTGAAGGAATTTTAAGCGCGGAGAGAATTGTTGTGAAAATCGGGACACATTCTCTTTTGAATAGTCAAAATCAGATTAATTATAACCGAATTGACCGCCTAGCTTTGGCCCTTTCTACCTTAATTCAAGAGGGTAAGGAAGTAATCCTTGTAACCTCGGGTGCGATTGGTGTTGGTTCTGTCAAAATGGGCTTAACTAGCCGACCTACCGATATGGCATCACAGCAAGCGACTGCCGCTGTTGGACAAGTAGCTTTAATGAATTTATATAGTCGGTCGTTTAACTACTACAGCCAATTTATCGGGCAAATCTTGTTAACACGGGACATTATCGACTTCCCGGATTCTTACAACAACTACAAAAATGCCATGAATGCCTTATTAGGTCAAAAAATCTTACCCATTATCAATGAAAACGATGCGGTAGCGGTTGATGAAATGGACCACCAAACTCGTTTTGGTGACAACGATACCCTATCTGCCTTGGTTGCTTCGACGATGGACGCGGACTTGTTGATATTCCTAACAGATGTAGACGGCTTTTATGATGACAATCCGAAGCGAAATCCTGATGCGGTTCGCTTTGATGTCTTGCATGAGGTGACTGACGATTTAATGGATATGGCTAAGGGTGATGTTTCGGCTTTTTCAACTGGTGGAATGGAAACGAAATTAACAGCTGCTAATGAGTCTTTAAAATCCGGACAAATGACGGTGATTATGTCATCTGAAGACCCTATGCAGATTTTAGACTTAGTTAAAGGCGATTCAATTGGGACACTTTTCATGCCAAAATAAGCGAATCCAATAGCCTTTCTTAAGATAAATGGTTATAATAAATGAATACAATGAGAAAATGCTCATAATTCTAATGTAATGGAGGTACAGACATGATTGATGCACAAGGTTTAGTGAATCTTGGTAAAGCTGCAAAGGTGGCTTCACGAGAATTAGGCAAGTTGCCAAGCCAACAAAAAAATGCAGCTTTACTAGCAATGGCCAAGTCTTTACGGGATAACCAAGCGGCTATTTTAGCGGCTAACCAGGCCGATATTGAAAATACACGAGAGGCTGGTCGACGCCCCGAAAGCTTTATTGAACGCATGACCTTAACTGAAATCCGGATTGACGATATGGCCGCTGGTTTTGAAAAGGTGGCGAATTTGCCGGATATTATCGGGCAAACGGATGAAATGTGGTTTACTGAAGATGGCATTGAGATTGGGAAGAAACGTGTACCACTTGGGGTTATTGGGATTATTTTCGAATCACGCCCAAATGTAACAGCAGATGCTACTGCCCTAACCTTTAAAGCCGGTAATGCGGTCATTTTACGTGGGGGTAGCGAAACGATTCAATCCAATTTGGCTATTATTGAAGCCATTAAAGCTGGTTTATCAGAAGCTGGCGTAACAACCGATGCGGTCAACTTGATCGACAATCCTGACCGGGTTTTAGCGACTCAATTTATGCAGATGAACCAATACTTGGATGTGTTAATTCCACGTGGTGGTGCATCCTTAATTCAAAATGTCGTGAAAAATGCGACTGTGCCAACGATTGAGACCGGTATTGGAAACGACCACCTGTACGTGCACGAAGCGGCTGATTTAGAAAAGGCTTTAGCCATTTTGAAAAATGGGAAGCTGCAGCGGGTTTCAGTATGTAACGCTTTAGAAAATCTACTAGTCGACGAAAAAGTCGCGGAAGCCTTTTTGCCACAAATTGTTGAATCCTTTAAAGCAGACAAGGTCGTGGTGCACGGAGACCAAAGAACGCGGGAAATCTTGCAAGGGAAAATCGATATCTTACCTGTAAATGAGGAAGATTATGCGACGGAATTCTTGGCTTATGAAATTGCGATCAAGGTGACTTCTGGCTACAATGAAGCGGTTGAACATATCCAAACTTATTCATCTGCCCATACGGAAGTGATTGTAACCCAAGACTACTCTATAGCTCGTCAATTCGTGGATGATATTGATGCTGCTGCAGTGGTTGTTAATGCCTCATCTCGCTTTACAGATGGCGATAAATTTGGTTTCGGTGGCGAAATTGGGATTTCAACTCAGAAATTGCATGCCCGCGGACCAATGGGTATTGAAGCTTTAACGACTTATAAATATGTGATTTATGGCGACGGGCAAATCCGTCAGTAATCACCATACGATAACAGAAACGTGCGTACTGGATGATCCTATCTGGTACGCTTTTTCGTGGTATAATGGGCGTAAATATTTTTAATAAGGAGCATTTCATGACCAAGCGCGTTTTATTTATACTGACTGGTGGGACCATTTCGGCTCAAGATTCTGACCATGGACTTGTTGCTGGGACCATCAACCAAGAACTAACTGAAATTCTAGCGTCTTCTGGATTAGACTTTACTTATCATGCAGTCAACCTGTTGTCTATCGATTCAACTAATATGCAACCGAAAAATTGGCTACAGATGGCCCAAGTGATCCAGGACCAATACGAAACCTATGACGGATTTGTTATAGTTCACGGGACAGATACCATGGCTTACGGCGCTGCTGCCCTATCTTACCTGGTTCAAAATAGCGCCAAACCGATTGTCTTTACTGGGTCTCAAGTGCCCCTGTCAAAAATTGGCAACGATGGCGTGAAAAATATTCTAGACGCTGTAACCTATGCCATTTCTGACCAAGCTTACGCTATATCAATTGTATTCCATGGAGAAGTTTTGCTGGGCACCCGGTCACGCAAAGTACGGTCTCGGTCTTACCAAGCTTTTCAAACCATAGATTTCGCCAACCGGGCAGTTGTCCGGTCACAAAGGGTTTTACCTATCTTAAACCAATCTAGTGATTTAGGGCCAGTTAAATTCTACAACCAACTGAATCCGCGCGTGGGTTTGATTAAATTAACTCCCGGCCTTCCAGCTCAAGTCATTGAAGCCTATTGTAACTTGGTGGATGTCATCGTTATTGAAGGTTTTGGGATTGGTGGGATTCCGCAATTAACCGCTCTCGATTATGCAGGGCAAATTCGGGCAGCCGTTAACCAAGGAAAATATGTGATTTTAACCACGCAGGTCCCGATGGAAGGGTCTGATTATGAGGTCTATGCAGTTGGTCAGTCAATTCTAGGGGAAAAGCATATTATTGAAACAGCCAATATCACCAGCGAAGCCCTAGTCATGAAGGCTATGTGGGCACTTGGGAATTCGGAAGATTTTGACCAGTTCAAAGCTATGATTCAACGTCCCGTTGATTATGACTATCTGAAGTAGAAAAATAACAGGTGTACCTTTTTGATCTAATTGGGTGCACCTGCTTTATTTATTTGGGTATTTTTTTTGATCGATTTAGATTTATTGGTAGCTTTATCCGTATTTATTTCCTTGCCTGTCTTCATAAGTGTAAGAACGAACCATGTATAATTCTTTATCGTATCCTGGTACATAATTAGGTGATGCACAAATACCATTTTCGTCAACCTTATTTGAATATTCACTTTGCAGATGTTGTTGTAAGTCCTTATGATGAGAATTATACAGCAAAAAGATAACGGTTTTAATAGTGGTTTGTATTCTTTTACACAAAGAAAAAGAGCTGAATTTGTGATTTTCAGCTCCTTGTAATTTTATATATTCATAATGTTAGATTGCAATCGTTGATTTAAACTAGTTGTTTTTCGAATTTTTTTCAATTCAGGAATCACTAGTTTTTCTTAGTATATTTCTTCACTTCAGGAATGACCTTTTCACCTAGTAAATCAATGGTCCGTTTGATTTTATCTATCGGAACGCCACCCATATCAATTTGGCCGATATACCGGTCCATACCATAGACTTCATATTGGTAGATCAATTTATCAACAATCATTTCTGGACTTCCTGCCATCATGGTGTCTTGAACCGACCGGGCTTGTGCAAATTGTTGTTTAGGGAAAATAGACCCATTTGAATGTAAGAATGATGATTTTACATGGGGGTAGAATTCCGCCAAAGCTTCTTGACCTGTAGGGGCAATATACATAGGGCTAGCTGTAGTTAAAGGATAGGTTGTTGGGTCTATACCTAGATTGGCTAATTCTTCATGATAGGCCTCTACAGCCGGATAAAAGGCCATAGCTGGTCCAGCCAAAGTAGTTAGGACCATCGGGATACCCGCACGTCCTGCTTTCACTGCAGAAGCGGGTGATCCACCAACCCCGCGCCAAATTGGAATGAAGTTGTCTTTTGGTTTAGGGTAAATTTCCGCCTGGTTTAAACGGTGGCGGAATTGCCCTTCCCAAGAGATTTTTTCACCCTTTTCAACTTGCTGGTTGATGTAATTTAATAATTCAAATTTTTCTTCGAACAATTCTTCATAGTTGCGTAATTCATAACCTAATAGTTCAAATAAACCAATTCGAGAGGCACGACCACCTACTAATTCAACTCGACCGTCAGAAATTAAATCTAAAGTAGCGAAGTTTTCGTAAATTCGAACCGGGTCAGATGTCGACACAACAGTTGATGAAGAGGATAATTTAATCTTACTCGTCGCTTGGGCAATAGCCCCTAAAATGACTGCATGGGCTTGAGAGACAAAATGCTCTTGGTGAGATTCACCAAGGGCAAAAATATCTAAGCCTGCTTGTTCAGCGTGCTGAGCTGTTTCGATTAATTCTTGAACTCTTTTTTGTTCCCCTACCCCTTGGTTGGTATGTGGGTTGGGGGCATAATCACCTAAAGAATACAGGCCAAATTGCAAGCCTTCATTTGGTTTAAAACCAAACTTCTCTTTCATTGTTGTCATCATTATTCTCCGTTCATTTTTGAATATTTTTTTAGATAGCTCTATTATAATTTCAAATCCGAATTAACACAAGATTTTAGCTTACAATTTGTTAGTTAGGAAACTTTCTGTTAGTAAGACACCATTCATTTTCCAATCAGACGAATAAAGACCTTATTTATTGAAATCGAACAAGTTCAAGCCGGTTTCTGCTTCGTCTTTAGACCGTTCCACTTCACCAGAAATCATATGAACAAAAATTTCACCGGTACCTGAAATAATGGCTTCGTTCAAGTGACCACCAACTACTGACCCATCTGCACGACCAAATGTAGCATGTAGGTGGTTATATTGTTCGCCGTCCATCATCGACATATTGCCATTCAATGAAGTTAACTCTAACTCTTCACTTAATTCGTTAGGACTGTATGAACGCTCTGCCACATTGTATAGGCTGTATTTCACCTGGTCACAAGCGCCAATCCCTTGAACAGTTGCTAAAGATATTTTCTCACGCTTAGCTAATTCTGCCAAGGTAGTAATAATCTCTTCGCCTCTATCAAGTCGTACAACTAACACATCACCAAATCGTCTATAATCCATTCGTACATTCTCCTTTGCCGAAATTCACAAGTTATTTTACTTCTCCGACTAGGATAACACACTTAGAATCAAAAGCATTATCAAAAGCCATACCAAAAACCAATCGAAATCCCTGGCCGTCTTGACTAAACCGATTCGCAAGCGCAAAAAAAGAGATAGACCCGAAAGCCTATCCCTTAGTTTGAAATCTATTATTTGCTTGTTTCGCTTTGACCATAACCATAACCGTAGCCTAATTTATTGGCATCTTCACCGTTATATACGGCACCGATCACGTTGGCGTTCACCACGTCCAATAAATCTTTTGTTTTGCGTACTTCGTTTTTGTTAGCAATTCCTGAACGCACAACCACAATCACGCCATCTACACGCGTTGCAACAACTTGTGCATCAGTAACAGCTAGAATTGGTGGTGTATCAAAAATAACTAAGTCAAACATTTCTTCTAATTCGCCGATTAATTCAGCCATACGGTTTGAACCTAATAGTTCAGACGGGTTTGGCGGAATTGGACCAGCTGCTAAAATGTAAATATTTGCATCTGCAACATAGTTTACAGTATCCATGATGTTTGCATCACGGTCTGTTAGTAAACTTGTCAAACCAACAGTTGTGTTGATATTGAATGTTTTGGCTACTGTTGGTTTACGTAAATCAGCGTCTACTAATAAGACACGCAAGCCTTGTTGCGCCATTACAGCAGCAATATTGGCTGTAACAGTTGATTTACCTTCCCAAACACCAGATGATGTGAACATGATTGATTTAAAATCATGGTCAACCATTGAGAATTGGATATTCGTACGGATTTGACGGAACGATTCAGAAATGACGTCATTTGGTTGCGTAACAGTAATTAAACTAGCGCCTCGGCGTTGTTCTGCATTCATCTTGTCAAAATGTTTTCTTTTATTCTTAAACAAAATTGAACCTCCTAGACACGACGACGGTTTCTAGAACCATCTTTGACTGCATTACCTTTGAAGCGCGTATCTTCAACTTTACTTTTGTCCATTTGTGGAATAGTTCCTAATAAAGTCCAACCAAGCTCTTCAACGATATCACTGCTCTTAACTGAATTATCTAACATTGCATTTACTAATTGTAATACAACACCGACAATCAATCCTAATAATGCACCAATGATGATGTTTAAAATCACGTTTGGTGAAGTTGGCGATTGACCAGGTTCAGCTGGGGTTACAATCGAAACGTTCTCTATTTGTAACACTTGTTGTACAACTTCAGAGAAAGATACAGCAATTGCGTTGGCTAAGTTAGCAGCAACATACGGTGATTCATTTTCTACAGAAATGGTAAATAGTAATGAATCTGAATCCATAGAAACTGTAACGTTTTCTGCTAATTCAGTAGCCGTCATACCTTCTGCTTCAGGTACCTCTGCAATGGCGGGATCAAGCACTAATGGACGGCTTACCAATGATTGGTAAGTGTTTAAAAGTGTCAAGTTCGCTTGTAGGCCTGATTGAGTGATTGTATTTTCTGTAGTAGCGGTAGCAGCGTTATTCACAACAATATCTGTCGTAGATGTATATTTTGGTGTCATTAAGAAAAATGTCACTAAAGCTGCTAATACAATCCCAATAACAGTGGTTGAAATAATCTTCCAAATATTCGCAGTAAGAATATTCAGTATCTCAATTAAAGAGATTTCTTGGGTGTCGTTCATCTCGTCCTCCTCGAGCAAATATAATGCACATTATTTACTTCCTATTTGAATATAATATCATAACTATGTCAGTCTACCATACCAGTTTTTAAATTTTCAATAAGATATTGTGATTCCTAGTATTTTTCACTTGATTCTCATTATCCGTTTTCAGATGTTTTCGCATCACGGTGAACAAAATCAACTAACTTTTTGTTTAAGGTATCATCGTTAACCACTGTTAAGTCTAATGTTTCAACGAATTCATAAATTTCTTCAATTGGCTGACTGGTAATTTTTCCAACGAAAATTTTATCATCAACCTTTTGCCCAGTTGTTTCATCAGTTAGCAGCAATTCTTCATACAGTTTTTCACCAGGTCGAATACCACTTTCAACAATTGGAATTTCTTTTTCAGTAAAGCCTGATAGTTTGATCATTTTCTTCGCTAGGTCTAGGATTAGGACTTCTTTACCCATATCTAAGATAAATAACTCGCCACCCTCAGCTTTAGCGCCGGCTTGGATAACCAAACGACTTGCTTCAGGAATGGTCATGAAGTAACGACGCATTCTAAAGTCTGTAACAGTTACCGGGCCACCTTTTTCAATTTGCTTTTTGAATACAGGAATAACGGAACCACGTGAACCCAACACATTACCGAATCGTACTGCTGCAAATTTCGTATGGTTTGAAACTTTATCCATTCCGGTAACTAGCATTTCAGCGATTCGTTTTGAAGCCCCCATTACGTTAGGTGGGTTGTTGGCCTTATCCGTGGATACCATAACGAAGACATCAACATTGGCATTCTTCGCTGCGGTTGCCACATTCAATGTTCCGAAGACATTGTTTTTCACTGCTTCAGTTGGGTTAGCTTCCATTAGCGGCACATGTTTATGGGCTGCTGCATGGTAAACGATATCTGGTTTGTAGGTTTGCATGATTTGTTCAATATGTTCTTTATCTTGAACGTCAGCAATGATTGGAATAATCCGGGTATTTGGTAAGTCTTTTTGAGCGAACTCTTGATTGATCAAGTAGATTGAGTTTTCTCCGTGACCTAAAAGATAAATCGTTTGTGGTGCGAATTTAGCTACCTGACGACATATTTCAGAACCAATTGAACCACCAGCACCTGTAACTAAGATGTCTTTACCAGAGATTTGACGGAAGGCATCTGAATCGTCTAATTCCACTTCGTCACGGCCCAAAAGATCAGAAATTGAAATTTCTTGTGGGCCAGAAGTTGTATCCATTTGGTAACCTAATAATGTTTTTTCAACTGAAGGCATTTGACGCACATCCACGTCGTATTCAATACCCCAGTCTAAGATTTGTTCAATCTTTTCACTTGGTAGGGTTGGTGCCGTAATAATGATGTTTTGTAAATGGTATTGTTCAATAATACTTGGAATATCTTTAATGCAACCTAAGATGCTCAAGTTATCCATTTTCTTATGTAGTAACTCTTTATCATCATCTACAAAACCGACGAATCGGTATGCACCATCATTTTTAAACTGTTTAAGGAAGGTATTTCCGCCTCGACCTGCACCTACAAGTAAAGTTGGTTCAAAGACCCTTTCACCATTTGGTATGTTTTCTCTACGGTCCATTGTTAAGCGCCATGAGGCACGCGATACAAATGTTAAACCAATGGCAAATACTGTTAATAAGAAGACAAATCGAATAGAAAAACTTCTATAAATAATTGCTGCTGACGCTAGGGTTAAAATAGACGCAATACAATGGGTAATCAGTAAATCTGATGCCCCTTTAAAACTCATATAGCGAATAATCAAGTTGTAGTTTTTTGTCCATAAACTAGCTAGTATATAAGTAATGAAATAGATAATTGACAAACTCAACGTCATTGATACGGTTAAACCTACATAAATTTCAAGTAATAGATATGCGGCAAAACCAGCGACTAATATCGATACAAAATCAGCAATCGCTAGTATCGAATATTTTTGGTATTTAGAAAAATTCATTTACGCGTTACGCTCCCAACTTGTTCTTTTCTTTTTTTGATACGTATTTATAACAAACTACAAACCCAATAAACTAAAACAAACCAAAAAATTTCTTCTTACGTTTCGGTTGGTCTAAAACAAAATTGGTGATCATTGGCTCCCCATTCACTAAACTTTTCGCATTGGCTTTAAAATCAAACACGATACTAGTTCCATACTCAGCCTGCATTTTGTTGAAGGCTGCCTCCATATTAAAGCCCCTAGGTCCATGTGGACGGTGGGCATCTGAAGCGAGCATATGGACAAGATTTTCTTCAATCAGCAAACGACTCGTTTCTTCAACACCAGAACCAAACTCCCCTAAATATGAAGCTGCTGTTAACTGTGCGTAACAACCCATCTCCACAAAACGTTTTAATATTTCTGGTTTTTCAATAATCTTTTGATTACGTTCCGGATGAACGATGATTGGGCGAATATTTCGTGACAATAAATCAAAGAATACTTGTTCCGCATAATGCGGTACTTCATGACTTGGAAATTCAATTAAAATGTAATGGCCATCTAAATCTGTAAATAAAATTTCACCTTGGTCAATGTGGTCTAACAACTCACCGTGGAGTCTGATTTCTTGACCAGGGAATACCACTAAATCAATACCTCTGCGGTCAAGTTCAACTTGTAGTTGCCCAACAGCTTCTTCAACCTTGCTGCGTTCATTAACGAATTCTGAATTACGGTGGTGAGGTGTGGCTAAGATATGGGTAATCCCTTCTTGAACAGCAACATTCGCCATCTCTATTGACATTTCAATATCTTTAGCACCATCGTCCACTCCAGGTAATATATGATTATGGATATCAATCATTACATTCCCTCCTTTTCATATATTGAATAAAGTATTGTGATTACTATATACACAAAAAAAGATCCCGGATACATGAATCTTTTTGTAAGTAGGGCATTTTCATTTCTACAATATACTATATATAAACAATTTATATGTAAGAAATTGGTAAAGTCACCTTACAATTTCACAACAATCATTCATTTCTAACTACTATATACTCTACCGCTTTTCAACCAATTTTAAAACATCATTTTCATCATAAACTAATTTAATATCCATCAAAGTAGATGACCCAATCAATTCTTTGAGGAAAATACGGTCGCCTTCCCAAAGGGTTAGGTCAAAAATCTTATCCTTGTCTACCCAAGCTAGGTCCCCTTCTCTGGTTTGTCCGACCTCATTATTTTCTAATTGACCCGTATATAAGAAAATATACATAGGTTCTTGGTCAGCATAGATAAAAGTGACTATTCCTCGAAAAACGGCTGATTTCAAGTTTTGGCTAGCCTCTTCTTTGACTTCTCTTTCCAAACATTCCATAGGTGATTCACCATGTTCAAATTTGCCGCCGATACCAATCCATTTCCCGTGGTTGACGTCGTTGGCTTTTTTCGTCCGGTGGAGCATCAAGTATTGGTCTAAGTCATTTTCCAAGTAAATAAGTGTTGATAACATAAAGCCTCCGCTTAGTCTAAGTCAGCATCTACTAGTATCCCCATCCCCAATGCACCCTTACCGCCGTGAACCCCTAAAACGGGTGTTAAATAACGGATAATGATGTCTTCATTTGGATAGTTTTCTAGGAAAAAGTCTCTGAATTCAATGGCCTTATCATAGGCATCACCGTGGGCAAAGCCTAAATGCAGACGGTCACCAAATTGGTTGCGGGCTTCTTCATAGATATGCAACCAAGATTTTTTAATCTTTCCTTCAGTACGGATTTTCTCAAAAACGTCTACTGTCCCGTCATCTTCAAATCGTAGGATCGGATAGATTTTTAATACAGACCCTATAAAAGCTGAGGCTGCTTTGGCCCGGCCACCTTTGACCAAGTTGTTTAAATCTTCGATAAAGACATAAATTTCTGAATCTTGAATCATTTGGTTCATGGCTGGAATAATTTGTTCAGCTTTATAGCCTGATTCAATCAGCCGAATCAATTCTTTCACTTCGTGGGCAATGATAATGGATACAGCCTTGGTATCGATCAAGTGGACATTGATTCGATCTTGATATTCTTGCATGACCATACGGGCTGTTTGGAAGGTCCCACTCAGTTTACTAGACATAAAGACCCCATAAACCTCGTCGTAACCCTTGGCTACTAGTTGATCCATAATTCGGTAATAGTCCGCTGGTTCGGGTTGAGATGAGGTTGGCAATTCGTCTACACTCACCATTTTATGGTAGAAGTGTTTCAAACTCATTTCGTTGGTGGTATCATCCATCACTTCGCCATCTTTAAAAGTAATCTTTAAAGTTACCTCGTACACATCGGGATGGTTTTTTAATTCGTCAGGCAAACTAGATGTACTATCTACAATGATTGCTGAGCGCATAATATTCTCCTCCTTGTAACACTTGGTGCACTGTGTTTATTCAAGGTACATTATAGCAAAAAAAATGCGATAAATCGTATTTTTCTCGAATATTACAATTCGGCATCTACCAATAAAAAGATCCCAATCGAACCGTTCCCTACATGGGTCCCTACAACCGGCGTTAATGCAGAGACAGTTACTTGTGACATATCCATATCATCTGACATATTGGCAACAAGTTCTAAAGCGCGTTCTGAAGCGTTTGAGTGGGCTACAGACACATGTAAACGTTCGCCATACTTAGCGTGGGCAGTCTCGTAAATCCCTTTGAATTTTTCTTTCATTTTACGGTCAGTACGTATTTTATCAATCACTTCTAGCGCACCCGTTTGGTCAATTTTAATTAAAGGTGTAATTTTTAATAGGTTACCAAAGAAGGCACCGGCAGCTGATAAACGGCCTCCTTTTACTAGGTTGTCCAATGAACCCACCAAGATATAAGTTTCACTTTCGTTAGCTACTTGTTCTAAGGCGGGTACAACAGTTGCTGCAGTATGACCTGCTGTTAATAATCGTAAACACTCACCTACCAAATGTTGCGACACAGCTGATGTCGACTTAGCATCAATAATATGGGTGGTAACTTGATCGGTAAACTCTCTTGATACCGCTTCTAATGAAGACAGAGTGCCACTTAATTGACTAGCAATCACAATGCCATAAACTTCATCATAGCCAGCTTTGATAATTTCTTCATATAGGTCATAAATTTGTCCGTTTGTAGGCTGTGACGTTGTTGGTAATACTGTCATATTTTCTAATTCATTATAATAGTCGGAGATCACTCGAGGGTCACTAGAATCTTCGCGCACTTCTCCATCAGGAAAAATAACACTCAATTTAATCTGAAATACATTCTCTAGACTGCTTAGGTCTTCTGGTAAAGTTGCTGTTGAGTCAACAATAATTGCTGTTTTCATATTTATGGGTCTCCTTAAAAAATACATCATTGTACTAAAAATGGTGTCGACATAGTTTAACATGACCAAGAGACAAAAAAAAGAGTAAGTTTTAACACTACTCCTTTTCCTAGTTACCATAACTAGATAATGCATAAAGTTTCATTAGCCATTGCGATGCGCTTCAAGTTCAGCAACCTAATTTAATACACGTTTACGATTTGAATGAGTAAACAAGCAATACAACAATACACATAGAATGAAAGAAATACTATGTACTCGACTCCCTAATATATAAATCCATTCTTTTATGTCTGACTCTTGTTACACTAGCGCATCTGAAAGGTAACCTACCATAGCTGAAGCTTGCCCCGTAATAAATCTAGCTTATCCTGCTTTACGTGCAAATGAATAAAGAGAATATACAGCACCATCTTGACGATTATGTGTTGTCACTTCACTATCATTTACAACCTCTAGAATTGCCGTCCAGATAACTGAATTGAACACAGTAGATCCAAGATAACCCATACCTGTTATAACAGTATATATTATCAGTACCGATGAAGTACAAGGTTGAAGATATGAGACCAATAAAATTCATAATAAATGAGGCTAATTCTCTCTTACCAAAACGGCTGGCTGGATTTTTGTAACGACGCAGCTTCCTTATCCATCTTCACACGTTCAGTAGTATTTTTATTCCAGACGATAGGCATTTTAAATATACTGTTATCGTTGCACTAGAAAAAAATATACGTTTATTATATTTGTTGGCATACGTAACAGTTAATATATGCGATATAAAATAATCTCTATCAATTTTATAAACGATAGTTGTATTTTGCAAACAAAAAACACCTCACTTCAAATCAAGAAGTAGAGGTGTTATCCGTTCGTTTAACCAGCTATTTTTTCTTTTTCAGTAAGAATAATACCAATAACGAGTCCAATCAGAGCTGGGACTAGCCAGCCAAATCCGTAGGCATAGAATGGTAAGACTGCTTCGGCGAAATGACCAATAGCTTCTCCACCGATTGCATCAAAGATGCCTTCGGGTAAAGTTTTAATGAAATCGAATAAGGCTGCAAACATTGTAAAAATAGTAACCCAGCGATATACATGTTTACTGGTATAAATAGGTTCACATAAAGCGATAATAACTAGTGAAATTGCTAATGGATACAAGAACATTAATACCGGCGTGGATAAGCCAATAATCGTTGTTAATCCTACGTTTGAAACAAGGAAAGATAAGACCGCAAATAAAATAGTCCAATTGGTCAATGATAATTTATTCGGGAAAAGTTCTTCAAAAGTTTCTGCACAAGCTACAATTAATCCGATTGCTGTCTTTAAACATGCGAAGACCATAACTATAGCTAAGATGACTGAGCCAGCAGTTCCAAAGTAGTGTTGGGTGATCAATGAAAGCGCGACGCCCCCATTTTCCTGAACATCAATAAAGCCACGACTTTGTGTACCTAAAATAGCTAAGCTGAAATAAATCAAACCCATTAATATAGCAGTTAACAAACCGGATTTTACTGTTGAATTGGCCAAGTTTTTAGGTTCATTCACGCCTAATTTACGGATTGAGCGAATAATAATGATACCAAAAGCCAATGCTGCTAAGACGTCCATCGTATTATAACCTTCCAAAAACCCTTGGAAAAAGGCTTGATTTGAATAGCTAGCAATTGATTCAACTTCAGTTACGCTTATTTCCGGCATTGTAAATGCACGAATAAAAATAATTGCTAAGAAAATAAGAAACACAGGATTTAAGAACTTACCAATATAATCCATAATGTTTGATGGCCGAAGTGATAATGCCAAGGCTACCCCGAAAAATAAGGCTGAATAAATCAATAAAGCGACAGGTGACTCAGCGAAACTTGTTGTCGCAAAACCCACTTCAAAAGATACAGATGCCGTCCTTGGACTAGCGAAGAATGGGCCTATAGTTAAATACAGTGCTACCGTAAAAAAGTATGCATATTTTCTAGAAATCTTACTAGCTAAATGAAAGACACCTTCTGAGTGTGTCATCCCCATAGCAGCTACTGCTAATAAAGGTAGCCCAGTTGCAGTAATAATAAATCCTAGACTTGCTTGCCAAACATGGTTACCAGCCATTTGTCCCATTAAAACAGGGAAAATAATATTACCAGCACCAAAAAATAAGCCAAACAACGTGGAAGCTACGACAATGAGCTCGCGCATTGTCAGCTGTTTATTTAAATTTGGTTTCATAATTATAACTCCTTTTCGTATTCAACAAAAATACCATATCCTAACATAAAACAACATTACATTAAGATAAAATTTAGGGAATTTTAATGCTAGCCTCTTTTGAATTACGGATATTTCATAGGGAATTTTCTTGTAAAACATAGGAATATGCTATAATTTATAGCGGTAATAGGGAGCAGAAAATATATTTGCATGAGATCAAATATATTCCACTATACTTTCCTCTATAGAACAATTTTTTTAAACAAAATATAAGGAGATCACTATGCAAATTGCGATTGTGGGATTAGGCGTAGCTGGAAATGGCAGCCTAAAAGCCCTGATTGATTTTCAAAATCAACACCCAAATCAACCATTAACCATTGATATCTATGATGAAGCTGGTCACTTAGGTCACGGCTCCCCCTATCAAGAGGACGACGATAAGTTAATCATGAATTCCCTCGCTCATGATTTATCAATCGATGCAGACAATCCTCATGATTTATTAGATTGGTTAACCAATCATCATCCGGACTACTGTGATCCGTCTGCCTTCATTCCTCGCGCTATGTACGGCGCTTATTTAAAGGACCGTATGGCGACTTACTTAAACAATGACCGTGTCCATATCCACTACCAACATATTCAAGATATCCAAGTCGTGGATAAAGTTGGTCATCACATTACTGGAAGCCAAGATAAGCCTTACCATTACCAAATACAAACAGCTGATGGTCAGTGGCAAGAAGCGATTTATCAAGCCGTTTTCTTAAATATTGGCCATCCACCATATGCTGATCACTACCATTTAATTGGTCACGATGGTTACATCCATGACCCTTACCCAGTAAGCGATAAACTTGGCGTTCTTGACCCAAGTCAAAAAATTGGTATTATTGGCTCTGGTTTAACTGGTCTTGATGTTATGCGTTACCTGCAATATCATTTTGCTGGTCAACTTGCTCGCTCAATTACCTTTTTCACACGGTCGACACCATTCTCTTCTGCTAAACAAGGACCATATGATGGACATATTCAGGCTACTTTTAATATGGATTGGATTAAAAATCAAAAGGCATCCCACAACGGCTACATTCCACTAGAAAATATTTTAGAAACTTTTATGGCAGATATGACGGCTAACGATGTGGATATTAAACGGGTAATTGATCGATATGGGACTGGCTCAATCACTGAAATTCGTCAAGAGTTAACTCACTACGACCGTGACCTACAAATATTCCAAATTTATACTGGTATTATCACCCCATATCTCCCTGATATATATATGGGCATGTCAGTACTTGACCGTAATACCTATAAACAAGAATATTTAGATACTTTTGAACACTTCAGAAGCCAAATGACCCATGAAGCCTTACAAGATATTATTCAGTGGTATGACGAGGAAAAGGTATCCTTCCATGATAAGCTAACAGATATCAAGCCTCATAGTGATGGTGGATTTGAAATGATTTTTGAGAATGGTTCAAGTAAACATGTGGATATTTTAGTCAATGCAGCTGGATTCGAAAGTCAATTACTGCCAGCAACTGAACAAGATATATTCATTAAAAACATGGTTGACCGTGACTTATTTACGCCCGCTATAGACGGTGGTGTATTGGTAACCTGGCCTCAGGCTCAAGTCACCTCTCAACGGTACGCGACACACGACAACCTATTCTTAACAGGTCGTTGGATTATGACCACACAATACGGAAACAACAATGCGCAAATGTCTTTTGCCTTTGGACAACAAGTAGCCCAACAATTTTTAGACCGGCAAATAAAAGCGTATAAATAAATAAATAAATAAATAAATAAATAAATTAATTAATAGATAAATAAAAGTCTGACTTGATCGCAATGCTTCTTAATCAAGTCAGACTTTTAAATTTTATACGGCTAATTGATTTGATCCATCTTTATAATCAATCTCAATCCCTGGTTGCATATTTGGAATATAGACATGGAACTGTAATTCACCATCATCCTCAATCGAATAAGCTTCCATAAAAATACCTCGTGCCAACAATTCATCACCCATAAATAAGGGGGTAATCCGGTAGCGGACATGATTTTCACTATCTTCCACGTAAGCAGCCACATAGTTTTCAAAAGGTAGCATACCTTCCACATTGAAATACCGGGTCCCGGTCATCAAGTTCAGCAAATTATCCTGCTGACCAGTCAACTGAAAACCAATTAAATGACTTCGGTTATACAGCCAGCCAGCCGACACAATATCATAACGGTTTTGTTGCCAACCAGTTGGTGTGATTGCGGTCAAGGCTTCTCGTTGTTCCGATTCAGCCGGCATCAAGTCCGCCCCTAACAAGGCATTAGCTTCAGACACCCGACCCAAATCATCCAAAGGGCTATACCGCTCCCAAGATTCTTCAACATCCGTCAAATCCGCATCCGTAAAAATCGGCACATTGTCATTGACTTCAACATAAGCCTGCCCACCCGGCACACTAGGAGAGTTCTGGTGGTTGAGCTGCCCTAAATCCTCAGCCTCCTCTAGCGAGGAAGCCCCTTGTTGGCTTTCAGATGCCGAGTCACCACCTGATTCAGATGAAGAACTTGCCTCATCCCCACTACTGTCTTCTATAGAAGAAGATGCTTGGTCATTCTTGTTCCCTTCATCTGCTTGACTCACCCGCGACGACTCAGACGCTAATTGGTGGTCCTCCAAAATCTCCTGGTAAATCGACGACGTCCGGGACACCTCTTTGGCCACCTCAACCGGCTCAGCCAACCGCTCTTCCGCCATCCGGTTACCAACCCATAGAAATAGGATCAATCCCGCCAGGACCAGCATGGCAAATAACCGCTTATCCTTAGGTCCATTTTGATTTCTACCAGCCAACAACAACACCTCCCTCTCACAAAATATCTACCCTTTATCATACCATATTTCCATTTTTTCTGGGCAAAAGGACCAGCACTTTCATGGCTGACAAGCCAATTTAGACAAATTTTTTCGTCAATAAAAGGACTGCAGCTTTTAGCCACAGCCCCTTGAAAATTTTATAATTTACCTTGGTTATAATATCGGCCTTAAAATTAGTCACCGTTGTAAATAGTTGGTACGATCATGTAGTCAACCGTACGTAAAGCACCTAGGTCACGGCCACCTGCATATGAAATACTTGATTGTAAATCTTCTTGCATTTCACGCATTGTGTGCCATAAGCTACCACGGCTTTCGATCAACATCTTCTTACCTTCAACGTTTTTATAGATACCTTTTTGGAATTGAGATGCTGAACCAAAGTATTCTTTATAAGTTACACCATCTTGCTCTACAGTTTCACCTGGTGATTCAACGTGGGCAGCTAATAATGAACCGACCATAACCATTGATGCACCGAAACGTACAGATTTCGCAATATCACCGTTTGTACGGATACCACCATCAGCGATAATTGGTTTACGCGCTGCTTTAGCACATAATTTAATCGCTTGTAATTGCCAACCAGCAGTCCCAAAACCTGTTTTGATTTTAGTGATACATACACGACCAGGTCCAACCCCTACTTTAGTAGCGTCAGCGCCAGCGTTTTCTAAATCACGCACTGCTTCAGGTGTTGCCACGTTACCAGCAATCACAAATGTTTCTGGAATCTGTTCTTTAATGTATTTAATCATATCGATAACAGTCTCTGAATGACCGTGCGCGATATCAATTGTCATGTAGTCTACGCGTTCACCACTTGCTTTGATTTCATCGATGAAAGTATATTCTTCTGGTTTTACACCAACAGAAATTGACGCAAATAAACCTTCAGCATTCATATGCTTGATAAATGGCATACGTTTTTCTGGTTCAAAACGGTGCATAATATAGAAGTAACCTTTGCGGGCCAATTCTTCAGCTAACTCTTCATTTAATACAGTCTGCATGTTTGCTGGCACAACTGGTATATTAAATTCACGACCTCCAAATTCAATTGAAGTGTCTGCCTGGCTACGGCTTGTAATCACACATTTAGCAGGTATTAATTGGACTTGTTCATAATCAAAAGTTTCCACGAATTCAACTCGCCTTTCTCTCTATCAATATCTTCAACAACAAAAGGTGTCCGTAAACACCAATTCGTATTCTACACACTTAATTTCTGAATTGCAAGTTTTATTTATTCGTTTTTTTAGCGATTTGTCAAAATTTATCCAAACCAATGCATAAATTGACTGGTTTTTTCACCAATTAACGAACATTATCTTTTCTAATTAGCCCGAACATTACTAAATTAAAAACAAGCGGTTTTACCCTCGTAGAATTTATATTAAAAGACGAACTATTAATCTCAGAGAATTTTTATTTAAACAAAAAAGAAACTAGCTTATCACTAGTCTCCCTCTTGCAAAGAAAAATCTACCTTTATACTTGCCAGCTATCATTAAATTCTTCATGCGTTTTTAAGGCATCAATCGTTGGCATCCCACCTTGGGCACCAAATTTTTGAACAGATAAAGAACCTGCAATTGAGGCAAATTGAATGGCGTCAGCTAAGCTATTACCTTTAGATAAGGCCACGGTAAAAGCACCTGAGAAGGTGTCGCCAGCACCCGTTGTATCCACTACATTCCCTTTAATCGCTGCCACATGGACAGCCTTTTCTCCATCATGGTAACGGACCCCGTCACCACCCATTGTAACCAATAACTGGGCTGGGTATTGGCCCAATAATGCATCCGTATCCAAATCACCAAACATCTCTTTAGCTTCTGTTTCATTTGGCAATAAATAGTCCACTTTCTCTAAATAGGCCTTGTCAATCTCAATAAAAGGCGCTGGATCATAAGTCACCTGAATGTCGTGCGCGTCTGCCAAATCGATTAAATATTGAATAGAAGGCATAGGGATTTCATTTTGAATCACAAAATAGGTACAAGCTAACAAGTCCGCTTCCACTGATTTCAAGTAGTCAACGGTGACTTCTTGGTTAGCACCAGGCACATAAACGATGGCATTATCCCCTTCAAAAACGGTAATATGCGCTGAACCTGTTGTCGTATTTTCAATTGTTTTAACAGCTGTCACATCCACACCATTTCGCGCTAAATTTGCCTTAGTTTCTTGTCCAAATTGGTCGCCACCAACGCAACCAAACATTTGCACCTGTCCACCTAGTCTTGCTGCTGCTACCGCTTGGTTGGCCCCTTTACCACCAAAAGTTGTTTCAAAAGCTTGACCATAAACCGTTTCACCTTGCTTTGGCACACGGTTTGTCGTTACAACGAAATCTGTTGAAATACTACCAATTACACCGATCATTTAAAATTCCTCCTCATGTATCATTCTTACCTATATTATACGTTATTCATGTCAGCTAAACAGAATTTTTCCGAAAAAAAGAAGCCGTGCACTACACACGACTCCCATTTTACAAGCATAAAGCTATTCTAATTCTAAATGATCTCTAAGTTCTGCAGAGGTTTCTGAAATTTGCGATTCAGATAGGATATTGTAGTAAATACCTGTCGACATATCGCCCGTACCTACTAAAGTAGTAGATTCAACATTTTCAGAATCAATTCGGTAGTTCAAGGCTAATTGGGTCATATCTGAAACAGTTAAGTCAGTAACCACATTGGCTTGTACTGTGTCAAATAAGCTACCTAGAGACCCAATATTAGATACATCAGAATACTTGTCTAAGATGGCTAATAGGACTTGGCATTGACGGTCAGCACGACCATAGTCACCATCTGGATCATCGTAACGGTTACGGACATAAGCCAAAGCTTCAGCACCCGTTTCCAAGGTAATTTGACCTTCTGGGAAAGTATATTCACCTTGAGAGAAAGTGAAGTCATTGTATAAGGATACCCCACCAATTGCATCGATGATGTTCATCATACCCGTCATATTCACTAAGGCATAGTAGTCAACCGGTACATTCAATAGGTTTTGAACTGCATTGATTGAACCAGATGCCCCACCGGCCATGGCATAAGCACCGTTAATCTTGAAATCAATACTTGAAACATAAGTATCACGTGGAATGGATACCATTTTAGCAGTTTGTGTATTCGGGTTAATGGTCACAAGAATCATCACATCGGTATTTTGTTCACCAGTCGTTCTTGTCCCCCCTGAGTCCATCCCCATGAGTAAAATAGAAATTGGTTCTTTATCCGAAACAGTCACTTCTTTTTCACGGACTTCTTCTACCGGTTCCGCACCATCAGCGTCCGCAGGCTGATAAATAGCGTCTCCTGTTTGGTCAATTCGGTAGTATGAGTATGCAAGAATCCCGCCCCCAATAATTAAAAAGGCTAACAATACCCAACCAAAACAACCCAATAATCCACGACGTTTCTTACGAGGACGCTCCTCATGATACGCTTCCCCTTGACTCCTACGATGGCGACTTTCTCTATTTGCCATATAATCCCTCCTCCTCAAAGATAGATATATAAACTTTTACAAATTTTATGCTATTTATTATTCTATGATTTATTCTGTAACGGTACTGTATTCAACAGGCATATCGGTCACTGGTTCTTCAAATGTAACCGGCGCTTCTGAAGTGTCAGGTGCTTCTTGACTCGTTTCCGGCACGATTTCTTCAGGTACTGTCATTGATTCTGATGTTGCCGGTGCTTCATCACTATAAGTATCGCTATATGTATCTGTATAATCGGATGTTTCCGAATAAGTAGATGAATCGTAATATGTTCCCGTATCTTCTTCCGTAGTTGGGTCACCGTATGTATCCAAGTCACTACTTGTATCCTCAGTCACAGTGCCACTTGGGTCAAAGCCAGCAGTAATCTGTTCTAGCAATTCATCATCTAAAGTGGTTGGAATCGTTTGATCTTCATTTTCATCGATCAAGTCTGTGTTCCCTGTTGATTCTAAGTAGTCATTAATTGAATAACCAAAGATATATTTGACCAGTTCATTCAAATCTTCTCTTGAATATACCCCTGGTTGAATGGCCATCTCATCATCTGTTAAGACGCCATCCCAATTCAAGTCAGACACTGGGAAGTAGGTTGATTCCACCCCATACTCTACAGGATAAACGATGGCTGAATTGGTTGCTTCATAATCGATGTTGTCTTGCATGATGGATACATTTTCTAAACGCTCTAATTCTGGAATTAACATGTAGTAACCAAAATCTAGGTTTAGGTCAACATAGTCATCAAAGACTAATTTATTTAAATTATCCATGGCTGCTAAGTAATTTGACTGCAAGGCAAACATATTATCCACTGTAATATTTGTTTTAATATCATCACCTACGGCATCTAAGATGTCATTGTAATTGGTAATTGTTCCAAGTGAAATGACCTTATCTACTACCGCTTCGATTAATTGCTGTTGTCGTTTTTCACGGCCAATATCACCTTCAGGATCCGATTTACGCATCCGTACGTATTGCATTGCTTCTATGCCAGATAAGGTACGTGTTTCGCCTTCTGTAAATGAAACGTCATTTTGAGTAAAAGTTAAGGTTGGCGTAATATCCACACCACCCAAGGCATCAATCACGTCCATAAACCCTTGCATATTGACATTCACATAATAATCAATTGGCATATCTAAATAGCGTTGTAGGGAGTTGATTGTCCCTTCAATCCCATTATAATTCATATAAGCATGGTTTAATTTATCAAATTCATCCGTATCACTTTGGACCCCTAAGGCATCCCTTGGAATAGATACGACAGTTGATTCGTTGGTCTTTGGATTAATGGTGAAGACCATCATTACATCCGTCTGCGTCTCCTCAACATCCTCGTAATAAAGCGCCCCACTATCAAGGCCTGTTAGTAAAATAGTAATCGGTTCGCCATTTTTTAATTGGGCATCTGCATCACGAAGTTGCGCTGAATTCACATCCTCATAAATATCAGAACCGAATCCTGAAATATCAGCATATACTTTAAAAGCAATCGCACATATAACGACTACCACAGCCGCGGCACCTAAGATCCAATAGGTTTTCTTTTCTTTGGGTAACCATTTTGAGGATCTAAGAGCCTTTAAATTGAATGAATTCACTTTTTTATTATCGCGGCGACTAGGGGCTTGATTATTTTGATTATCTTGCTTTGTCATAAGCGCTCCTCTGGAGAATTATTAGGAAAATTGCTGGGTTTTCTTTGCTAAAAATATCTGGTTTATCTTGTGAAACTTAAGCAATCTATACCAATTTACATTATAGCATAATGAAATTTAACTTCATTTCAATTTAAATAATCTTAATAATTATTTATGTGAAAAAACCATTAAGTTTGCATGACCGCCCTTAATGGTTCCGTTATGGTAATTAATCTTTTTGTTGCGTTAAAATAATTGGACCATCTTCAGTGATGGCTAAGGTATGCTCGTACTGCGCTGAACGTCCGCCGTCAATTGTGCGGGCAGTCCAACCGTTAGCGTCCATTTGTGATTGCCATTTACCGGTGTTGACCATTGGTTCAATAGTAATCGTCATGCCAGCACGTAAACGTTGTCCTTTTCCAGCTACACCAAAATGCGGTACAGATGGTCCTTCGTGCATAGTTGGTTGAATACCGTGACCCACGAACTCACGCACAACTGAAAAACCTTGGCTTTCAACATATGTTTGAATTGCCGCACCGATATCTCCAATACGGTTACCAACACGTGCTTGCTCAATCCCTAATTCTAAGGCTTTCTTCGTTACGTCCATTAGTCGTTGACCCTCTTCATCCACTTGGCCAATACCGTATGTCCAGCAAGAATCAGCAAAATAGCCGTCTAATGATAAGACGGTATCGACACTGACGATATCGCCATCTTTTAAAGCACGGTTAGGTGCTGGGAAGCCGTGACAAATTTCATCATTAATGGATACACATGTCACATACTCATAGCCTTCAAAGCCAACTTGTTCACGGATAGCGCCTGCTTCAGTAATTTTTTTATCAAAAAAGGCTTCAATTTCCATTGTGGTAACGCCTGGTACCATCATTGGACGCAATTGTTCATGGATACTTGCTAATAAAGCCCCTGCTTTTTTCATGCCTTCTATTTCACGGGCAGATTTTAATGTTATCATTCACTCTCGTCCTTCCTGTATATTCTGCTTTATTATACCTTAAAAGCCAGCGAAATAAAACGAATCCGACAGCCTTTACCAATTGTAACCGTTTTATTTTTTATAACTTTTAATGATAATCTTTGGCTTTTTCTTGACTAAACTGGTATGATTAAGAAAGTAATAAAACGTTATTGCATATTTTTAAAAGCCAAATATGAAACGTATCTACCAATGACCTGAGCGAGGTGAATGGCATGGGAAAAACGCAAAAATTAGAACAAGTTGCCTACTTACATATTAAAGATCAAATACTTAGTGAAAACTGGAAATCCGGTTTTCATATTGTTGAAGCCTTTATTTCTGAAGATTTAGATATCAGTCGAAGCCCTATTCGTGCTGCTTTAAGTACCTTAGCAGATGAAGGCTTTGTAGATATGATTCCGTATCGCGGATTCTTCGTCGGAGATAATGTGCCGAAAGTTGACTTCGTAGCCCACCGTTTACGCTATGAATTAATTATCAGTTACCGGATGTTGGATCAAATGATTAAACAAAAGGTTAAAGGTGAAAACTACAAGAATATTTTAGATGAGAAAGTACTAGCGGTACAGAATGCATATGAACACAAAAATTTTGATGACTTCTTTACAACTAGTGAAGCGTTGTTAAAAACAATTTTGGATATTGGTAAGCATGACTACCTAGTTAATGAAGCTTTAGAGTGTTCACATACTGTAATGACAGCTATTCTTGAGAAATACCATACGGATGAACCAAAAGATTTCATTTTGGATATGTATCCTTTCATGATGTACCTCGGTGACTTAGTACGGTTGATTGTAGAAAACCGCTTCAATGATGCACGTGTCTTATTTGAAATCATTATCAACTATCTGAAAATGCAACTACCAAAAGAAACACAAGAAGCTTTTGAAAATATCGATACTTACCGTTTAGCTTGATAAAGTGAATATCTAACGAATGAAAGCACTCTATGTCGTCAAAGAGTGCTTTTTTTGCTATAATTTAATAAGAAATGAAAATTATAATTGAAAGGAGCGAACCATATTGCCAAAGGCACTAGTTACCTTTGCTTCTTTAACTGGAAACGATGAAGAAATAGCAAATATTATGACCAAATCCTTAGTTAATTTGGGCATAGATGCACGTATGGTGGAATGCCAATCTGTGTATGCGACCGATTTTCTAGAAGAGGATATCTGCGTTGTCGTGACCTATACATACGGTGCTGCTGCAGACTTACCAGATGAAATTGTAGACCTATACGAAGAATTGTCGGACGTTGATTTAACAGGTAAGATTTTCGCGACCTTAGGTTCAGGCGAATATGATTACGAAGAATTCTGTAAATCTGTTGATGATTTTACCGAACAATTCAAACAAACCGGTGCTATCCAAGCTGGTGAAGCTGTAAAGATTGAGTTGTATCCTGAAGATGAGGATATCCCTCTAATTGAACAACTTGCCCAGCAATGTGTAGATAGCTACCAACAACATCAATAAAAGCAATCTTAGGAGGACAATATTTACATGGAGAATTTTGACCAATTATTAGACAAATATGCAAACCTATTAATCGAAAAAGGGATTAACGTACAAAAAGGCGACAATGTTATGATTTACATTGCCATCGACCAAGCACCCCTGGCCCACTTCTTAGCGAAACACGCTTATGAAAATGGCGCTCGCCGTGTACACTTTACTTGGAAAGATGACTACACTACCCGCTTAAACTACGAGTACCAAGCGACAGAAGATTTAGCGGAAGTTGCTGACTATACTGTAGCCCGCCAAGAAGATTTAATCTTAAACCAAAAAGTGTCACGCCTTTCAATCGTATCTGGTGACCCAGATTTACTAAGCGGTATTGATGCAAGTAAAATTGACACTGTTCAAACCAACCATGGTCAAAAATTAAAAGTTGTCCGTACTGCGACAATGAACGATCAAGTTAAATGGACAGTTGCAGCAGCTGCTGACTACGGCTGGGCGAAGCACGTTTTCCCTGAATTAGCTGAAGATAAACAAGCAGCAACAGACGCATTATGGGATGCCATCTTCAAAGCTAGTCGCGTATACGAAGCTGATCCAGTAGAAGCTTGGAACAAACACCGTGACTTGTTAGACGAAAAAGCACAAAAATTAAACGATAAACAATTCAAAAAATTACATTACACTGCACCTGGTACAGATTTAACATTAGGTTTACCTGAAGGTCACATCTGGGTATCTGCTCAAAGCTTTAACCCTGATGGTTCACCATTTATTGCTAATATGCCAACGGAAGAAGTCTTCACAGCACCAGATACAAACGTGATGGATGGTTATGTGACTTCAACAAAACCACTATCTTACGCGGGTTCTACAATTGAAGGCATCAAAGTAACTTTTGCAGACGGTAAAATTGTAGACGTTACAGCTGATAAAGGTGAGCAAATCATGAAAGATTTAGTCTTCAACAATGATGGTGCGCAAGGTTTAGGTGAAGTTGCCCTAGTGCCACATAAATCACCAATTTCTCAAAGTAACCTAACATTCTACAATACCCTATTTGATGAGAATGCTTCAAACCACTTGGCAATCGGTGCTGCTTACCCAACTAACGTTAAAGGCGGAACTGACATGTCAGAAGAAGAATTACAGGCAGCAGGCGTTAACCGTAGCCATGTTCACGTTGACTTCATGATTGGATCAGCTGAGATGGATATCGATGGTATCGATGCCGATGGTAATGTATTTCCTATCTTCAGACAAGGCGAATGGGCTTTCTAATTTTCTAACCGTCATTACTGTTATAAACAAGTTAAAGGAGGTTACTTATGCCGCTTAATCCCAAAAATAATGAAAACGATCTAAATGAACTATATAATCGTTTAAAGAACATGGACCGAAAAAAAGTTGACGAAACCCTTGAATACCTAGATAAAGGTTCACCAAAATTAAACTGGCTATATATCACCCTTGCCGTGGCCATTATTTTCCTTTTAATTTGGTTGATAATGATAATGAACCCGAATGCAGATGTGGCGCCAACGATCGATAGGTCTGAAGAAATCAATCTTCAAATCCATGATATGGAGTCCCGCATTAAATCACTAGAAGATCAAGTAGAAAACTTAGAAGAAGCAAATAACTAATATGGATTACAAAAAAGCTACCGGTCGACTAAATTACCTTAGTCCATCGGTAGCTTTTTTAGTTTTTCTTTTCCTGTCATAATGGGTTTGGATACATAAAGATTACTTAGTCAAAATAACCTATTTTTCTAACCATATCTTCCGTGAAATAAAGTTCCAAGCCATAACTAGAACCGTAGCTAAAACTTTTGCAATAATGTAGTGCAGAACTGTTATTTCGACAAAGAACCACATCAATACTTGATTTAATCCCAATCCTACTAAGGATAGGATGACAAAAATAAACAACTCTTGATGCTTCCGCTCTTTTTCATATCGACTCTCAAATACAAATTTCATTGAAGCAATGTAATTAAAAATAGTTGCCACAATAAAAGAGATAGCTGCAGAAACCAGATAATGAATACCTAGGAATTCTGTAAAAATTGCTAACAAACCGAAATCAATGATTGAGGCAATGATTCCTACAACACCAAATTTGATAAACTGATGGACAATTTTCTTCATACACAATCTCTATTCTTCTTCATGCTCTTGGTGTGATTGTTGGTCATTTATATCTGTATCTTTAATAATATATAAAGGCCTATTCTTAGTTTCTAAATAGATTTTCCCAACATACTTGCCAATAATTCCAATACATAGAAGTTGGATTCCACCTAATAGTAAAATAATGGAAGCCAATGACGGCCAACCTTGTGTTGGGTCACCAAAAATAAGTGTCCGTAATATAATCACAATAATCGACAAGATGGCTATAATACAAGAAATTGTTCCTAAATAGGTCGCAATAGATAAAGGTAAATCAGAAAAGTCAATAATCCCTTCGATTGAATAATGGAATAGTTGCTTAAAAGACCAAGATGTTTTACCTGCTACGCGTTCGCGATTATGAAAGGTTAAATACTCTGTGTTAAATCCTACCCAAGTGAACAAACCTTTTGAAAACCGATTATACTCCGTTAATGTCAGAATAGCATCTACCATTTGGCGTCGCATCATACGATAATCACGCGCGCCATCCACTAATTGGGCATCTGAAATTTTGTCCATTAATTTATAAAAAGTTTTTGCAAATATTGATCGAGTAACAGATTCCCCGTCTCTATCAACACGTCTCGTCCCCACGCAGTCTAAGTCTGAGTTCATCTGTAACATATTAAACATTTGTGGCAGAAGCTCTGGTGGGTCCTGTAAATCTGCATCCATAACAGACACAAAATCACCTTTAGCTTTTTTTAAACCCGCAAACATCGCCGCCTCTTTACCGAAATTTCGCGAAAAATGAATATAATGGACGTGACTATAGGTACGGGCTAAGTCTTTTATAACATTAAATGTTTGATCTTTTGACCCATCGTTGACAAAAATATATTCGAATACAGCATCCATTTTGTCTTTTTGAGCTTCGACCGCTTCAAAAAATAGTGGAATACTTTTTTCTTCATTATGGCAAGGCACAACTATTGTTAACACAGAACTTAAACCCCTTTAATTTCTTTTACTCATTATATCAAAAATAATAAACGCTTGAGGAATATAGTTAATTTCCCCAAGCGTTTTGTTAGTTTTTTTGTAACCAGCTATTATAGTCTCCAATAGGTGTAGCCATTGTCTATAAAGGCTTGTTTATCTAATACACTCTTCACGTCAATCATAATTTTTTCATCGTTTGGTATATCCGATTTGTAAAGTGCATCAAATTCGTTTAGTGATAAAGTTTTAAATTCGTCATGTCCCACTGCTAAAATAATACAGTCTGCATCTCTCACATCAGATAACTCAGTTAAATCAACATTGTATTCTTTTTTAGCATCTGCTGGATTTGCCCACGAGTCTACCACAGTTGGTTCCATATTATATTCTCGTAAACGAGTAATAATATCATCTACTTTGGAATTTCGTGTGTCTGGTGTATGTTCTTTAAATGTTAGTCCAAGAATGACAACATTTGACTCTTTCGGATTTTTCCCAGCGATGACTAATTTCTTTAGAACTTTATCTGCAATATAACGACCCATGTCATCATTAATTTTACGGCCCGAAGCAACAATTTGGCTATGATAACCTAAATTTTCCGCTTCATAAATAAAATAATAAGGATCTACGCCAATACAATGCCCACCAACTAAACCTGGTGTAAAACCTAAGGCATTCCACTTAGTATTCATAGCATCTACAACATCTTTGGAATCAATACCCATGCGATCAAACACTAAAGCAAGTTCATTCATGAAAGCAATATTGATATCTCGTTGACTATTTTCCACTACTTTAGCCGCTTCAGCAACCTTGATACTTGGTGCTTTATGAATGCCAGCTTTAATTACCAACTCATATACTTTAGCAATTTCATCTACAGCATCATAATTTGCTGCTGAGACTATTTTTACGATATTTTCTAACGTATTTACCTTGTCTCCTGGATTGATTCGTTCAGGTGAATAGCCTACCTGGAAATCTAGACCATGTTTTAATCCAGATTCTTCTTCAAGAATTGGAATACAAACATCTTCTGTGACTCCAGGATAAACAGTTGATTCATAAATAACATATGAGCCCCTAGTCAAGTTTTGACCTAGTGTTTTTGTAGCTGAAGTTACTGGATGCAAGTTCGGTGTCTTATCATGGTTGATAGGCGTTGGCACTGCAACAATATGGAACTTAGCATTCTTTAAATCCTCAGGGTTGTTAGTGAATTGAAGACTTGTTTCTTTGATTGCTTGATCGCCAACTTCTTTGGTTGGATCTTGGCCTTTTAAATATAGGTCAATTTTTTCTTTATTATAATCATAACCAATCGTTTTAATTTTTTTAGCAAAAGCAATCCCAATAGGCATACCTACATAGCCTAAACCAATAATGGAAAGGCTTGTTTCTTTATTTACTAGCTCTTGATAAATACTCATGTTCAATCTCCTTCGTATATATATATATATAGCATCATTATAACAAATAATATGTTGTTTAGAGCTTTATACAACTTAATTTTATCTGAAGAAATCAATCAAAAACCACACAGCCTTCTCTTAGACTTGTGTGGTTTGGAAATTGTTATTCTTCATCCATTTTTATAATTTGTTGGAAGATATCTTGTAACTCTACTCGCTTAACCACTAGAATAATAGCTAAGTACACCGCATAAACAATGAACCCCATATAAATATTCATAAAGTTAGCTGTTAGATAAAAGACTACAACATGACTGATAATTAGCCCCCATTCACTAGCATCACTTTTCAAAGTTTGAAACTCTACGCGAGAAGTATACATATACCATAAGAAATAGCATGCCGTTGTTGCCCACGCGATACCTACCATCGAATGTGTAAGGAAGTAAGCTAGGTAAACAAAGATGAAGGATAGAACAGCATAAGCGATAGAATCACGGATATATTTGCGTTCACTTCTTTTTGCTTTATATAGATTAGAAATTAAAATCTTGGAAATCATAATATAAGGAATAGCCACAAAGGTAATCGATAGTAGTTCAATTGACGATGTATATTTACTGATAAACATTTCAATTATGAATTTAAATACAAAGAACCCTAATCCCCCAAAAATACCTAATAGTAGTGTTAATCGCTTAATAACCTTAGCGACTTTAGGGTTATCTGTTTTAGAAATCATATTATAGAAAACTAATGCAACGGCATTAACAATTAAAATAATTACATTCAACACTGAACTCTGGAATGAATAATAAGCAAATTGTTCTTTAGGGAAATTCCAATTGACTACCCAGTTACCAATATTCCCAACAAATGTCAGTGACATATTTGCTAACAAGATAAGGAATCCAACTTTAAATATTGGGAGCTTATCCGCTACGGTAAATTTTGGATTAAATCCAGACCGCTTAATAAAATTATATTCAAAGTAGATGTACATTAAAACGTAAGAAATAACATTTAGTACAATATAAAACACATAATTATCTGATTGAATAACTAAAATACCAATCAAGAGCATCACTATATAGGAAACACTTCTAAAAATTGACCCTTTGGTAAAGAGACTAAACTGACCTGTAGCTTGGAAGAAATTCCCATGATAAGTTGTCACGTTATTGAAAAATGTCACAATTGAAAATAATATTAGTACTGGATTTTTAGTGACTATTGTTACAGCTAACATCAAGATCAACATCACCAGTTGGAATACATTCGCAAAATTATGCTCATTTTGAATCGTTTCAGGATCTAGCGAGCTAGGATCTGCACCACCGTATTTTATATAAATCCCATCCGCAAAGCCTAAATGGAAAAGGTAGGTAAAGCTAAGATACAGTGTATATTGTCGATAATTACCATAGTCAGCTACGGTCAAAATTGTTGGTAAAATAAAGCCAACAATAAAACTTGTTCCAAATCCAATGATATTGGAAAAGGCTACATTGATTATATTCTTTAGTGTTTTCATTTTTTCCTCGCATTTTAAAATCTATCATCTCTTATTTAATTGTAACGGTCCCGAGAAGATTCGAACTTCCGACACCTCGTTTAGGAAACGAGTGCTCTATCCCCTGAGCTACGAGACCAGATAATGTAAGTGGCTAGGTTAGCCACTTACAATATTATTATAGTCTTCTTAAAATTGCATTCATAACATATGATGCAAAGTAGTAACTTGCTTTAGGTAAGGGTAATTTTTCAAGATTGTAATAGGTATTCCAAGTACGTTTCAGTGCACCAATTCTATCACTAGAGATTGATCCTGCAACTTGTCTGTAGGAATTCAGTGGTAAGGTAATACCGTAAGCTTTAATCCCGGTTTCTCGCATAATCTGTAACCATGTTGCAGTATCTTGCCCTTTGCGTACTAGTGGCATTCTAAAATCACCAATTTGTTCCCGGTCAATCATCACCGTTGAACAAGCAATAGCTGTATTTTTTAGTAAGCCAGTATAATCTAATGATAAAGGTACGTTAGCTTTTTCTTTTAAAACATTTCCCTGTTCATCCACTAATCGAAAGTCAGTGTACGAGAAGGCAATACCGCCCTTTTGCATGAAAGCAATTTGACGAATTAATTTATCACTGTCCCAGGCATCATCTGAGTCAACAAAGGCGATGTATTGGCCCTTACTTGCAGCGATACCCGTATTGCGAGCAACTGCTGCCCCAGAATTTTCGGCTAGATTAATCACTTTAATCCGATTATCTTCTATTGCAAATTCTTCAATGATAAATTGACTATTATCTGTTGACTGGTCATTAACCAATAATAATTCCCAATTGGTATATTCTTGCGCTTGAACACTTTTAATCGTTTCAGCAATAAATCGTTCAGCGTTATAAACAGGCGTTACTATTGAAATTAAATTAGCTTCGAATGTCATCCGTGTTCCTCCTATTTAAAGTGAATAATTTTCACACGTGACTCATACAATTTGCTTAATTCAAATTGATCTTGGAACCAATCTTTATCCGTCTTGCCTGACTCAATAAAGATAATAATTTCTTCTGGTGTCTCATCTTCTATGTTTAGTTGATCTACCACCGACAATTGTTGTGTAGAGAAAGTATTAATTACACCATTTTCTGTTGGCTGTGCTAAGGCGATACGTGTTTTATTGCTAGGAATCATTAACCTATTATTTAAATCTTTCATATTCACTTTATCATCACTTACTAACCAATGGTAATCTTCAAAATCCCAAGAATAGTCATAAGCATAGGTGATTTTCTTACTGAAAAAATGCAATATAAACAGGATGACTGTAGATAAGATAAAGCCCAATACGCCACCCAAGATAGTATAAATAATTAATGAATTACCACTTTCTTGTGGTTGTAATCCAGACAAGGTATCTTTAGTTGGAATCATAATGTTTTCCTCGACAATTAAATCTTCACCGATATCTGGTGCTGATAAGAATGTGATGTCATAATTTTCAAAGAAAGGTACGTTACCATCTGCAACAAATTGGTAGATTGCTTCAGCAACTGCCAAATTTTCCTCTGCAGTTTGTCCAAGTAATACACGCAAAGTTATTTCATCTGTAGAAGTATTTCGCACTGATGCTAGACCACCACGGAAGTCGCGAGACTTTTCTAAGCCAACATTCTCTTGGGCTTCTAAAGTCTTTGTGATATCTACTCCTGAAGATTCTTCAATTTTAGCAACAATATCTGGTCTTGATAAGAATTCATCAAGTATGAAAGAGTTGCCCAAAATCATACCTTCAGGGTTAACACCTACGAAGGAGAATTCCGCAGGTTCTTGTTCATAAACAACAGATAAGTGTTCATATGAAGCTTCAATCTCTTCAGGGGATAACTCTGTATTAGCAGATGTTTCTGCAGTAGCCATACCTACTGCAGTATTTTCAATGTATTGTGTAAGCAACAGACGTGCGCCTATCGTTAATCCCATTATGATTACTGCACCGATAATATTTTTAATTATATTATTTTTAATGAATCGCCATAGTTCAGCGATGATTGTTAACAGACTCATTTATTTTACCCTCATTTTCTTTCCATAAACTTGCACTTCCATAATACCGATATATGCAACAATTAGGCCAAAGAAAACCCAATGCCATTCAATTAACATATTATTGGCACTCGTAATACTTGCACCAATAAATACGAGTAAGAAAGTAATTAAAGCATTCATTACCTTTTGCTGAGTTTTATTGACCGCTCTCTTCAAATCAAATAATCGATAAATCATCAAAGCATAGCCTAATACATATGCAATAAAAACAATCGCACCATAGCCAACTAAGATTTCTAACCACCAATTATGCATATTAAAGATATTATTTGTCGGTAAGGGGCCGAATAATTCCATCCAAGCCTCAATGTTTCCTGCGCCTACACCTAATCCAAATGTTTTTCCAAGATAAACTAGCCCATTTCGCCACATATTCATTCGTCCAACATCTCCAGAAATTACCGGTCTTGGTAAAATATAAATCAGATCAGTGATTAAACTTCTAAATGGTGGAACTAAAGCGAATAATACGAGTACTGAAATCAGAATGATTGCACTCGTATTCATGACTTGTTTGCGTGTAAAATCCCAACTTACACCCAATAGGGCATAAATGGCATAGAAAGCAATAGCCATTAAAAAACTCATTCGTGAACCCGATTGAAAAATTAAAAGTGTAGATAATAATAAACAACCTAATGTCAGTAATTTTTTTAAATTGTTCTTGGTGGTATTCATCAAAATGAGGTTTACTGGCAAAGCTGCGAGCAGCATCGTCGCATAATCATTCTGATTCGCTAAGTATGTAATTGGAATCCGTGTCCACGGTTCTGAAATAAAGGTAGAATATTTATCTAGTTTCCCTAAATCTGCTAGGAAATAAATATTTGTCGTAATTTCAAATAACCCCCAAAGGCTGAGAAAAGTCAACATCACCCAAACTACTTTTATGAGTTTTCGCCACTGTAAATAATTTTTTGTCCATAGAAAGATACCTATGATACTTGATACACCTAGCGTTAGTAACACCATTGCTTGAATCCAAGATCCAATGCTTAAGGCCCAAAGTACGGAACAAAATGCCCATATCCACCAAAAAATATAAACACCAACCATCCCTGTTGCAAATGAATTTGTCCGGATTTTGAATAATTGGCGGTCTTTCAACAAGAAACATATAGCAGTTGGTATAACTAATAGTGAGAAAATTCGATAAATTGAAATTTGACCGATTGGTAGGGTTATTGCGATTAAGTTAGAACCTAGAAATACACTTGCTACTAGGATAGTAAGATATGCTATCAAGACTTAGTCGCCCCCCTTCCAGCAGATAAGTTTTGTATATTATGCTAAATTTGGTAATCATTTATTTTCCCCATAAAGAAATCTACATATAATTTAGCTGACCCTTCATTTGAAAAATTATTATCTTCCAAGGCCTGTAATCTTATCTGTGCATCTGGTATTTCCAATGATGCCATTCTTGCTAATTTCTCAAACCATTGACTAGCTGTATCATCTAAGCCACAAGTGTCTACCATATTTAACCCTAAATTAACTTCAGGTGTAATGGTATTCGACATAACTGTTGGTACGCCTGCCCCTTGAACTTCAACTACTGTTGTAGGTAACCCCTCTGTGAAAGAAGGTAATAATAATACATCCAATGCTGGGTAAAATTCTGATATTGGGCTAATTCGCCCCGTAAATGTGATGATCTCGTTTAAATTCAATTCTGTTACCCGGTCTTTTAAAACTTCTTCCAAATTACCTGATCCAATAATAAAAATTTTTGCATCAATATGATTTTCTTGGATATATTGCGCAATTTCAAAAGTCTTTTCGTGGTTTTTCACTGGCATTAAACGACCTACATGGCCAATCAAAAGAGTTTGATCGTTAATGCCAAACTTGCGTCGCCCAGCTATCTTCATTTGCTGAAAATCAGCATCACTATGGGTATATACCGTTAAATCAATAGAATTCGGAATGACCATTGCGTTATCCATGTCAGTATTCGGTCCATATACAGACTTAATCGCTAATCGACCACATCCTACAACATCAGTCGAGAGACGGGTATTTGATTCTTGATTAAAACGATATAATGCCTTATCCCTTAATGTTTGAATTTTATAGTCATTTACTAAATGGGCATGGATGTAAAAACGATTAATACCATATTTTTTGGCAATTCGATAATAAGGAATCGCACGATAGCCTTCAATATGACAATGGACCAAATCATATTCGTTGTCTTCAAAAGGTTTTGAAAAGGATGCTTTGAATACTTTATAGCCTTCTTTTTTTGGATTTTGAAGACGATAAATGCGGCCACCAGTTGCTTGAATGGCCCTTTCAAATTCATCGCTACATTCATCATACGTCGCTACATCAAAAATAACATCATACTTTGGCATCTGTTGGGCTTTATTCAAAACAAACGAGGAGATCCCCCCTCCGAAGCCACTCATCACATGTAAAATGCGTAATTTTTTTGTTTCTTTCGCCTCTTGCATCTGATACTCCTCACTAATCTATCTCATGTTTTTAATAATCTAGATTATTATACTATAAATTTTATACGATAACCGTCATAAAAAAGAATGTATCTAGAAAAAATTCTAGATACATTGATTTACCTATCTGAATAATGCCTTAATTATTATTGTAGACATCTCGTGTAAATACTTTTTCAGGCACATCAGCCAATTCTTCTGTCATCCGGTTCGTAATGATGATATCAGAATTTTGTTTGAAAGCATTTAAATCAGTAATCACTCTATAATTATCATAAGCGTCTTCTTTCCAAGTTGGCTCATACACAATGACCTCGATACCTTTTTCAGATAATTGATTCATAATGTCTAATACTGCTGATTCACGGAAGTTATCTGAAGATGATTTCATTGTTAAACGGAAAATACCTACTGTTTTAGGTGATTTTTCTGCAACTGTATCTGCTATAAATTGCTTGCGTGTGTTATTAGCTTCTACGATTGCTGAAATAATATTATTTGGTACACCTTCAAAGTTAGCGCGCAATTGTTTTGTATCTTTTGGTAGACAATAGCCGCCATAACCAAATGATGGATTATTGTAGTGGGTACCAATACGTGGGTCTAATGAAATACCGTCAATAATCGATTGACTATTTAGCCCTTTCATTTGTGCATATGTGTCTAATTCATTAAAGAATGATACACGCATGGCTAGGTAGGTATTTGCAAACAATTTCACCGCTTCTGCTTCTGTAGGATTCATAAATAAGATATCAATATCTTCTTTTTCGGCACCTTCTGCCAATAAATCGGCAAATTTATGAGCTTTTTCAGTATGGTCACCTACGATAATACGAGATGGATTTAAATTATCATAAAGTGCTTGACCTTCACGTAAAAATTCTGGTGAGAACATAATACGATCGGTATTTTTTTCTTTGCGCAATCCTTCAGTAAAACCAACTGGAATAGTTGACTTAATCACAATTGGAGCTTGTGTAGCTTGAGCCAGTACATCATCGATAACACTTTCTACCGATGAAGTATCAAATGAGTTACTTGCTTCATCATAGTTTGTTGGTGTGGCAACGATAACTAAATCGGTGTCTTTATAGGCATCATCTTTATCTGATGTTGCACGTAAATTTAATGATTTTGTTGCTAAGTAATGTTCAATTTCTTTGTCAGCGATATGTGCTTGCTTATTATTTAGCATGTCCACAATCGTTGGATTGACCTCTAGAGCAACAACTTCATTGTGTTGTGCAAGTAAAATAGCATTTGCTAATCCCACATATCCTGCTCCCACTACAGTAATTTTCATTTAAATAGCCTCCTGAGTATGTTTATTTTAATTTTTTACGTACTAACATTGTAACACTTGTCCCTAATGCTTTAAAATAAATTATATCATATGATTGAAAGTCTAATTTTTAAAAATTTTTAAATAAGTTTTTGCTATACTAGGTACATAACAAATTGAGGAGCTTATTCATGAAAATTTTACATGCATGTTCGTATTTTTCGACATCACCCCTATTTCAACAATTATTTGACCGTCAAATTGCGGATGGCCATGATATTGATGTTTATGTACCTATTTCAAAACAATACCCGGAGGATAGGATTGCGTCTAACGCACCTTATGCACAAACAGTTCGTGTTTTCGATCAATTCAATCGCTATTTTTATTACCATAAACAAAGAAAGATATTTCGTGATTTAGAAAGTCGTTACAATACTAGTGATTATAATCTAATCCATGCACACTCATTATTCACCAATGGCTATATGGCATATCAAATTCATAAAAAATATGGTACACCTTATGTTGTTGCTGTGCGTAGCAATGAAGTAGAGGACTTTTTCAAAAAAGCCATTTGGGTTCGTCCAATGGGAATAAAAATTTTACAAAATGCAAGTCAGATAATCTTTATTTCACAAAATACTTTTGAAAAAACCTTTAATAAATATATTCCAGAAAATATCAAAGCAGAATTATTAGCAAAGACCCAAGTCATTCCAAATGGTATTGACCAATACTGGCATGACAATGCTTATAAGCACAGATCAGCCTCAACCAATAGTCCGTTAAAAATTGTTTCCACAGCGAAAATTCAAAAAGGGAAAAATTTACTGGACTTAGCTGACTACGTTGCTTCTTACAATCAACATGTCGCACCTGCTGAACTACATGTCATTGGTCCAAATTGGGATCAAGCTGTTTTAGACCAACTTGTTGAAAAACCAGGTGTGACTTATCACGGTCCAATGGATAAAAGCCAACTAGTGGATTTCTATCGCCAAGCGGATATCTTTGCTTTAATTTCCTCACCTGAGACCTTTGGCTTAGTTTATGTAGAGGCTATGAGTCAATCTTTACCTGTTATTTACACTAAAGGTGAAGGATTCGATGGTTTCTTTACTGATAAAGAGGTAGGTGTTTCGGTGGACCGTCACGATAACAAAGCATTCACGGAAGCTGTAGATTTTATTCGTGATCATTACCAAACGATTTCAACTCGTGCATTAAGTGAATCTAAAAAATTTCAATGGGACGACATTCACCAAAAATATCTAGATATTTATCAAGATATTTTAAAATAAAATGCTAGAATATCAAAAAGCATCACCTCAAAAATTGAGATGATGCTTTTTCTTGTAGCTAAAAATAATTTTAAATAATTTCCTTTGAAGAAGTTTTTACTTCCTTCAAAGATAATTTACGATCAATAAAACCATATATGACTTTTTCAAATCGGTTGAAAAGATTAGTCAGAAGCCAGCCTACAATCCAAGAAATCATAAAAACTATAGCCGCTACCATAATAATTGCCGGTATAAAAGTAACCGGTGGCCATTGAATAATTTGATGTACAATTGGTAGATCCCATATAAATTCACGAATTTCTGCTTGCTCGTGAACAAGATAGATACTCAAGACATATGAGGTAATATAGTTGATTCGATGAGATTTCACCTTTATTTTTTTGATATACATAAATATAAAATAAGACATTAATAGTTCAAATGGCCCATTATAATTTAAGAAGTCCGTTGTAGGTATAAGAAATTGAAAAATTCCGGTTATGATTCCTAATACAAAATAAGACATTAAATACTGTTTCGCCGTAAAGTCTTTAATAAAAGCACCGTAAAGTCTAATATATGCGCCTATAAAATATAGTAAAAAGAAAAAGATTAAAGAAAATCCTGAATTAAAAGAAATAATTTCTTGATTTACCACAAAAAATGGCCAAACTGATCCAACTAGTAAGGATAAGGTTAGGAATTGCTGATATTCTTTTTTACTAAACATATGAATGATTTTATTTAGAAATGGTATAAACAGATATAAAGCAAAGTAATTGGAAATAAACCAATATTCTCCACGAAGGGTTGCAAAAAGTTTCCCGATAATTCGCCAAATGTTGAAATCTATTGCACCAAAAGCCATTAATACTGTAACCAAGATGGCTGAAATAAACCCAGGTAGTAAAGCTACATTTAATATTTTTCGTAATTTTAATTGTTTTGAGTAGATAGAAAAATAACCTGTAATAATAATATAGACATTCACACAAACATAAATTAAGGATCGGAGTATCGTGAGTAGGAACTCATTCGCTCCAGTTATTGGAATGCCATCAGCCATAATATAATGAGTAGTCACATGAGATATCACTATCATAAACATGGCGATGATTCTAAGTAATTCAAAATTTTGCTGTCGTTCCTTCATTTATACTTACCCTTCCCATCAATAAAATTTATATTTCACTTATAATTATTAAGTCTATCACTTTCAAGATGTAAAACCTAGTTGAAAACTTTTACTTCAAAATCAAGAAAAACACCTACTTTATTCAAGTAGATGGTCATCATCCTGTGGACCAAATAGCATTACCACTTTGCCATCACCACTGATGGTATTCGCTTAAACTAGAATACAAAAAAACACTAGAAACTTAACCGTCTCTAGTGTTTTTACTAATAATTAAAAGTTTTATTAATCTCTAAACATTGTGCCTAAAGTCAATTCGAATCCTTTAGCAAATGATGGATCCTTTTGGACTTTGATTAATGACTCATATTCAAAGTCAATCTCACGGTCTGGTGTATCAGACTCACATAATACAGCAATCCCTGCACACGTTGAGTTAAATTCTTTCAACATTGAATTCATTCCGGTAATCGTTCCACCACCGTTCAAGAAGTCATCAATGACTAACACGTGCGAACCTTGTGGTAGTGAAGACTTTGTTAATTCCATTTTTTCTACGCGGGTTGTCCCTTTGGTAGCATAGTTGATGGAGACTGTTGAGCCTTCAGTTACTTTTGAGTCACGACGCACAATAACGAATGGGATGTTCAGATATAGTGCAACCATTTGTGCGATTGGCACACCTTTTGTTGCAATAGTCATGATGGCTGTTGCTTTTGATTCTGCATAATAACTTGCAATGATTTTACCTATTTTGCGTAACTGATCTGGGTCACTTAACAAGTCAGTTAGATAGAAGTATCCACCTGGTAGAATCCGGTCATCTGCAGCTTCTAATTGGTAAATTAGATTTTCCACTTCAACAATCGCGTCTTCTTTTGACATTGTTGGAATATAGATGACACCACCAGCAGCTCCAGCTACAGTTTCGATTCTTCCAAATCCACTTAATTCAAATTGTTCTTTTAAAATCGTCAAATCTTCAGAAATGGATGATTTCGCTGATTCGTAACGTGACACAAAAAACGTTAATGACACCAACTTGTGTGGGTGTGATAATAAATATTGTGTCATGTCCACTAGTCGCGGGCTACGTTTGATTTTCATATAGTCCAACCTTTCAAATTCTTTTATATTGATATTTATTATATATTGAATCTAGTCAATTTGAAAGGAAAATTTATGATAATGTTCGTTTATTTTTTGTAAATGACATAAAAATGAGCTAATTCTCGAAAGAACTAGCTCATTTCCTAAACATTCGTAATTAGCCTTTAGTGATTTTAAGAAAACCACTTTCGATAATGAATATTAAAACGAAGATGGCAACAATTGTTGCACCTGGTGGTGTGTCTAAATAGTAAGACGTTGTCAGCCCAGCAAACATCCCAAACATGGCAATGATCACACCGACGATAATGACTGAATCAAAGTTTTTCACTAGTCGTAACGCAATGGCTGCTGGCATAACGATAATCGCAGATACCAGTAGTGACCCTGCAATTGGCATGATTAAGGCAATGGCCATCCCAGTAATAATTGAAAAAATGACTGAGATCATTCGAACGGGCAAACCTGCCGTGTAGGCGGTGTTTTCGTCAAATGAAACGAGGTATAAAGGCCGTTTAAAAATTAAGTAGCCAGCTACAATAAATACCGCTAATCCAACCAAGATATAGACTTGTAGTGACGAAACGGTCACGATAGAACCAAATAGGTAGGCGTTAATAGAGGCTGCTGAATCCACTTGGTTCAATAGTAGTAAGGCTAAAGCCATCCCACCAGACATCATCATGGCAACCGATATATCTGAATAATGGGCATAGACGACCCGCAAGTATTCTAAGATTAAGGCAGCTGCCGCTACGAACAAGATGGTCGTAATGGTTGGTTCAACCCCTAGTAAATAACCGAAAGCCACTCCGGCTAATGAAATATGGGCTAAGGTATCCGCCATTAATGATTGCTTGCGCATGATTAATAGGAGACCTAGGATCGGGGAAATAAATGAAATAGCGGTCGCGGCTATGAATGCCCGCCCCATGAACTCGTACTGAAACATCTCCACGGCGAATTCTCCTCTCTTACTAAATGCACACGTTTATCATAGTATTCATCAATAATATTGTCATCATGAGTTACCATCAAAATAGCTTTCCCATGTTTTTCTGTGTTATGACGTAATAGGTCATAAAAGGCCGCACGGGAATTCTTATCCATCCCTGTTGTCGGCTCATCTAAAATGAATAAATCTGGATCAGTCGCGAAGACGCGCGCTAAACCTACTCGCTGTTTCTGTCCACCAGAAAGGTCCCCAATTTTTTTATTGCGTTGTTCTTCCATACCGACCGATTTTAAGGCTCTTTCGATATGTAATTTGTCGTTGTCATCTAGTTTTTTAAACCAACGATCTTGTTGGAAACGACCAGAAGCCACAAATTCATAGACTGTACTTGGAAAACCAGCATTAAAGCTGTTCAAAGTTTGCGGCACATAGCCGATTTGTAATTTTTGACCCGAGTCATTGGTTTTAGAAATTGTAGCGGACCCTTGATCAGGTGATAAAAGGCCAAGTATATTGCGTAATAAAGTTGATTTGGCGGCGCCATTTTCCCCGGTGAGGATGACAAATTCACCCTGGTCTACGGTAAAGGAAATGTCGTTTAATACGGGTTCGTTATCCCATGAAAAGCCTAAATTTTTCACCTCAATGTAGTGCATGGTATCCCTCCTTTTCTTAATGGTTAAACTATTTATTGAACGCCTTCGGCTAAACTTTCAAGATTGGCTTTTATAATAGCGATAAAGCCGTCGCCGTCAGCTGGATATTGACTAGTGTCAACACTCTCCATTGACTGCAATTCACCTACTGTACCGCCCACTTCTGACGCGATAGTGGTCGCAATTTCAGTAGCACCACCAGCTTGACCGTAGATGACAGAAATATTGTTTTCTTCCATATAAGAAACGATTTCTGCAATACGTTTAGGCGATGGCTCAGCTGACTCCGTCACACCTGTAACTGCTGCTTGGTGTAGACCGTAGCGGTTTGCTAGGTAACCAAAGGCTGCGTGTTGGGTAAGGAAAGTTTTAGTTTCTGCTGATTCAAATAGGCTGGCGTACTCATCGTGAACGGCCATCATATCGCTGGCAAATTGTCCCGCGTTTTCTTGGTAAGTTTCAGCGTTATCAGGATCTGCTTCCGTTAATGCATTGGTAATTGTCTGTGCTTCAGTGACCGCATTGACAGGGTCTAACCAAGTGTGTGGGTCCGTCTCGTGACTGTGGCCCTCGTGGTCGTGGTCTTCCTCTGTTTCAGCATCAGTATCCTCATCTGTATGTTCTTCTTCAGAATGTTCTTCAGTCTCTTCTTCAGAAGTCGTTTCTCCGACTGTTTCCACATCACCATCGATCAATTCAACTTCTGAAGCTGCTTCAATAATGACTAAATCTGGGTTATCAATCGATTCTAATAAAGTTGGTACAAAGGTTTCCATGTCTTCACTGTTATAAACAAAGACATCTGCTTCATTTAAAGTCGCAATATCTTGCGCACTCGGCTCATATTCATGGGCATCCGCATTCTCCATCATAACCGTTACCTCAGCACTATCCCCAACCACTGCATTGGTTAAAGCTTGCATTGGGTAAAAAGTCGTTATAATCTGTAAGCTATCATCATCACTTGATGTAGATGCCCCATTACCACATGCTGCCAAAAAGGCGATGGCTGATAAAGCTAACAGCCTAACTAATCGTTTAAATTTATTCACAATGTTCTCCTTTTAAAGATTACTATCTATATATATATGAATACTTCTTCATTAAATCGTAACCGGTACGATTTGACAAAAGCTAATATAGCATACTTACAAAAAGCAAGCAAGTAAAAAAGGACGAGTTTTAGCTCGACCCTTCCCTTAAAATTTATTTATCTTTGAACGCTTCGTTTATTTCAGGCATGACCCGGACCATATAAACTTCCTGGCAAAAGCCGCGTAAGGCATTATAAATCCGTTGGCCACGGCTGTAAACCTGGGTAAAGCCGATGATTGTTGGCCCTGACCCAGACATCGTAACCCCATCAGCACCAAAATCGAGCATTTGTTGTTTCAGCCTGGCTAATTTAGGATGCTGGCTAAAGGTTACTGGTTCCAAGGAATTGCCAATCGCTGCCATCAGGTCTTCATAAGACCCTGACTCTAAGGCTGCCAGTACTTTCGGCGCATTGGGTTCGTAGTTTAACCGTTCAACATCTAGTTGGTTGAAAATTTTCCGCGTTGAAACTGAGATAGCTGGTTTAGCAAGAATAATCCAACATTTGGGTGCTGGTTGAATTTGGCGGATTTTTTCCCCTCGCCCTTCTACCAAAGCCGTGCCGCCCGCAATCGAATAAGCCACATCTGATCCAACCTGGTTAGCCAACGCCTGCAAGTCTTTCAAGGGTAAGTTAATATCCCATAGGGTGTTGAGTTTACGAAAAACTGCTGCTGCATCCGTTGACCCACCGCCTAACCCCGCTGCGACAGGGATCCGCTTTTCAATTGAGATGTGCACGCCCGTCTTGATATTGCCCACTTTTTTCATGAGTTGGGCCGCTTGATAGGCATGGTTGCGGTTATCTTCTGGCAAAAAGGCTCGACTTGTCTCCACGATAATCTTGTCTTCTGGAATCAGCTCAAAAGTTAGGTAATCTGACAAATCGATTGACGCCATCACCATGGCCACTTCATGATAATTGTCTGAGCGACGAAATAATATATCTTGAGCAAGGTTGATCTTTGCCGGTGCTACTTCTCCCTCGATCATAAGCAAACCTCCCGTCCAATATTTTTTCCGTATAATTACTAATAAGTTTACCAAAAATATCACGGATTAAAAAGAAAAAAACCACAATATCAAGCACTTCACAGATGAAGCTAGATACTGACGGTTTTCAATGTCGTATATAATATATATCATTTCAATCGCTTATTCGAATTCAATTTCGACTGATTCAGTTAACACATCGGAATAGCTATAGCAGATGCGTTCAAATTTGTTTTCTTCTTGGTCTAGTTCAACCACGAAAACAGCAGGGAAAGTGTCACTTAGCACCCCTTGGCGTTTCATCACGCGTTTACGACCAATCTGTTGTGTTAGATGGACGCGTTCACCGATTTTTCCTTCAAGTTCCGCTTTGATAGTTGCAATATTATTTGGCATGCCCTCACCTCTCTACCTTACAGTATACCATAAAATGCAAGATATTTAAATACCATTTTTGTCTTTTATTGTCAACAATTATAATGGTAAATTAGGTGAGAATTTTAGCCAAATGTTCTTAATCTTGGAAGGTCAAATCTTCTTTGTACAGGGCGTCTGCCAAGTGTCCAAAATCTGCAATCGTTAAAGTTTCCGCTCGTTGCTTTTGGTCAATACCTGCAACTTCAAGGGCTTTTAACATTTTTTCAACCACGACTTCCTCTTTTCCAAAGGCAGCACGTAAGTTATTCCAGATGGTCTTACGGCGTTGTTTGAAGCTTGACCGTACTAAGTGGAAGAAAAATGCTTCATTTTCAACAGTAATTCTTGGTTTATCCAGTTTGTTTAAGGCCAAGATAGCCGAATCTACGTTAGGTTGTGGGTTAAAAACAGTCCGCGGTACAGTAAAGGCGATTTCCGCGTCACAGTAGTATTGAATAGCTACTGATAATGACCCGTAAGCCTTTGTTCCTGGGGCTGCTGTCAATCGTTCTGCTACCTCTTTTTGCATCATCAAGATGAATTGGTCGAAGTGGAAGCTAGCTTCAAGTAAATTGAAGATAATCGGTGTTGTAATATAATATGGCAAGTTAGCCACTACAACCGTCCGCTCAGCAGGTGGGAAGGCCGCCATTGTCGCGTTCAAGTCCGCCTCCAAGATATCTTGGTGCTTGATTGTTACATTGTCGTAGTCACTTAGGGTATCTGCTAAAACTGGCAACAAGCGTTGGTCAATTTCAAAAGCCAATACTTCCTTAGCATTGATAGCTAAAAACTCCGTTAAAGCCCCAATCCCCGGTCCGATTTCAATAGCATTGGTATCCTTGTCCACCCCTGCCACGTCCACCATATGTTGTAGGATTTGCGGTTCAGTCAGGAAGTTTTGTCCTAAAGACTTTTTCGCATCTAAATTGAATTTCTTTAGGATAGCACCCGTTCTTGATGGCGTTGCAATATATTTAAATGGTTCATTCATAATTTTCACCTATTTCTTTTGGTAATTTTCAAGCACTGCTGCCACTTGGTCTAATGATATCTGGAAAAGGGCTAACCGTTTCGCAAGCTGTTTGCCGTTGACATAACCCAAGTGTAGCTGGCTTGATAAGTATTCTCTTCTGTCTTTGGCATCCGGCGTCCCAATCAACCTCAAGGCAATCAAGTCTTTTTGTGCGATAGGTTCAACCGCGTTTCCTGCTGGATCAGCCAACTGGTAAACATTGACCAACGCTTTTTCAATCGCTGAATCAGAGGCATGCTCAACCCCTAAACTCCCCTTGTGACTTGGTTTCGCTTCATCTCGTTCAATAAAGGCATGTTGAACACCAGGTACAGCATCCACAACCGCTTGACGAATCTTAGTGCCTGAGATATCTGGATCTGTAAAGACAATCACCCCATGGAGTTCATGAGCTTTCTTGATTTCAAGCAAGGTACGTTCATCAACTGCTGACCCGTTAGTTTCAATAGTTGTGACTTGGTAGAGCCGGTTCAACCGTTGGGTATCTGACTTGCCCTCAACTACAATCACCTGTTTAATCTGTTTCTTTTGTTTTGCAGATGGATTTTCAGCTTTCGCCATCTCTCCCTGTTTGTCTTCAGCTGTCATATCACGCATCTACTTTCTTTTGACCAATTGTTGGCCATCAAAATCCAATGCGAATACATCCAAAGCATTTTGGAAGGTTTGCGCTTCAAAATCTGCAATTGAACTTTCACGTGTTGTTGCCAAGGTCTCTGCCACATAGGCTACAAAGGCTGATTCATTACGTTTGCCCCGTTTTGGTACCGGCGCTAAATACGGCGAATCTGTCTCAATCAAAATCTTATCATCAGGCACCAATTTCGCAGCTTCCCGCACTTCCCCCGTTTTTTTGAAGGTCGATACCCCAGAAAAAGAGACATGCATGCCTAAATCTAGGAATTTCTCGACCCATTCAGGTGTTTCACCAAAGGAATGCATAATGCCACCGAAGTCGCCCACTTTTTCTTCTTTTAAAATGCGGTAACAATCAGCCGTCGCGTCCCGGTTATGGATGACAATAGGCAACTGTAATTCGCGGGCAATCGCTAGTTGACGGCGGAAAACTTTTTCTTGTACGTCACGGGGACTAGTATCCCAGTAATAATCCAAGCCTGTTTCCCCAAGCGCCACTACCCGGTCATCTTCTAAAGTAGATAATAGGTATTTTTCAGCATCAGCATTGTAATCCACCGCTTCAGTTGGATGCCAACCGTAAATTCCAACCATGTCCCCATTTTCCTTGACCATTTCTTGGGCTCGGTTAATGGTATTGTAGTTAAAACCTACTAAGGCAAAGCCTTTTACCCCAGCATGTCTAGCCCGAGTGATGGTTTCATCGCGGTCGTCATTAAAATCATCTACATTTAAATGTGTGTGCGTATCAAATAACATAGTTTTCCTTTCTTAACTTAGAAAAAGGGACTGTGACAACCAGCCCCTTCTTCGCGTTATCTTTAAGCTATTTCACTACCATTTGCAGCATCTTCAGGTGCAAATACTACTTGTAGTTTACCCTCGTGTTCTGCGGAAAGGATCATTCCTTGAGAAACTTCACCCTTCATCTTACGTGGTTTCAAGTTGGCGATGATGCAAACTTTTTTCCCGATTAAAACACTTGGATCTGGATAGAATTCACGAATACCAGATAGGATTTGACGGTGACCCTTGTCCCCTGCGTCCAATCTGAATTTCAATAATTTGTCTGCCCCTTCAACGAAGTCAGCATCAATCACTTCAGCAACCTTGATTTCAACTTTATCAAATACGTCATATTTGATTTGACTATCTTTAACGGATACCAATTCAGTTTCTTCAGGGTTGAAGCTTTCGTCTTCTTCCTCGTCGCCAGCTGGTTTATTAGCAGCCATTTGCGCTTGGATATAAGCTACTTCTTCATCGTGGTCTAGACGTGGGAAGATTGGTTGCCCTTTTTCAACTACTTTCGCAGTTTCTGGGTATAAACCAACTTTGGCATTTTCAAAACCTGCGTCAGCGTCAAAATCTAAACCTAATTGTTCAAAGATGTTAGCTGGTGTTTCAACCATGACTGGTTGGATTAGGATGGCAATAACACGTAATGAGTCCACCAAGTGGTACATCACTGATTGTAATTTACTTATTTCTGCTTCATCTTTGGCCAAGATCCAAGGCGCTGTTTCATCAATATATTTGTTGGTACGAGAGATCATTTCCCAAACGTGGTCTAAGGCTACACTGAATTGTAGGTCATCCATTGATTGACGGTATGCAGCTACTTCAGATGTGATTAGGTCTTCTAATGGTGCATCAAAGTCAGTAATTTGACCTGGGTAAGCACCCACTTGACCACCCAAGTACTTGTTAACCATTGAAACAGTACGGTTCAATAAGTTTCCTAAGTCATTCGCTAAGTCATAGTTAATACGGTTGATGAAGTTGTCAGGGGTAAAGATCCCGTCATGACCAAATTTCACTTCGCGCATCAAGTAGTAACGTAAGGCATCTAGACCGTAACGTTCAACTAGCATTTCTGGGTAAACAACGTTCCCTTTAGATTTAGACATTTTACCGTCTTGCATCAATAACCAACCGTGGCCAAAGATTTGTTTTGGTAGTGGTAAGTCTAATGCCATCAACATAATTGGCCAATAAATCGTATGGAAACGAACGATTTCTTTACCTACAAAGTGGATATTTGCTGGCCAGTATTTGTCAAAGTTTTCAGCATCCGCATTTGGGTAGCCTAAGGCTGTAATATAGTTCGCCAAAGCGTCAATCCAAACGTAGACAACGTGTTTAGGGTTAGATTTAACTGGCACACCCCAGTTGAATGATGTACGTGAAACCGCCAAGTCTTCTAAACCTGGTTTAATGAAGTTGTTGATCATTTCATTTTTACGGGTTTCAGGTTGGATAAATGTTGGGTTCTCTTCGTAGTATTGTAGTAAACGATCAGCGTATTTACTCATCTTGAAGAAGTAAGATTCTTCTTTCACTAATTCTACGTCATGACCAGATGGCGCTTTACCACCGATTACTTTGCCATTTTCATCTTTGTAAACTTCTTCTAATTGGGTTTCAGTGAAGAACTCCTCATCAGAAACTGAGTACCAACCTTCATATTCACCTAGGTAAATATCACCTTGTTCTAATAAGCGTTCGAAGATGTATTGAATGGCTTCAATATGTTGTTGGCTTGAAGTACGCATGAAAGTATCGTTTGAAATCTTCATTGTCTTCCAAAGTTCTTGCATGTCAGCCGCCATACCATCAACGTATTCTTGCGGTGAAATACCTTGTTCTTCAGCTTTTTGTTGGATTTTTTGTCCGTGCTCGTCTGCACCAGTTAAGAACATTACATCAAAACCGTTCGCACGTTTGTAACGCGCAAGTGTGTCAGATGCTACTGTTGTATATGTATTTCCGATATGTAATTTACCACTTGGATAATAAATCGGTGTTGTAATATAAAATGTTTCTTTATTTTCAGCCACGAATGAGTGCCCCCTAATATTTGTCTATTCTCTTTCCGTAATAGTATATCATAATCTACCAGTATTTTAAGGGGTTTCGACGACATTTACGATCACCCGTGTCATGAATAATTGATAATGTCCTAATGATTCAATTCGAAAAATGGCAAACTTGCTCTAAGCTGATTCACTAGTCTACCTACTTGTCTACTTGCTAGACTACTTGCTTACAGGTCGTTAATCACCCGGTTAGCGAACTGTGGGGCAAAGCGGCCGACATGACCGTATGAAACAGATTTCCCCGGACTTGGGGCATGTAAATAATAGCCATCCGCGAGTGCCAAGGCGACGTGGTAAACCTGGTCGTCTTCTTCAAAAAAATACAGGTCGCCTGGTTGAACATTGTTTAAGTCTACAGGTTGGCCAAAATATTGCTGTTGGTTGGTTGTGCGTGGCATATATAAGCCGTTTTCCTTAAAAATATATTCAATAAAACCGGAGCAATCAAAACCAGATAGGTCGTTACCACCCCAAATATAAGGAGTGCCAATCAAGTCATTGGCTGTGGTCAGGACGGCTTGCCGTTTAGTAGTTGTAGTATTGAATAGTAGTTGCGCATTTTGGTCGCTAGCTGGTAGAGACGCTATTGTGCCCTTCCCCTTGGCATGAATGGCTTGTGCTGGAAAGGCGAGTGCAGCCACTGTATATAAGGCGGTCAGCAAGTATAAGAAACTTCTTTTTTTAAACATATCGATCACTCCTTTTATGGTTATTACAGGGCTATCATATCAGGTTGAAATCCTTGTTACTATAGGATTTACACAAGTTTTACCAAGCGTTTATTTGTTTTTTTACGTATACGTTGTGGGTTCAAAGTGCTGTCAAAAAAAGACCTGAACCGGAGTCCAAGTCTTTCATCGTTTCTATATCAATGTTTACGCGCCTTCGATGGTAACTAAGAAGTATTTTTTCTTACCGCGACGAACGACGATGTATTTGCCTTCGATGGCGTCTGTTGCTGAGATTTCGTAGTCGACGTCTTGTAGGCGTTGGCCGTTGATGTAGATGGCGCCGTTGTTGATGTCTTCACGTGATTGACGACGTGATCCTTCGATGCCTGCGTCTACTAACCAAACGGCTAAATTGTTGCCTTCTTTAGGCATTGTCGATCCTGGCATGTTACCGAAACCCTGTTCAATTTGTTTGGCTGATAGGTCTGCGATATTGCCTGAGAATAAGGCTTCTGTGATGGTTTGGGCATCTTGTAAGCCTGATTGACCGTGAACAAAAGTAGTCATTTCTTCTGCTAGCCGACGTTGTGCTTCACGTTTTTCTGGTTCACTAGCTACTTTTTCTTCTAGGGCATCGATTTCTTCTTTGCTTAAGAAGGTAAAGTATTTCAAGTATTTCACGACGTCTGCATCGTTTTGGTTTAACCAGAATTGGTAGAATTCGTATGGTGACGTTTTTTCTGGGTCTAGCCAAATCGCACCACCAGCTGTTTTACCGAACTTAGTGCCGTCCGATTTCAACATTAATGGAATAGTTAATCCAAAGGCTTCTGCGTCGGCACCAGCTTCTTTACGGATTAATTCTAGACCTGATGTGATGTTCCCCCATTGGTCGGCCCCACCGATTTGTAGACGAACGTCTTCGTTTTCAAATAGGTGTAAGAAGTCCATTGATTGAAGGATTTGGTATGAGAATTCTGTAAATGAAATCCCTGTTTCTAAACGTGAAGCAACGATGTCTTTTTTGATCATGGTATTCACGTTGAAACGTTTCCCAATATTACGTAAGAAATCAAGTAAAGTCAGGTTTTTAGTCCAGTCGTAGTTGTTGACCATACGGAAGTCGGCATCTTTTTCTTTTAGGAATAAGTTTTCCATTTGACCAGCTAATTTGCGGGCGTTGTCTTCTACTTGTTCCATAGATTGTAGGTTACGTTCTTCCGATTTACCTGAAGGGTCACCGATTGAACCTGTCGCTCCCCCAATTAAGATAACTGGACGGTGTCCTGCTAATTGGAATCGTTTAAGGACCATAAATGGAATTAAGTGACCGATATGTAGTGAGTCACCAGTTGGGTCAACACCGCAGTATAGGCTGATTTTGTTGTCTTTGATGTAGGCTTTTAGGCCGTCTTCGTCAGTTTGTTGGTTGATGGCACCGCGCCATTCTAATTCTTCAATAATGTTCATGTTTTTCGCTCCTTTTTCCTTTTATAAAAATAAAAAAGCCCCTGCCCTAAGCTCTTCCAATTGGAAAAACCTAGACAGGGACGATTAATTACCGTGTTACCACCCAAATTGTTATAAACATTTAGTTTACAACCTCTCTTTGTGCGTTATCGGGCACTAGTCGGCGGAATTTGTACTACTATGTGTAATTCACTATCAATCCTTGACTAGTTTTCACTCACCACTAGTTCGCTAATTACCAGATTCATCGCTACTCCACCAATTAAATTGGTGCCATAGTGCATTCCTTGCACAAGATTATTTGCGTGTGAAACTTTCGCTTCTCACTGAATTTTATCAAAGTCATTGGATAAGTCAAGCAGTTTTGAAGTCTTTTTCTACTATCGATTGATACTGATATGCTATCTTTTCTATCCAACTACCATTCTTCGTGGTTCCATGCTAGGCCGTCTAATTGGCCTTGGGCTTGGAATAGACGTTTGTCGGTTTCTGCGATTTCAGCTTTCACTTTTTTTAGTATGGCGATTGTTGCATAGTCTGTTGCTGTTTCGATGGCTTGATCAATGATCGCCTCTGTCCATTTCAAGTCATTTTCCATTCGGGTTCTAGTCTCCTTGCTTAATGCCGTCATATGATGTGCCCGCTTAACGCCAGCTTGTTTTAGGTAGTTGCGCTTCAATGTCGCCTAGATTGTCCATTTCATCTGCCCATTCTTCAGCAACTAAATTTAATTGCTCTTGTAATGGTTGATCAAAATCGCCTGCAATATCTTTTAATTGGGCGATCAACCAAGCGTTTCGCTCAGCAAATTTTGCCTGGGCTGGTAGTTCTAGGTATTGTCTAAAACGGACTAAATTGTCTTGCTGGATATGTTCTGGTTGGTAGGAATGTTGGGCAAGGACAAATGGTGGCAGGTAATCTAAGCCGATCGCACGTGCAAAGGATTGGAAAGGTCGAAGTAATTCTGAAATGGTTACTTGTTCCCGGCCACCTGCTTGGTACTGTCTTAAAGGTACACCCACCGAGATGATTACACCAAATTCTTTACCTTTTAAATTTTTACTATAGGTATCTAAAAATTCTTTGCTAAAGACTTCTTGAATAAAGTCTGATACTAAACCGGGTGCTTGATACCAGAATAATGGAAATTGAAGCAGCCATCTGTCTGATGTTAGGATAGCTTCTTGATAAGCTGTCACATTTGCTTCAGTGAATGGTCGTTCAATTTGGATAAAAGGAATGGTATTTGGTCTTGCTTCATATAGGAATTGATGGGACGCTGAAGTCTCCATTTCTGGATGACCACCAAAGATCACGCTTGCCATTGATTCGCCTACTTTCTCATTTATATTTTCCCATGCATTTCTAGTCATTTTATCATAAGACTATTTTACATAAGAAAAGCAGTCTAACCAAGTAGACTGCTTGCACAATTTATATTGAATGATTTTTATAATAAAACTGGTGAATTTGGTCCAACTGGGATACCAATTAGGTACCAGATGACTGCCATAATAATCCACACAATACCGATGGCTACTGAGTAAGGTAATACGTTAGACATTAAAGTTCCTAAACCAGAACGCTTGTCGTATTTGTATAATACTGCTAGAACTACCGGAATGTAAGCTTGCATTGGTGTTAACGGGTTAATAATCCCATCACCAATACGGTAAAGAATTTGGGTGAATGATGGGTGGTAACCTAATAGCATGAACATTGGGACAAAGATTGGTGCCAGGATTGCCCATTTTGCCGAAGCTGAACCAATAAAGAAGTCAACAAACATTGATAATAAAATGAATCCGATGATTAAGGCGATACCATTGGCGCTTTCTAGTAAGGCTGCTCCTGAAATCGCAATGACTGTCCCCATGTTAGACCATGAGAAGTATGCCATCATTTGACTTGAGAAGAAGATGATGACGATGAAGCTACCCATATCAGCCATTGATGAAGATAACATCCGAGACAAATCGTGTGAATCTTTGACTTGGCCGGTCATCTTACCGTATACGAAACCTGGTACGAAGAACATAATTGTCATCAAGACTGTGATACCATCCATAAATGGTGAACCAGAAATTAACGAACCTGTTTCAGCATTTGCTAAGAATGAATTTGGCATCAAGGCTAAAACTGCAACAATAACGATTGTCGCTAGTAATGACCAGTTTGCATATTTAACTGCTTTGATTTCCTTGTCTGATAATGAGCCACCTTTGTGAGCCGCTGGTAATTCCTCACCGGCAAATTCAGGTTGGTACTCACCCATTTGTGGTAATGAAATTTTAGTCAGTACGAAGTAAATAACTGGTACTAATACAAATGTTGAAACGAAGATGAAATAGTAGTTCATCGCAACATTTAGTTCAATATCTGGCAAAATAGTCTGTGCTGCTGATTCTGTAAAGGGGAATACTAAGGCATCAGACATCCCCAACATCACGTTGGCCGCAAAGGCTGCAAGTGATGATACATAACCTAGAACTGCACCGGCCATTGGGTTTAAACCAATTTTCAAGAAGGTTAAGGCTGCTAACGGTGGCAATACGATTGGACCAGCGTCCCCAGCGATATTGGCAATTACACCTGCAAAAATGATGATCAGCAAGATGTATTGCTTGGGCGCTTTCTCCACTACGTTAGTTAGAACCGCTTCAAAGTAACCTGATTTCTCAGCCATACCTACACCAAGCATAATAACTAACACGGCTGACAAGGCTGGGAATCCGGCAAAGTTTGTCCCTGCTTCTGATATCATGCGAGCAAAGTATTCACCAGTTAGCAAGTTATTTACTGCAACCTCTGAATTATCTACTGGATTGACAACCGATACCCCAAACATACTCATTACCCATGACGCTAGAATAACTAGAATACTTAGGTAAATGAAGATCATAATTGGTGAAGGCATTTTGTTCCCTACACGTTCAATTCCGTTAAGGATACGGAGTAACCGTGATTCTTGTTGTTTTTCTTCCACTTATTTCATCTCTTTTCTTATTGTAATTCTTGCCTAGCTTTTCACTATTGTTTAGATTATAAAGATTCCATTAAATTTCTTCAAGTCTTTGTTAAATTTTGCATATTTTTTAACATTTCTTTAGTAGGTAATCTCCGTTTTTCCAAACAAAAAGACCCATATCATCTTTATATGGATCGATTTGTTAGATTTGTATTTCCTGTGAAAGAGGCTATTATAAATTATAGAACTTTTAACGACTAGCTACAGTTTCGGTGATTGTTTGAATTGCGGCTTCACTTCTTTGAATCAAGTCTTTTCCTTTGGCGCCTAATGCTGCTTGTAGGTTTTCGTCTTTTAATAATAAGACGTTTTCTTCAACATTTTCGTTGGCTGCTTGGATAGCCGTTTTCAGCATAGTTGTACCAACGGTGACATCGGCCATCACAGACTTGCGTCCTAGGCTAGCGACTTGGGTCATAATTTCTAAGGCTTGTGTTGCATGGTCCATGATTTCCAATGGCACTTCTGTGGCAATTTTTAAGCCTGCTTGAATTGCCTGTACACGGTCAGCTTTTTCTTGGTCAGTGGCTTTTGGTAATTTGAATGCACCGAATAGTTGGTTTGATGCGTCTTCATCCCCTTGCACCAAAGCGAACAGTGCTTCTTGGTGGCTAGTCATTTGATTGACTAGACCCGTCAGCAAATCAAGGTCAGCCCCTTTTTGCTTTTCAATAGTAATATTTAGGACCATGTTACCTAAGGCTGCGCCCATTGTGCCGGCGTATGCTGCTGCTGACCCACCCCCTGGTGCTGATTGGCTTGAGGCTAATGCTTCGATATAAGTGTACATTTCCATGATAATTTCTCCCTTTAAATGATTTTTTGAGTGATAATTTGAATAAATTCTTCTATATAATATTAAAACAAATTGAATAGTGGAATTAAAACGATTGGTACGAACATAGATGGTGCGATGTTCATGACTTTGATGTCTGTGATTTGTAAGAGATTGAAGCCTAAGCCCATAATAATGAGGGACCCTACTGCACCGATTTCTGTGGTTACGACATCACCTAATAAGGGCGCTATGGATGCGGATAATAATGATAAGGCTGCTTCATAAATAAATAATGGGATAGCGGCAAAGGCTGACCCGATCCCAAGGGTTGACGACAAGACAAAGACGAACACAAAGTCTAAGATGGATTTGGCGTACATGGTGGTGTGGTCTAGGAATAAACCAGACTGCAGGGACCCGATGATGGCCATTGCGCCGACTACAACGAATAAGGTAGCCGATACAAAGGCTTCTTGAAAGGTCGATTCACCTTCGTTAGCTACTCTTTCTTGGAGTCTTAAGGCAAAATGGTTAAATTTCCCGTCGAAGTCAACTGTTTCACCTATTAAGGTTCCAATCACTAAGGACAGCACCATGACGATTAAATCGTCTGTTTCAAGAGCACCCTGGATACCAATAAATATAACGACCAAGGCGACGGCTGTCATTATGCCTTTTCGCGTGTTGTTTTTTAAGAGATGACCGAATGTCGTCCCTACACCTGCCCCAAATACTACGCTAATCGCGTTCACAATTGCCCCAAATATGACCATGTCTTAACTCCTCTTATCTTCATTTTCTTTTGAATTTGATTATAACAAATAATGAGATTTTTATGTGGAACTTGTTAATATTTTATAAAAACCGATTTCCATGTTATATTTTGTTACACAAAACGTTAATTTAACCTTGCATTCTATTAAAAATACATTCATAATACAAAAGTAGTTAAATTTAGGACGACAATAAAGGAGCAAAATTTATGCCAACATGGACAAGAGAAGCAATCTTTGAAGACGCACAAGAAAAAAATGTACATTTTATTCGCCTAGCTTTTTCGGATGTTAACGGTATTTTGAAAAACGTTGAAATCCCAGTATCACAGCTAGACAAGGCCTTAGACAACGAAATGGCTTTCGATGGTTCTTCAATTGACGGTTTCGTCCGCATCGAAGAAGCAGATATGAAGCTATACCCAGATTTAAATACTTGGACAGTATTCCCTTGGGGTTCTGATGACAGAAAAGTTGCCATCTTAATTTGCGATATCTATACAACTGATGGTGAACCATTTGCGGCAGACCCTCGTGGTAACTTAAAACGCATGGTTGAAAAATTAGATGACTTTGGTTTCTCAGCTTTCAACTTGGGACCTGAACCAGAATTCTTCTTATTTAAACTTGCAGAAGACGGCAACCCAACGACTCGTGTAAATGATGTTGGTGGTTACTTCGACGTAGCACCTGTAGACTTAGGTGAAAACTGTCGCCGTGAAATTGTATTAGTCCTTGAGGACCTTGGCTTTGAGGTTGAAGCTTCTCACCATGAGGTTGCTATTGGCCAGCACGAAATTGATTTTAAATATACTGATGTTGTTGATGCTTGCGATAAGATTCAATTATTCAAATTAATCGTTAAAACTGTTGCGCGTAAATATAACTTGCATGCTACTTTCATGCCAAAACCTATTTACGGTATAAATGGTTCAGGTATGCACTGTAACATGTCTCTATTCAAGGGTAGCGAAAATGTCTTCTTTGATGGAGATTCTGAAACACAATTATCTGAAACAGCTATGCAATTTATCGCTGGTGTCTTAGAACATGCTAAAGCGATCACTGCAGTTGCTAACCCAATTGTAAACTCATACAAACGTTTAGTTTCAGGTTACGAAGCACCAGTAAATATTGCTTGGTCTACTCGTAACCGTTCACCACTAATCCGTATCCCATCTGCTCGCGGGAAATCAACACGTGTTGAATTACGTTCAGTTGACCCAGCGGCTAACCCTTACTTAGCACTTGCTGCTATCTTAGGTGCTGGTCTTAAAGGTATCGAAGACGAAATGGTTGCACCTGCACCAATTTCTCGTAACGTATACAAAATGACAGCTGATGAATTAGTTAACGGTGGCATTGATAAATTACCTAGCTCTCTATCTCGCGCTTTAGACGAATTAGAAATCGACAGCGTAGTACAAGATGCTTTAGGTGCACACATCACTGCAAACTTCATCTCAAGCAAACGTATTGAATGCCAAGAATACTTACACCAGGTAACTGACTGGGAATTAAATACATACTTAGAACAATATTAATTTTGTAAAAATGGACACGACTTGGCGAAAGCTAGGTCGTGTTTTTTAATTGTATACGAATAGAAAAAACGCATGACCTAGAAAGGAGTCCAGATCATGCGTTTAAAATTGGTTATTCATTTTATTATTCAGTTGTGCTTTAGCCTTTACTCTCCTAAATGCGTTAGAGTGCTACCTGCCTAAGCGCCAAAGCTCGCACCCTCTTTTTAAAAGTCGTTCCAGTTTTTGTCGTCTGTATACTTATCATCCACAAATCTGTGGTTGGTTTTGTATATGGACGTTTTTTCTTTTCTTGTAATTCCGCGGTATGTGTTGCCTTGTTTTTTGACTTTGCGGTTTGGTCTCGGCGTGTATTCGTCTTCTTCTACAAGGAACTCTTTGGTCCGGTGCTTTCTAGCTTGGCTTAGTCGGGATACTTTTTCCGGGTAGCCAGTTTCATCTAATGCTTCTTCGTAGAAGTTGATTAAGGCTAGGCTGTGGTAGGGTTTGACGTAGAAGTAGGCTAATCCTAGCGTGAATGGAATCAATAGGTACCATCCGATAAAGCGGAGGTTTAGCCAGATAAATCGCCATTTCCGGCCGCGCATCATCCGTCGGGACTCTGTGATGGCCTCGGATGCTGTTAGGATTGGGAAGTCGATGATTAAATAATCGGTCATGGCGTAGCCTATACTCTTATAAACCGCTGGGATAAATAATAACAATGACCACATGAGTAGGTAAAAACCACGTAGGAATCCTGCCCAAGTGAATTTAATTGAATCGCGCATGATTGGCCCAATAATGTCACGATGGATTCGTATCGGTCGTTGGTTATTCTTCACCATCAATGACCGTATATAAGCCATTTCAGCTCCGGCAATAAAAACGATCTCGATGATAATAATCAAGACGCTGATGGGAAAAAGGACGAAGGATACTGCAGTTGGTACGGTCCCAATTATCCATACGATTGCCCAATAAATAATGGTAAATAAAACAAACCAACCTGTATTTTGGCTTAGCGTCTCTTTAGCTTTTACTTTTAAATTTCTTCGCAATCACGGTCACCTCCTCATAAAAATAATCAATTGATTGTGTTCATATAATACTTGTCTAATCGATGAACTGGTAAACACCAATACTTGCCTTTCAGACCAGCTAATCTTATATAAGTATTTTATCAAATTCCCAAGTTTCGCCATCCACCCTAGGACCTATTTCGCGCAAAAGAATAACCTTGAATACCGTGGTAGTCAAGGCTATCTTTTTACCGATGTTAATGGCTAAATCTTAGTCGCGAGAACGACCGCCAAATAAAATCAAGACACGCAGTAGTGACAAGGCACCTGCGATAGCTGAAGCGACGTAAGTCATAGCTGCAGCGTTCAAGGTTTTACGGGCATATGGTAATTCTTTGGCTGTTAAAATATGCCCATCTTCCATAATTTGTAGCGCACGTTTAGAGGCGTCAAATTCGACTGGTAAAGTCACTAATTGGAAAAGTAAGGTTAAGGAGAACAAAATGATCCCAATATTGATAAAGGTCTCGTTATAGCCTGCGATGGCACCTAGGATTAAGATTGGCCAAGACAGTTTTGAACCGATATTGACAACGGGTACAATTTTTTGACGTAGGGTCATCATGAAATAACCTTGAGCGTCTTGAACCGCGTGCCCACACTCATGGGCTGCAACCCCGATAGCAGCAATCGATTTTGAATCGGCTGTTGCGTCTGATAAACGCAATACTTTATTGCTTGGATCGTAGTGGTCGGTTAAGTTACCAGAAATTCGTTCAACACGAACGTTGGTAATACCTGAATATTCTAGGATGAATTCGGCAACTTGGGTACCGGTCATTCCTTTTGCAGTGGCATATTTACTATATTTATTAAATGTTCGATTTACGTTGGCACTTGCGATTGACGCGATTACAGCACCAATAATAATTAAGATATAAGTCCAGTCAAACATCATGGGAAAAAACATCGAATCACTCCTTCTCTCATATTATAACAGCTAACCTCGCCCTGACCAATGCAGATACTAGGTTAGGGGTTCATAATTTGTTGGTGGATGATGTCGATAACTTCCTGACTTTCTGGTAGGTTGTTCAGGTAGAATTCATGGTGCATGTAATCAAACTGGTAATAGTTACTAGTATGATTATGGGCACGTAATCGACGGTGCAGCCAACGGCCGTCGCAGGCGTGGCTGTCATCCGATCCGTTAATAAAATCGACTGCTGGCATTGAATCAATTGGCATTTTGGCATAGTTCAAGGCTGGGTTTTTATCCCGCCAGATCGTTTTTAAGGCATTAACCTTGGTCGCGTCAAATTGCACATCGTTTGGGTTGATGTTGACGTCATCAAAGCTTGTGTTTAGCCATGGTGACAGTAAAATCACCCGTTTCACTGGTTGGCCGATTTGGTCCATCCGGTCCGCAACCAATAAGGCTGGAATCGCACCTGTATCAGAAGCAAGAAAGTAGACATTTTCTAGTGACCGTCCCGTTTTGTCAGCGTTCTCTTCTATTAGAGCTGTAATCCGCCCGGTTTCAGCCTCTAAGTCATAGTTAGCGAATGACCGCAGCAAGGGAATTGATACATTCGCCTCATCTTCAAAGCGGTTAGCTATTTTTCGGGCGAAGGCCCATTCACGCTCTTGTAAGGTATGAATCCCGCTACCGCCATGAAAATAAATAATCCAGGGTTTGTCATTCTTTGTAGGCGTGTCTTGTGAGTCCAAAACCGGTTCGGTATCAATATCCGTCAGCTCGACGATGACACCCTTTTTGCCACGGTGAATCTCTGAAGCATGGTCGCGGGTAATAAAAAATAAGTTTTCGTGGTTGATGCTCCTTTTAGCTAGGTCTTCAGTTGCTTGTTTCTTGCTATTGGCAGGGGTTAATCGATTAGCTTCTCGCTTAATCCTCATACCATCTTGTATCACCTTGCTGCGCACCGATCGCTCTTGACTCATGGCATGATAAACATAGCCGACGCCTGTTGCAGCAGCTGCTAACCCTAGTCGCCAAAGTCGGTTATTGTCCTTCTTACTCATTCTTGCACGCTCCTCCCCATTTTCTTCATCATAAAACTTGCACGAGCTCTTTAGTCTATTATAACTGAACACCAGGCATTGGATAGGGACTAAAGTCCTAATTTCTGGCAAAAGAATCCCTACATTTTCCTTAGCATTTTCTAAAAATTATATTAATTTCTTGAGAAATTCGCTTAAGTCTCGTATCATTGAGGGTATATTATACTTTATGGGTTATTATCGCAATTCTACACCCAAAAATACAGCATTCATTTCTGTTATTCACTGCGGTAATACAAGAAAAAAATAGAATAAGGAGATAGATAATGGTATTGAAGAAACTATCCACCCTTGCAATCGTCGGGGCGAGCATTGGGGTATTAGCAGCCTGCTCTAGAACACCAGACCAAGTTGTGACAAAGTCAGCCGAAAACGCCCAAACTATGATGGGGCAATTAGAATCCATTCAAACGCAGGAAATAGCCTTACAAGATGCTTTTGAAGCGGATTTAGCAGCTGACGAAAGTCTAACCAACTTGGCTGAATCAGGTACGGGTGCAACACGGGAAAACTTACAAACCAGACAAGAAGAATTTGACGAATTAAAATCGCTTTTTGAAGATTTCCAAGGTCAGGTTGAAAGTTTAAATGAATTTGACGAAACAGACTTCACAGCTGGGGAAGATTTCGCCAACTTTGATGCGTCTCGCCAATTAGCTGACAGCGTGAACACGCAAATGAGCGCCTACATTGAAAACTACCAAGCTGTTTTGGAGAAAGAAGATGCTTATTACACAAGTTTAGCAGCTGAAGACAGCGATCTAACGACCTTCTCTGACGGCCTAGCAGAAATTAACGGCAACTTCGAAACGTCACAAGCAGCCTTATCTGAAATGTTGCCTGACTTAACGGCATTAGCCAAACTTTCGCAAACAGAAAATCAAGCACAATAAAATGAAATAGAACGGAGGCCAGAACCTTGAAAGACAATCAATCCAATTCAAATCCGGATATTAAGACAACTTTAGACCCAAAAAACGAAGGACCTAAATTCAATTGGAAACTTGTTTTAGGGCTACTCACAGCCATTGTATTAGGTTTAGCCTTAATCTTTGGCATTCGAACAGACTGGTATGGCTTAGCCAATGAAAATAACCAAGAACAAACCGCAAGTAATGAAAGTTCGTCTGAACAAAATGCTGAATCTACCAGTGAATCTGGTGAATCAACTGAAGCAAGTGATGAAGATGCTAGCGCTGCAGCAACAAGCGGTGAAAGTGACGGTACACAATTACCAAATGTTTCTACAGAAGCAAAGGCTTTATTAAACCAACCAAAAAATTTACCCTCAAAATTCCAATACGATTCAGGTTATGATATTCCCTATCCTGAAGACGGGGTAAAAGGGATTTACCTATCAGCTATCGGTGCCACTGACCAAGCCCTATTTGATGAAAATATGGCCCTTTTAGATGAAACCAATCTAAATTCTGTTGTATTAGATGTCAAAGACGACTACGGGAACATTACTATGGACCTACCGTCAGAAGATGATACGGTCAACAACAACGAGACAGATAGTATTGATGGCGAAGGCATTATGCAAACCTTCCAAGATAAACAAATCTATCCAATCGCTCGTATCACAACCTTTAAAGATACCAACCTAGCCAACGCTGATCCATCTCGTTCCTTCCTAACAGAATCTGGTGAAGTATGGACTAACGATGGTGGCGATGCCTTCCTAAACCCATACAACAAAGATAACTGGGAATACCTTGTAGAAGTCGCTAAATCAGCCGCTCGCGCTGGTTATAAAGATATCCAATTTGACTATGTCCGCTTCCCAGAAGGATTTGAAACTTTCGGTGAAACCTTAACTTACGATATGGGTGACTACGCTGAATATGGAAAAGCTTCAACTGAAGCCCGTCAAATGGTTATCGCAGACTTCCTAGCTTATGCCCGTGAAGAACTTGAACCATATGGTGTAGATGTTTCTGCAGATATCTTTGGTTACGTGACAGATGTTGTCGCAACACCTGGTATCGGTCAAAACTACAACATGATCGCAGAAAATGTCGATGTCATTTCATCAATGATTTACCCTTCTCACTGGGGTCCTGGCTACTTCGACTTAGACTACCCAGACTTGTACCCATATGAAGTTGTACAAGCTTATATGGAAAAAGAGAATGCTTTAAATGCTGAGCTGGAAGATGCACCAGTATCTAGACCTTGGTTACAAGACTTTACCGCATCATACCTAACGGAAGGTACTTATGCTGAGTACGGCGCGGCCGAAGTACAAGAACAAATTGACGCTGTTATTGAAAGTGGCGCCAACGAATACCTACTTTGGGATGCATCGAACACCTACACAAGAGGTGTAGATTACAAATAGTACTTATGATAGCAAAAACTCGACGCCAACTGACGTCGAGTTTTTGTTTTTTTCAAGTAGTGTTGGTAGGCGTTTTTAAGGAATCTTCACCAACATTATTTTTATGCATAGAAGAAGGCCATGCTTTCCTAAAATAAAGTAAAACACCACATCATACTTGAAAGAAGGAAAAACATGACCTATTCATTTATTATGCAGACTTTGCGAGACAATTTTTACTTGATGATTTCAGTGTGGAAACACCGTGTCATATGTTCAAGCATAGTGTCTCCTAAATCTGTAAAGGTTGCAACACCATTAGCATGGACCTTAGTTTGAAAGCCATAGGCATCTGCCCCACTAACCGTATTGAACACACAAATATCTGTGGTTACACCAACAACATGGACTGTATCAACGTCTTTATTAAGCAACAACTCCGCCAAACCAGTCTTAAAGAAGCTATTGTAATTTTCTTTAGGTAGGTATGTGACCAATTCATTGTCTTGGTTGGCTTGGAACCAGTCCTGCAATTCACCATAAAGTGCTTGCCCTTCTGTCCCAACCACATTATGGGCCGGCCACAATTTAAAGTGGGGATCATCCACTTGATGAGCGTCCATGGCCACGACCACATCCTTCCCTTGGCTGACAAAGTCTTCTGCCAGAGATTTAATGTAGGGAACGATGGCTTGACCTGGTTGGCCAACAGTTAAAGAACCGTCTGGCGCTACAAAATCGTTACTCATATCTACAATGATTAATGCTTCTTTACCCATGAAATCAGCCCCTCACTTGTCATTTGCATCATTCTTTTAAGAATGAATTTGCATTTCTATACGCAATATTTATCTTTGTTTTATTTGTTTCTTAGCTCGGTAACAAATTCTTCTATTTTGTCCATGGCAATCGTCAATTCTTTAATTGAGTAAGCGTATGAGATACGTAAGAATCCTTCCCCACCCTCACCAAATGCTGAACCTGGCACAACCGCCAGTTTCTTCGCATCAAGGAGTGCTATGGCAAATTCTTCACTGGTCATATCAAATTCACGAATGTCAGGGAAGGTATAGAAAGCCCCACGTGGTACGAAACAAGGAAGGCCCATATCACGGAATCGGCCTAATAAGAAGTTACGCCGTTTTAAATAGTCTTTCCGCATCGCTTCTACATCGTCATCACAATCTTCTAAAGCCACAACTGACGCATATTGCGATACAGTTGGTGCGGCCATAATCGTGAACTGGTGGATTTTCAACATTTGTTCCACTAAGACTTCTGGTCCACACAGGTAACCAATTCGCCACCCTGTCATTGAGAAGGCTTTAGCAAATCCGTTGATGTAGATTGTCCGTTCTTTCATCCCTTCAAACGAAGCGATTGATGTGTATTTATCTTTGGCGTACCAGATTTCAGAATAGATTTCATCCGTTAAGACATATAAATCATGTTTCTTAATGACGTCAGCCAACTTTTCCAACTCTTCACGCGTTGCCGCTGCCCCAGTTGGGTTGTTTGGATAGTTTAAAATAATAGCCTTTGTCTTATCTGTAATTAATGCTTCAATATTTTCCGGCTGTAAAATAAAGTCGTGCTCACTTGGTAGCTTCACTGGTACGGGAATCCCGCCAGCAAGCTCAATTGACGGTGTGTAAGATACGTAAGACGGATCCATACATAATACTTCATCACCTGGGTTAATTAATCCACGACAAGCAAGATCAATGGCTTCAGAACCACCAACAGTGACAATCACTTCCGTATCTGGATCATAATCCAAGTCATATTTGCGGTCTACATATTTTGAAATCGCACGTCGCAATTCAATTAAACCTGCATTGGCAGTATAATAAGTTTTACTTTTTCTAATGGCCCGAATCGCTTCTTCACGAATTGACCAAGGCGTTGGAAAGTCAGGCTCCCCTACACCAAGCGAAATCACGCCTTCGATTTCATTGGCAATGTCGAAAAAACGTCGGATACCAGAAGGTTCCATGTCAATTACGGTTTTATTTTGAGATTTTGTCATTGTGAGATCACCATACGCCCACCATCTTCTTTGATATCTTTATAGACAACCCCTTGTTCTTTATAGCGGTTCATTACAATGTGGGTTGTTGTAGCGCTAACTTCGTCGATAGCTGCTAATTTAGAGATAAATTTAGAGATATCTACCATCGTTAAACGCTTGGTTAATAATAGGAAATCATAAGTACCTGACATCAAGTATAAAGATTCTACTTGGTCATATTGGTAAATGGTTTCTGCAATGTCTTGATAAGATACACCGTGGTGTAAATCAACATTGACTTCTACCATCGCTGATAGCAAGTTGTCATCGGCAACGTCCCAGTTGATCATGGTGTGGTAGCCGGCAATCACGTTATCTTTTTCATAAGCAGCGATTTGCGCAACGACTTCTTCTTCGTTAGCTTCAATCATGTTAGCAATAGTTTTAGGTGCTAATCGCGCATCCTGTGCTAAGATAGCTAACAATTCTTTTTTCTGTTCGATGTTCATTTTTATCCCTCCAAAAACGACATAACTTGTAGCTTTAAGCATACTTTTAAACTGAAATTTTGTCACTTAATTTGAATAATTTTAATAAAAATTTTTGATTTCACCCCAATTTCAAAAACTCGTCCTCTTCTAGTATATATGAAATAGATTATTTTTGTAGTGATATGGCTAGTAACCCATTTTTTCTGATCATTAACTTTCAGGTTATGCTTATTCCTATCATAGTCTTAAAAAGCAGTGGGACCGCCCTCACCCTAGTTAGGTTCGAGTCTCCAGAGAGGACTCTCGCACCCTAATCATATTACTACTAGACAGGATGCGTCTTCTTTCGCACTCTTTTCTCCTTAAACAATTTTTATATCCTTGTTAACAGTTTCCTAAAACCCTTTCCAATTTAAAATGATACAATGGAGTTACCGACAACTACGACCTTCATGGTCATAATCAGTCTGTAGGAGGAAACATACAATGGAAAAGTTTACAAAACGAATTTTATTAACTAGTGGTGTTTTAGCTTTAGGACTTGCCGTAGCTGCACCAAATAAATTAGCAGATAAGGTCGCTATTGACCCGATGTTTACATACGGGGAAACTTTAGACGATAGCCAATATACTGAAACAAAAGAGTTATTAGGTGTTGAAGATGGCGTGACTGAAATCGAAGTGGCTGTTAATGAATTAAATGACTTATTACAAGATAGCTACCCATACAACCAAGTCTACTCTTCAGCTTATATCACACCAGCTGATAACGATGGTGGCGTAACGGTTGAAATCGAAACACCAGATACAATTACAGATATCACTGAAGCCCAATATGAGAATGCGGCCATTACTGCGGGTGCAGTTGACGTAGATATTAAAGTTGCTTCTGCTGTTACAGTAGATGGTTCAGGTGCCTTAGCGGGTGTTTATAAAGCCTTTGAAGATTCTGGTTATTCATTAGATGATGATGCCCGTCAAGTAGCGCAAGATGAGTTAGCCGTTACTTCTTCTATTACCCAAGAAAATGAAGATACTGAAGGTTACTCTGATAGCGACATGAACGCTGCGATTGCGGATATTAAAGCGCAAATTGCTGACTTGAAAGACCAAAATGGTGGCTCAATTTCAGTGGATGAAATTACTGTTATCGTGAATAATGTGGTCAATAACTACAACTTAAATGGTGTGATCTCTGAAGACAATATCCAAGCGATTATTGATCAAATGAAAAACTTCTCTAACCTTGAGTTAAGTGAAGAGCAAAAAACACAATTATCTAACTTAGCAAGCTCATTGTCTGACGCTGCAAGTAACGTTGCCGCTTCTGCTTCATCTGCAATCGAAAATGCAGATACTGAGCAATTACAAGAAGATGCTATAGGTATTTGGGACCGTATCTTATCCATTATTGATAACATCTTCGGGACTAGCTTCTCAGATAACAAAGAAAACAATAACGAATAGGCAATCAAACGCCCGTATACGAAAACCATATTGTCTCCAAAACTATTTTTTCTCAGCAAAAAATAGTCTTGGAGACTTTTTTATGAGGTGATCGCTACACTTACACTAAACTACATAGACTGAGTTAAACGCCAAAGTCTATAATAGCTGTATGAGGGAGGGATTGTAATGAGTAAAGCTAATAGATTCAATTTTCGTATGAATAGTGATTATGTGAAAAGTATGGTCTATGGTGGTTTAGATGGCATAATAACAACTTTTGCAGTAGTTTCCGGCGTGACTGGCGGTGCTTTAGACTTTCAGATTGTAATTGTCCTAGGATTCTCAAACTTATTAGCGGATGGTCTTTCAATGGCTGTCGGCGATTACTTATCTTCTAAGTCAGAAAACGAATTTATCACCAAAGAAATTGAACAACACCAATCTAATTTCAAATATGATTTTCAAACTGAGCTAAACGATTTCAAGGAATACTATACAAACAAAGGGCTTACAGAAACAGATGCTTCACTAATTTCAGAAACATTAGCTAAATATCCAGAAGTAATCGAACAAGAACGGATAAATATGATCTTTGGCACTGCTGAAACAGAAGCACATCCTATATATAATGCTTTAATTACTTTTTGCTCATTTATTTTGTATGGATTTATTCCCTTGATTGCATATGTCTTTGCTTCATTTTCAACATTTCTTATGGAAAATACTTTTGTAGTTGCAAGTATCTTAACTGGACTTACGCTATTTATTTTAGGTGCAGTTAAATCAAAGTTAACTTTAACAAACTGGGCCCGCTCTGGTATGGAAATGTTATTAGTAGGAGGTGCAGCTTCATTAATTGCTTATATGATAGGTTTTATTTTGGGCAGTTAGTATTCTCTAAACAGAGATAACACTTTGCCACTGTAAATGAGGGCAACACGTTTTCTCAATTAAATTTGATCTCCAAGTAAGTGAGTATAAATAAAAAGCCAAGCAATCAAATAATGATTACTCGGCTTTTTTAAACTCTAATTTGATGGCGTTTCATTTTTATGAGTCAATCTGTTACTTTTAAGATTGACCTATTAGTTATTTTTCTCAACCAATTCCGGATATAATTGGTGAATTTGTAATTGGTCATTGATTAGTTTTGAACTTGGGTCAATGGCCTCTTTTTGTTTAACACCTTGGCGCCAATATACTGCAAGTATGATCAGTGTAATGGCTGCCCCGCCCCAGTAAGATAAGTTACCTAAGCCTAGGTTAAAGCCGATCGGTTCACTTAACAAGTAGACTACAACGGCATATAACATAAAGACACCTGGCACTAGTGTGACGAAGTAATTTCTACCCTTTAGGAATAAGTAGCGTGTTGTTACTAGTAAAGCTAGTACCGCTGTAACTTGGTTGGCCCAGTTGAAGTAACGCCATAAGATATTAAAGTCCACAAAGGTTAAGAAGAATGAAATCACGTAAATTGGAATAGTGATTGTCATTATTTTTGGTAGTGTATCTTGCTTCATATGAATATAGTCTGCAATGATAATACGTAATGAACGGAAAGCAGATAATCCAGATGATAATGGTAGTACAATAACCCCAATAATTGCCAAAGTACCAAATACAGGTCCTAATAGTTCGATTGAAACAGCATTTACAACTGCTGACGCTGTACCTGCATCAATCATGTCACTCAATACTTGACCATCAAAGATGGCTAATGAAGCAGCTACCCAGATCATAGCGATAACCCCTTCAGTAATCATCATACCGTAGAAAGTAAAGCGACCTTCGCGCTCATTTTCCATTGTACGAGAAACCATTGGTGCTTGAGTCGCATGGAAACCTGACATAGCACCACAAGAAATAGTAAAGAAGATTCCTGGGAAAATAGCCAAGCCTTTAGGATGGAAGTTCGCCATAGTAGCTGAAGACAATTCAATCATTGAGTGGTCTCCAAAGAGTAATGTTAAACCGATTGCTAAAGTTGAAATGATAAGTATTGCACCAAACCAAGGATATACTTTCCCCATTGCTTTGTCGATTGGTAAAACTGTTGAAATAATGTAGTAAATAAAAATAGCAATTATAATGATAATTAAAGCTACATTACCTGGCAACAAGCTTTGAATAAGCGCTGCTGGTGACGAAACGAATACAGTACCTACCAATAATAATAGTAAACAAGCAAATAAGTTGACTACATGCATAGTCCCTTTATTAATATACTTACCTGCTAAAGCGGGTAATTGTGCCCCATTATTTCTAAGTGATACCATCCCTAACATATAGTCATGTACAGCACCGGCAAAAATACAGCCAAAAATGATCCATAAATAAGCGACTGGGCCATATAAAGCACCCATGATTGGACCAAATACGGGCCCTGTACCAGCGATATTTAATAATTCAATAATACCGTTTTTCCATCTTGGCATAGGCACAAAGTCCATCCCATCCTGTAAAACTTCCGCTGGCGTCGTCCGTTCTGGATTCGGCTCAAAATTTTTCTCGATATAGCGACCATAGGTGAAGTATCCTACAACTAAAGCGGTGACACCCAATATAAATGTCCACATACAAATTTCCTCCCTTATTATCAATGTAAGCGTTTATACCATCATATTATCACGCTATATTGATATACAAGTCAATTTTACTTGAAGAAAATCATTGTCACTATATTTATTTGTACATTGCTGTTTTTATGAATATGAGAAAAAAAGTAATTTAAACATTGAGATACAGACCTTTTCATGACAAATTTTCATTTTCCCCCTTGTTAGCTTCATGCTTCTCTTATATAAAAAATGCAATGTACAGTACAAATTTGTATTCTTCACTAACCCTAATACTTATGTGGTTGAGAATAAATAAAAAGAGAGGTAGCTTACCACCAGCTACCTCTCCATAATATTTTTCCACATTGAATGTTTTAAAAATTATCCCGTAAATTTCTTAAATCTTTAAAAGCTGTGACATCTTCTGCTTGCATAAAAATATTAATGATTTTTTCTCTAGCAATAGTTGAAGGATAGGTAGGATGGTTTGCAGCATTTAAAACTTCTGCTTGCCCTAAGGCTTCAGCAAATACTTCATTTTCAGGAAGTATTGAATGTGCGAATTTTAAATTGGTTAAGGTGTACTCGTGTCCTGCAAATACAGCGATGTCATCGTCTAAACGGCTAAAAGTTTCTAAGGCATCAAACGCTGCTTGGTAATCACCTGTAAACACGCGACCACATCCCGCTGAGAACATAGCATCACCTGAAAACAGAAATTGATTATCCACAATATAGGCTAAGTGACCAGCTGTATGGCCCGCCGAAAGTAAGGCAGTTACTGTATGGCCTAAAATATCTACCTGACTACCATCTTCTAAAATTGTCATATCATCGAAACCTGGCACTTCACTTGGACCATAGATTTTAGTTTCTGGGTAGGCCTGGATAATTTCCGCTACACCACCAATATGATCGTCATGTTTATGTGTTAATAAAATAGTAATTTGGCTCGGTTTTTCTACTTTGATATAAGATAAAACTTCTGCTGCTTCACCGGGGTCAACAACCACAACACTATCTGTATCTTCAATCATCCAAATATAATTATCTGCTAATGCATGTATTGGGAAAATATTCATACGTAAACTCCTCACTACTCCTTGTATACTTAATCCATATAAAACGTAGTCTTTCTCTTGCATCTTAACATATCTTGTATACTAACTACTATTTATCCTACTGAAACAAGCTTTATTTATGATATGGTTCATTCCAAACTACTGACCACAATTGTGACAACCTTTTAAAATCAATCAGTGTACCCGCATCAGCTTGTGCGGTGGTTTTACGTAAAAACCTCACTTATTTGTGATATGGTTCTCCGTACCACTTCTCGATGATAATTTTTATCAGGATATAACATTATGTTGAGTATTTTATTTTAGAAAAACTCCATACCCTTTAATCATAGGATATTAAGCCACATATATCTTCATTCATTTGCTGTCTGCTTAATTGTTTGTCTTACATTCATACGTCCGTATTCTCTCTACCCAAAACAATAACACTAAGAAGTGCTCACCAAGGATTAATGCATTCATTGCTTATAACTATACAATTGTATCCCCATAATTGAATTTAAATTATGGGGAATTTAGTTACTCGGTTGTCTTATTAGTACTTTTTAAGACATCATAAACGTTTTTAAATTGATTTTTAAACGACATCACGTCATCAAATATATCTTCACCATCATTTAACATTTTTACAGTGACCCATCCTAATGCCTGCGTGATAGTACTTGCAACAACCGCATTAATTGCTGCACCAGCAACCGTACCAACTGCAGGAATAAATTTCAGTAAATTACCAACCGTACTTCGCCCTAATCCTACAATCACTAATTCTCTTGCTAGAGATTCACCCAGATTTTCTGAGAACTTTTGCCCATAGATTTTATGCAATCGAGCCATCATTGTTAATTGGATTGGAACCAATAGAAATGCATCTGAAAATGGTATGGGTGAAAGTCCGATGATAGCAGAAGTAAGTGAAGCAGCATGAACGGTTGCATGACTTCTTTTTTTCGTTTCCTCATCTACACCTTCTAAAAACATTTCGAAAATACTATCAAATTTCGTTTTACTATCAGCCAAAACTTTCTCAGCTTGGACTCTCGTTTTATCGTAAGTATTGAGAATAATTGTTGAATATTTCTTTGGAAATTTATTGAGTACTTCTTCAAAGAATGAGTTAAATTCGGTTTCTTCTTCTATCTCATCTATTTTATCTATTACTTCTATCTCTTCTGCCTCTTCTACCTCTTCTGCCTCTTCTATCTCTTCTGCCTCTTCTGCCTCTTCTATCTCTTCCGTTATTTCCAATTCTAGTGGTTGGTCATCCATGATCTTTTTCGCATGTCTTTTGTCTTCAACTGATTGCCTTTTATTTTTGTACCATTCTTTCATCATGATCCCACCTTAATTTTTTTATTCATTATAGAGCATGTTTTGATTACGAATTTGGGGATATATTAATCATCATATTCGATATATAAGATTTTATCATTTGATGTAATCGTTATCATTATTTTTTTCCAATTAATCACCTATTTATCATAAATTTCCTCTCTAGACACTAGGTCACAACTGACATCTTTATTTAGATTCCATTTTATTTTTAATACGCTTATTCCGTGCCTCAATAAAATTCATCGTTCTTTCTTTATAAACAAGATATTCACTGACATCATTAAATTGTGGTCTTGTTTTAAATTCATCAAATGGCAAGTAAAACTTTATATTTCCATGATTATCCAATAAGTCATTTAGTAAGAAGAAGTTAACATAACCTTCAAAAGTCTCAAATAAATTAAAGAAACAATTATATCTTAGAAAGGTTTCATACAAGGGACTTTTCTCAGCTTTATAATAACGTCGAATACACTCTCATGTTAAGTCAAATCGATCATTAATTAAAGTATTTATACCTCTGGCCTGATTTATTGTATATTTACCATCTATTCGTTTATTGGGAAATAATATAAAGGCACCTTTGGTCGAACCCGCATCATAGAGTTCATTAACGTGTTTTGGAACTTGCTCAGTTATCTCTTTAAATTTTTTTGATTTTTATAAGAATGCGTAATTGAGTCACTACCTAAGAAAAATCCCCCTAATTCAGAGTTATGGTATAAATATGCACCTCTCTGACTATCCGACAACTCAAAAATTTTCCCATTAGGAAGAGGTTTATTCCAAAGAATTTTATGGTAACTTTTTAAAGTCGGGCTTGTACTATCTGGGTCACCACCTCTTGCATCAGATTGCATATTAAATTTAGTATCAATCAATACTATTATTCTCCCTTCATAAATTTTTATAAAAAATCTCCATATCCCTTACTAATAGGATATGGAGATTCTAATATGTCATCATGCGTTGGCTATCTGCATACCATCCCAATGTTCTGCTTGTTTAATAACAAGTTGGATGGCTTCATTATAGTTACCTGGGTATTTATATCTTTTCAATAGTCGCTTAATCGTTCGTCTGACATTCGCTCGACCAGATTCTCGCATCATCCAATCAGATGTCATTTCATCTGCAATGGAGTCTGTTAATTCCTTCGTTAATTGAATGAGTTGATCATTGGTATAGAAATCTTGCACGTTTTCTGGATTGCTCACCGCATGGTAAAATGCCATTTCTGCACGACTCAATCCAAGACTTTCATGTTCTTTCTCAAGAGCTATGGCTTCTTTGGCTAACTTCATCAACTCTTCTCGTGTCGTATGCAGATTGGATACCTTATATTCATCGCCATCTTCATTTACTACATCCGCAATGCCTGCAAACCGGTCGAGTTGTTCAGCATTATCGACTAAGCCTTCACGATACTTTTTCATAATTCGTTTTAGACGTTCTGAAAACTCTTCACCTTTTACGATATCCGTTCGTATGATTGCACGAATTTCATCTGTCAGTAATTTATTCAAAAGCTCTACTGATAAGTTTTTCTGTTCCATTTTCTCGATTTTTTCTAAGAAATTTGGATCGAAAAGACTAAATCCACGTTCAAAATCTTGAAAAAGATTAATGACCCCTTCACTTTGAATCGACTGATGTAAGAGTTCACTGATTTGTTCATTAATCTCAGCTTTTGAAAGTGCTGATGTACTGCTGCCAATTCGGTTCACACTAATTCGAACCGCTTCAATATAAGCTGCTTCTCTTTGTTCGGCTTCTGTTGTGACTGAAGAACATAACGTATGAGCTTGTTTTAATTGATATGCTTGGTCTTTAAAATCCTTCTGCATTTCTTCATTGTAGCTTAAGATATGGTCAATCCCATCACGAATTAGGTTTGCCATATCAGAATCGGTGATGGTTTTAGAAAAGATTTTAGAATAATTAAACCGATTAAAAAACACGTTACGACAAACTTCTAGTTTTTCTTGAAACTTTGGATAAGCTGAATCTCTGATATTCGCATTATCAATGGCCTTTTGGTCAGCTGTAGTATAGTCATTCATCGCTTCTTTTAATGCTTTGCCAATGCCTATATAGTCAACAATCAGGCCACCTTCTTTATCTTCAAAAACCCGGTTCACTCGAGCAATCGCCTGCATCAGGTTATGGCTTTTCATTGGTTTATAAATATACATTGTAGACAGACTAGGTACATCAAAACCTGTTAGCCACATATCAACAACAATAGCGATTTTCATCGGATCTTCGGTGTCTTTAAATTTACGTGCCAATTCATCCCGGTCTGCTTTTGATCCGATAATTTCTTTCCATTCAACTGGATCATTGTTATTTCCAGTCATAATCACTTCTACTTTATCTTGCCATTCAGGTCGCAGTTCTAGCATACGTTGGTACATTTCAATTCCAATGCGACGATTGTAAGCAACCACCATTGCTTTTCCTGTGAGCAGATGCTCTCGATTTTCTTCATAATGATGGATAATATCCTGCACTAATGTATCTATTGCTTCATCTGAACCTAAAAGAACTTCTAATCGGCTCAGCTCTTGTTTACTTTTTTCTATATCTGCTTCTTCTGCTTGTTCTGCAAGCTCCGAATATTTCGCATCGATTTGTTTTAAGACTTGGTCGTTTAAATTTAAATTGATGACACGGTTTTCATAGAAAATAGGCTTTGTCGCTCCATCTTCTACAGATTGAGACATGTCATACACGTCGATATAGTTCCCAAAGACTTCTTGGGTGTCTTTGTCATTTTCCGTCAACGGTGTTCCAGTAAATCCTATATACGTCGCTTTTGGTAAAGATTCACGCACGATTCGTGCCATTCCATGTTGGATTTTACCTTCTCGTGAAACCTTTTCTCTTAACCCGTATTGTGAACGGTGGGCTTCATCCGCCATTACAATCACATCTTGTCGGTTCGTTAATGGTCCTTCCGATTCAGCAAACTTTTGCATCGTTGAAAAGAAAATCCCATTTGATTTTCGATCATTCAGTAATTCTTTTAAATGACTTCGAGAATTCGCTTGAATAGGTGTTTGTCTTAAAAATTCTTGCACTCGTGAAAACTGCCCATAGAGCTGATCATCCAAATCATTTCTATCTGTGAGCACCACAAATGTTGGCTGGTCTAAGGCTCGCGTCACTAGCTGCGTGTAAAAGACCATAGACAATGATTTTCCGGACCCTTGAGTATGCCAAAACACACCACCACGACCATCTCCATCTGCCATCGCTTGGAGTGTCGATTGAACGGCTTTATGTACCGCAAAATATTGATGGTATTGCCCCATAATTTTAACAGTAGAGCCATCTTTATGTTCAAATAAAATAAAGTTTTTCAGGATGTCTAACAATCGATCCTTTTGTAAGATACCTTCAAGTAAGGTACTGTAATCTGCAAATCGAGTACTTTCGTAGTCTCCATCCGTTGTCTTCCATTCTTTATACCAAGATTCATTGGATGTGATGGTACCAACTTTTGTATAGGTAAAGTCAGATATGATATTGAACGCATTATAAACAAAGAGCTCCTCAATATCATGCTGGTAGTTTTTAATTTGACGATAAGCACTCGATACATCCGCGTGAATTGTGGAAGCAGACTTTAATTCAATCACAACAATAGGTAATCCGTTCAAGAAAAGTATAATATCCGGTCGTTTTTGTTCTTTTCCTATCATCGTATATTGATTGGTCACGATAAAATCATTCTGATCAACATTCTCGTAATCCACTAAATGAACCCGTGTCGTTTTTTGTTTGCCTTGTTCATAATGGCTCACTTCTACCCCATTTTGAAGATAGTTAAAGAATCGCTCATTTCGATTAACCAATAAACCAGCATCAATATGTTGGATTTGATAAATCGCTCGTTCAATGACATCTAAAGAAACAGCTGTATTTATTTGAACTAAACTATCTTTCAAAATCTCCTCAGCAATCGGCATTTTGTAGTTTGAACGCACAATTTCTTGTGAAGGAATAAACTGATAGCCTAAATCTTGAATTTCTTTTAAGAATACATTTTCCAGTCCTTCTTCTAAAAATTTAACATCTGCCATCGTCTCACCTCCTAATGAGAGTTTTAATTACAATTAATGTCTATTCGGCCTCCACCGTATCTTCAACTCGAAGTTCTCCTGACATGAGTTTAGGAAGAAGAGTATCACGAGATTCTGATAATTTGTTATTCTCTCTACGGATATTTATCGTGTATAATCTTATATCTTTTAGCCTTTTTAACACTTTATTGGTCTCAATATCAATAGGTAACGCAACTTCAAGATTATTTATATAGTCTTTATTAGCATGAGGAATAGCTGATCCAGTATTTTGATTTTTAACAGACTCTTGATTAATAAGGAGATACCAGTAAATATACTCGTTAACCATCTCATTAACATTTTTTAAAAAGCTAAATGTAGACCCCAAAATACCATGATATCCGTAGTAAATATTACCAGAATTTGCCCCATCCATTAACATGAAAATATCAAGATCATCTATTAAAATCCCATCATCACTAGATGTGAATGTTGCTTCATCACCATCTATATATTTTTTTACAAGATATGGTACAAATCCTTCTTTTTTCACTTCACTTATTGTTTTTGGTTTTTTACCTTTTATAAATTCAAATAATTCTCCCAGCTTTTTAGTTTCAAACTCTTCATCTTGAAATAATGCAGAATCCATAAACCATGATTTAAAAATTGTTTTAGCTTGTTCTTCAAGATTAGCAATGATAGCATTGTTAATCTCAATTTTATCATCTAAAGACGAAAGAATATTTGCTATTGCCTCTTGTTCTTCAATTGAGCGATGATTGTATTCTAAATTTTCAATCATCGTTTTAGTTAAAGCATTTCTAGTTGCTCCACCACTTGCTAACTGTAATAAGTATCTTTTTATATATTGAAGATAATAAAATACATACTTATAGTTAGCTTGTTTATCATCCACTCTAATGATCATTACATGTTGATTCACTCTTGCTGGTAATACTTGTTCTGGGACAATACTACACCTAGCTACAGAATCACCAGTAATATTTAATAAAATATCATTTTTTTCAACTATAACGTTCTTTAATTTTTGAGCTTGATCTTCATCTATAAAAGCTAACCCATTATAGTCGAAGTCAAAATCTAATATATTTTGACTTCTAATAAGAGAAATTCCAAAATCTTTATATGATTCTTTCCCACCACTTGGAGTTGCACCGCTAGCAATTTTCTTTGTAATTTCTTTTAATGGTTTAGACATCAAATCCAATCCCACCTAACTGTTCTCTGATTGTTTCTTCTAACTTGTGAGATTTATTGAATAATTCTCCTAGTTCAGCGGTTAACCCTTCCATCTTTTCTTCAAACGGAATTCCATCATCTTCCACTTCTTCTAAGCCAACATAACGACCAGGTGTTAAGACAAAGTTATTCTGTCCAATTTCTTCTAAATCTGCTTCATGAACATAACCTAATTTTTGAACGTCTTCACCTTTTACAAAATTACGATAAGCGTTCGCTATTTTATCGATATCTTCTACGGATAATTCGCGATGCGCACGAGTAACCATTTCACCTAAACTACGGGCATCAATAAATAAGGTTTTCCCTTTTTGAGTTTTATTTTTATTAATGATCCAAAGAGATACTGGAATTCCAGTCGAATAAAATAACCGATCCGGCATTGAAATAACTGCTTCAACTAAATCATCTTTGATAATATTCGCTCGGATTTCACCTTCACGTCCTCCTGCAGATAAAGAACCGTTGGCTAAAACGAGGCCTAATTTACCTTGAGGGGCTAGGTGGTAAATCATATGTTGCATCCACGCATAGTTCGCATTTCCTTCTGGTGGTGTACCATATTGCCAGCGTGTATCTTCAGCTAATTGATTTCCACCCCAATCGCTCATGTTAAACGGCGGATTCGCTAAAATATAATCTGCTCGCATACTTTGGTGCTGGTTATTATAAAATGTATCAGCAGCGCCTTGACCTAAATCCCCTTCTAAACCATGAATCGCTAAGTTCATTTGCGCTAATTTCCATGTATTGGCATTAGCTTCTTGACCATAAATAGAAAGATTGTTTACTCTACCTTGATGACGTTCGACAAATTTCGCAGATTGAACAAACATCCCGCCTGCCCCACAACATGGGTCATATACTCGACCTTCATAAGGTTCTAAAATTTCGATTAGAGTGCTTACGATTCCAGCTGGAGTGTAAAATTCACCGGCGTTTTTGCCTTCTAAACTCGCGAATTGAGAAATCGCATATTCATAGGTACGGCCTAGAATATCTTTTGAGTTTCCATGCTCTTTTAATTTTAAGTTATTAAATAAATCAACAACCTCTCCTAAACGACGTTTGTCTAATTCAGGTCGCGCATAGTTTTTAGGTAAGATTCCTCGTAAACGGTCGTTCTCTTCTTCGATTGAAACCATTGCTTGGTCAATTACTTGACCAATTTCAGGCGTTGTTGCTTGTTTCGCAATATAATCCCATCTGGCTTCTTCTGGGACAAAGAAGATGTTTTCTGCGATATATTCATCTCGATCTTCTTCGAAACCATCGCCTTCATCGACTAATTCTTGATGGCGTTCTTCAAAACTATCGGATATGAATTTTAAAAAAATTAAACCAAGTACAATGTTTTTGTATTCTGCAGCATCGACATTTCCACGTAGCTTATCAGCTGCTTTAAATATTTCTTTTTCAAATCCTAAATCTGCACTATTAACTCTTTCTGCCATTTAGACCGCTCCCTTGTTGTATACATACAATTATTATAATATATTTTAAATTTAATCAAATTTGATCACATAGGTTCTATATTAGCATCATTCCAAATTATAATGCTCATTCAAAAATATTGAAAGTAAGTCAAAAAAATATTATTCTAGTGAATTAGCATTAGATTGTGCTATGGTTTTACGTAAAAACCTCATTTATTTATGATATGGTTCGTTATTTTGTATTCTAAAAGCTCGGTATATTTGTTCTGTTAAGACCAATCGCATCAACTGATGAGGTAAGGTCATTCTGCCAAAAGAAACAGCTTGATTTGCTCGTTTATTGACCGCTTCACTCGTACCTAAGGAACCACCAATCACAAAAACTAAAGTTGATTTCCCCCGGGTCATTTGACTTTGCATTGATTTAGCTAATTCTGGTGAGGACAGCATTTGTCCGTTAATTGCTAGCAGATAAACATAATCATCCGGTTTTATTTTATTCAAGATACGTTCACCTTCCGCATTCTTCACCATTTCATCTTCCGATTCACTAGCGTTTTCTTTTGTTGGTTCGTCTTTCACTTCAATAATTTCAATCTTTGTATAGCGCGAAAGGCGCTTGCTATACTCTTCAATGCCTTGTTTTAGGTACTTTTCTTTCAATTTACCAACTGAGATAATTTTAATTAACATGCAAAAATAACTCCTATCATGCAAATATTTCGTTATTAACTTTTTTATTTTTTATTCTACTAGATTTTTCTGCTAAAGTGTTTATAATTAATCGTATTTGAAAAATGAGTCTTAAAATTTCTTAAAGTCATCAAGCTTTATGGGAGGTTATCACAATTAATTTAATACATAGGGCACTGCGTTATTTTCTAAAACCGGTAAGTCAATTATCAAGCGCAAAAAAAATTGCTTTGTCGTTTGCTGTCGTCATCTTTGTAGGTTCACTACTACTGAGTCTACCAATTAGCCAGGTGGCCACATCAGATGCAACATACTTTGATCATCTATTCATTGCTGTTTCTGCTGTCTGTGTCACAGGTTTATGGGTTGAATCCATTTTTGATACCTATAATACATTTGGACAAATTATTATGATGATGTTAATCCAGATCGGTGGTTTAGGTTTGATGACATTCATCTCGCTCATTTATTTTAGAATTGGCCAAAATGTCCGCATACGTGACCAAGTTGCTGTTTCCGGTGCTTTAAACAACAGTTCACTTAACGATATTGCCAATTGGCTAGGTAAAATTTTCCGATACACTTTTATTATTGAAGGTGTTGGTGCTTTACTCTTTGCTACTTATTTTATTCCTGAATATGGTTTAGGTCGCGGTACTTTTCTAAGTATCTTTATGGCGGTTTCTGCTTTCTGTAATGCTGGGTTTGACCCACTTAGCAATTCATCTATGATCGCCCTACAAACACAGCCCGTAATTAACTGGACTATTATTTCTTTAATTATTTTAGGTGGTATTGGTTTCTCAGTATGGTTCGATGTAACCAATCAAATCAAAAAGTTTGACCGGTCTAGACCTAAGTTTGCCTTAAAAAATGCGGTACGACATTTACGACCACATACTAAATTGGCATTAAAAATGACCATCCTAATCATTACGCTAGGGACTGTGTTATTTCTAGCCTTCGAGTGGAACAATACCGGCACAATTGGAGAGATGAGTATTGGTAACAAGTTCATGACTGCTGTTTTCCAAACGGTTACGATGCGTACCGCTGGATTTGCTTCTATCGATTATACTTTGGCACACCCTGTTAGTATATTGATATTCGTTGTTACCATGTTTATCGGTGGGAGTCCTGGTGGTACTGCGGGTGGTTTAAAAACAACAACATTTGCTTTAGTATTAATGCTAGCTATTGCTGAAATTAGACAAAAAGAATTTGTCAACTTTGATAAACATACGATTCCAGCTAAACTCTTGCGTCAGGCCTTCGTTATTTTCTTACTATATACCACTTTATTGATTATCGGTTCTGGTTTAATCTTAACTTTTGATCCTCAAGTAGATTTCTTATACGTACTATTTGAAGCCATTTCTGCTTTTGCAACCGTTGGTGTAACAGCCAATTTAACACCAACGCTTTCTATGGCTAGTCAAATTATTTTAATGGCATTAATGTTTATCGGACGGATTGGTCCAATGACTATGTTCCTTTCTTTATTACCAAGTAAACAAGATAAAAAACGTGATATTAAATATACAAACACAAATATTTTAATAGGATAGGTGTTATAAAATGGGAAAAATGAATTTAGTAGGTATTTTAGGTTTAGGTATTTTTGGTTCTACAATCGCTAAAGAATTATCCGAAAACGGCGTTGAAATCATTGCCTGTGACCTAGATGAAAAAAATGTTGACCGTTTAGATGGTTACTTAACAGTTGGTTCAGTTGGAGACTTTACTGATATAGAATATATGCGTAACCTTGGTTTTGGCCAATGTGATGCGATTGTTATTTCTACAGGTACCAACCTTGAAGCTTCTGTATTAGGTGTGATTAATGCAAAAGAACTGGGCATTAACCATATCATCTGTAAGGTTAAAAATAAAACAAATCGTAAAGTTTTAGAAGCGCTAGGTGTAGATACACTTGTACAACCCGAAAAAGAATCCGGTGTACAAATTGCTCGCCGTATGATCCACAATACCATTGAAGAAGTTATTAACTTAGATGACGAAACATCTTTAGTAGAATTCCGTGCGCCAGAAGAATGGGTGGGCAAATCACTCACTTCATTGAATGCACGTCAACGTTACGATATCAATATCATTGGTATCCGCAAACGTCGCCGTGAAGCATTAACCACAACCTTCCCGGCTGACTATATCATCCAAGCCGATGATATCTATGTCGCTATTGCTAATACTAACAAATTTGAAAAAGCTGACTATTTACATGAAATCCGTTAACAATCCTTATGCAACTATTAGGTTGGGACACTGCTGGTCTCAACCTTTTTTATTATTCATTTACCTAATGTTTATAACTATCCACATTTCCCACAAGCATTAGAGCTGATTTATCAGCATTTTGCAAAAAGTACAATCTATCCCCATACTTATCCCCACTATCCACAGAAAGGTTCACAATTCACAAAGCTTATATCTCAATGTTTTAAGCGGTACTAACATTTTATACACATCCACACCATTTTATCCACATCTATGTGGATAAGGTATGGGGATAAGTGGACAAGTCTCTAAGTTTTCTATCCCTCGATAAATCAAATGATACTTTCCACCTGATGCAAGTTATACCATCGAAAAAGCTCAACCGATATTAACTGACGGTTGAGCTTCATTTATATTATTTAATAATTCTATGTAATTGAACAGAATTTCTTCTTTATTGGGTTGCGGAACTGTTGTCTTGTGGTTGTAACTGTACAGTCGCTGTTTGTAATTCACCATTGCGGTAGAAGGAAACTTCTACACTTGCATCAGATTTTTGTTGGTATAAAGCTTGACGTAGTGATGCTGAATCCGTTACAGCTTCACCTGCAAACTCAACGATGACATCGTCAGCTTGTAAACCAGCTGCTTCTGCCGCCGATCCTGCTGATACTTCTGCAACATAAACACCACCATCAACATCATCAGGTAATTGTAAGTTTTGTGATTGATAATCTAATGACACTCGGTTAAGGTCAACCATAGATACACCTAATTCCGGACGAACAATTTCGCCATTGGCTTCCAGTTCACCAATGATTGTTTGCACCTCACCTGCTGGGATGGCAAAGCCCATACCCTCTACTTGATCACTAGAAACTTTCATCGAGTTAATCCCAATAACTTGTCCAGCTGCATTTAACAATGCGCCGCCTGAGTTACCTGGATTAATAGCAGCATCCGTTTGAATAACATTTGCCACCCAGTCAGATGTGCCGTCGCCATCTATATCAACAGCTACCGAACGGTCTAAACCAGAGATAATCCCTTGCGTTACAGTAGTCGCATACTCAGAACCTAAAGGTGAACCGATTGCAATAGCAGGTTCCCCTACTTTCAGGCTTTCAGAATCCCCAAATTCAGCAACTGTTGTCACAACATCTGAAGAAATCTCCAATACCGCTAAGTCAGTCCATGGATCAGAACCAACCACTTCAGCCTCAACTTGGGTACCATCAGCCATAATAATATTAATCGCATCTGCCCCGTCAATTACGTGATTGTTAGTGACAACATAAGCAGTGTCCCCGTCAACCTTGTAGACAACACCTGAACCCTCAGAAGAAGTTTCTAATTCTGAAGACTCTGTTGTAGTTTCTCCTTGAGTTGGTGAAGTAAATCCGAATAAATCATACGTTGACACAGACTCCGTCATGTTGACAACAGAGACAACTGAATCTTGTACATTAGCTACTGTTTCGGAAACGTCTGTAGTCACATCAAGTGAAGTCGATTGGACAGAAGACGCTGTATTAGCTGCTTGTGTACTAGAAACTGCCTCATCTACAATTGATTGCACTTCTTCTGTTGAAATCTGATCTTCTGTATCGTTGGCAGAAGTCACAGCATAGCCCCACACCAGAATTAATACAGCAGCAACTGCACCCCCAATTAAGCCTGATTGTAAGGCGGTTAATTTACGCTCTTTCTTTTCAGGTCTATGTGGTTCATTTGGGTTTTTAATTGGTTCATCATTTTGGTTATCCACTGATGACTGGTCGTTTAAATTATTTGGATTATTTGACTGAGACATTTGCTCATCTCCCTCGATTTTTATTTTAGCCTCTTAATACTTTGATTATAGTAGGTATATTTGAATTGTTTATGACTTTTTACAGGCGATTCTATAAATATTTATAAAAATTTATAAGGTAAACAAGCTTGTTGGCTTGTCTGGATTGGTGTCATATACCTCAAACTGATCATGAACACCAAGATCAGCCTGAACCATTTTTGATACACATGTTTGATGTGCAATCGACTTCATATTATTCTCTTTAGATAAATGGCCTAGATAGATACGTTTCGTTCTATCCCCAATCATATCAATCATGGCTTGAGCACCGGCATCGTTTGATAAATGGCCCTCATCACCAAGGATACGTTGTTTTAAAGACCAAGGATAAGCACCCATCCGCAACATATCTAAATCATGGTTTGACTCGATTAAATAGCCATCTGAATTCTTCAATAAGCCAATTAACCGGTCACTCACATAACCTGTATCCGTTAGAATGGTAAACTGTCGGTCATCCTTTTGAAAGGCATAAAACTGCGGTTCAGCAGCGTCATGGCTCACACCATAGGACACAATATCCACATCGCCTAAAGTTAGTATATCACCTTGCTCCATGACATGCTGTTTTTCTACTGGGATAACCCCAACCTTACTCCCAATTGCTTGCCAGGTCGCCTCATTAGCATAGACATTTAAATCATACTTACGCGCCAAAACACCCATCCCCTTAATATGGTCTGAATGTTCATGCGTAATAAATAAACTATCAATCTCATTGATATCGCGATTAATGCCCGCTAACAATTCCTTCATCTTTTTCCCACTAAATCCTGCGTCCACTAAAATCTTCCGCTTAGGGGTTTCAATATAAGTAGCGTTTCCGCTAGAGCTACTGCCGAGCATGGAAACACGCATTGTGAAATCATTATGTGCAGTCTCCATGATTGCCTCCTTCTAGATCTAAATACTGTTATTTTTTCATTTATTATTCTTCATCTTGTCACCGACTATTCAGCGACGTCATCATCCGAAACTTCCTCAGCCTGTGGTTGCCACTTCAATTTCCCTAACTGTAAATGGTCAATTGCTTGTGCCGAACCCATCAAAGGTAACTGGACAACCTGTGCCTCTTGTTCCAGCGCCTTAGCAACCTTCACATTCGACCCCGCAACCCAAGCATATAAATATTGATGGTCCAACCATTCTGCCGATTGACGGCCCCAAGCATCCGGATTCATTAACTGGCTGCCGATGCCCTTCAAATAGCCCTGCCACAACTTGTATAAGGATACCCCTTTTTCACTCCGCATTGGTAAGACATTTTTTTGTAAAAGGGCAACCAAAGCCACGCTGACAACCAGCAATAACGAAGCCCATACATTTAAAGCTTGCAGCTGCAATTGCCAGTAAATCACGAAACCTGTTCCAAATAACCATGCTACCATATAAAGGGTTAGAATAGCCATGTAAACTTGATTCATTTTACTATAAACACCGTCTTTGGTTAAGGGTTGTTTAGCTACTTGGTTAATCTTACGGACTAATTTCCGGCCAAATCGTGACATCATCGTCACCTTGCCCGTATTGTTAAAAACTAAGTCATTTAAAGACACCACATCACGACTGGTTTGGGTATTTTCTTGAAGCCTCGTTAATAATAATTGACCTGCTGGATTATTGACTTCCTGTTTCAATGTTGATACTTGAATATCCGTTAATTGGCCACGTTTATTAACTTCAAAATGGGCCGCAAAAACTTTTGCTTGAATCATCTCTAAGACTAACAAGACAATCTTTTGATGGTCCGAATACCCTTTACCCATTAACCGCGCCACAGTTTGCGGACCGTAAGCATTGGGTTGACTCTCCACAAAGCCTTTCTTATTCGGCACTGCAACCACAATTTGGCGCTTCTTCATATATAGATAAATGGTATAAGCAAAAATTAAGACAAATAAAGCCCCCGCCACAATCCAGATTTGCATGGTCTGGCGTCTTTGTAAACTAGTCGCTGCTTCTTGGCTAGCCTGCATACTTTCAATTGTCGCTTGTCCTTCTGAGTCTGCCCCCACCTTTTGGTTATCAGGTAGAATGGACACTGGCATGTACATTTGAAGGGCCACGCTTTCATCAGCTTTTAAGTTATCTACTGTGATTGTAAATGATTTTCTATCGTCAGCCCATTGCAAGTCCGTTTTGCCAGGACCTGAAATGATTAAATCAGATTGGTCTTTCGGCACGGCTTGCGGGAATGTGACAGTTAAAGTGGCTTGATCGACGTCATAGGGTAATGCTAGAAAGCTACTCTTTAAAATCGTCCACTCAGAATAATTGGTCCAAGCATCTGAAATCGTCGCTGAAACCTGGGTAATATGTGGTGCATTCGTCACCGTATTGTAGATGGTGATGTCCGCCCCTTGATCATCGGCAGTAGAAACCGTAAAAGTCCCCACTTCATTTGAATCACTCTCCACAAAAGTGAAATAAGAATCTGCCGACACACTCTTCATTTCCACGCCAAGATTGGCCAACTTACTCATATCAGTCAGGGAAATCCAGTGGTTAAATTCCTCAACGGTCCCCTTCACATCAAAACTAACCGTTTCATCTTGTTGCATGGTCCCATCAGCTTTTACATTCACAATCGCCGTATAGTCACTCACCGACACATCCGCTAGTACGCCTGTCTTATCCCCCGCAAAAAGGAACATTGCCACTAAGCTGGCTAGGATAATCGTAAACTGGTGCCAGTGATTACTGACTTTTTCTTGATAATTTTGAAACATGAATCGTCCTCTTTCCAATTACTGGGTCATAATTGCCCCATTGATACCATCTACAAATACGCGCTGAGTGGTTCCTTCATTTGTTAGAATCAATAAAGTCCACACCGGATGGTAGAGGGTTATTTCATCAAGCGCTAAGGTTTCGCGGTAAGCCAAGAATGAACGCAAAATAATAGACTCATCTGGAATACTGTTATTTAAAAAGGCATTTTCTAAGGCTTGTTGCTCACTAATTACAGTACGTTCCTCACCTTGAGACGCAGTTTCTCCAGTAATCGTTTGATCATAGGCATAAACAGCATAATCATCATTCACTTGAAAAATAATTTCTCCATTACCATCTGCAACCACTGCGCCTGAAGCAGTTTCTTGCATATAAGTAACCTTACTAGCTAGCTTATCATAACTTATAAAGCGGTATTGGCTGCCTTGGTATACTTCGCTATTAACAAACTGATTTAAACTTGATAAGGCACTATCTGAAAGCTCGCCTGATGGTGTCTCAGCAGTCACGCCTTCTAATTGAATAGGTGTATTAATTTGTGCCAGAATTTGGTTGGCATTTACTTCAACACTTTGTGTATCTTCAGTTAGTTCAGAAACAGTTTCTTCATTTAAAGTCGTATTCAATGCCCGTACAAAGGGTATCCGTAAAATTTCGTCTGAAATTTCATCGTATTGAATATTATTTGCTTTGAATTCTGTCACAATATCCATCGACTGATTTTCAATTGCTTGACTTGGCGTACCAACATATTTATTGATAAATATATTAATAAGAAATACATCTAGAATGAGGAAGGCTAGAATAAAAATAATCTCTACTTTTTTAAAGTTCATTTCTAGTTCCCCTCCCCATCACCATTACTATCAGATAGTGGTGGATTTAAAACTTGTGAATATTCAGTTTCCACCACTTCTGAAGAAAATGATTCCGAAATGCTTTCATCTAGTTGAGTTTTTGCTTCTTCCTCACTCACTTGTTGTCCAAGGTTTTCAAAGTAAACAGATAAGTCTACAGGCTCACCAGACTCTGTATAACTAGTTTTTAGAGAAGAATACTGGTCCATATCAATCAAGTCTTCCAGCATAAACCACTTATTACCAATTTGTACGTGCCATGATGGGACTAATTCAACTAAACGACTCATTTCAGGATTTTGTACCCAACGGTAACCTAGTATTAATTCAGAAATATCTTCATTCGGATAACCCGCATTATTCAACAAATCTAAGGCATTCACACCACTCATAACAGTATATGATTCAGACAAGTCCGTTACTTGCGTTTGAATAGTTAATGCTGACATGTAGATATTTTGAATCGTATTACCTGCCATAACAAATTGTGTTTTTGACACGTAATTATTACCAAATACAGGAAGTGAATTAATGTACTTACGGTAGGTCACCATTTCATTCTCTTCACCTCTAGCCTCAGCATATAGCCACGAAGTTTGGTCAGCTAGAATATCTGCCATAGCTGCAGAAGTTACTTCAATCTGTTGGTTTAGAGTTGTTTCCTCAACTTCAGCATTTTCTTGTAGTAAGACTACCTCGAAAGTTTCCATATTAATCGTTAATTGACGCCCTTCTGTATAGTAACGAGAAATATTATTCATTGAATAATCATGAATATCTTCAGGCGTTTCGAAAAAGTGATTCAAGAAATAAGTTGTCGGTTGTCGCTCTTGTAAATAGGTTAACCTGTCGATTTCTTCCGCTTCTTTTGTCACATATGACAAGCCGTTTGCTAACGTTACGGGTTCTACTGGAGACATTTGATCATCATAAGTAGCTAAATAATTATCGACACGTGCCATCACATCATCGATATTATCTGATATCGTTAATGAATAAGCAGTATTCGTCACTTCATTCATCAAATAAACTTCATTAGTATCCATGATATATACATAAGAGGTAACCGTCATTTCTTGGACTTCTTGTGGCAACCTAGTGGCATCCGCAATTAATAAATTAATTGGGGTCTCATTGATTAATTTATCTTCAACATATGCTTGAGTTTGCACATAATTTCGAATGTTATAAGCAGAATCTTCTTCAACATTATTTTCATAATCAAAGCCCGCAGCCACATGTTTCAATTCTTTGATTGCAGACATATTGTTAATGCCTACATACTCGCCTGCCCCATTATGTAATATAAGGGTTTGAGAAGCAGTAATTTCAACTTCTTCTTTAGAATTTTGATCAGTTGTTTCATTAGAAATGGCCATATTATTTAATTCCGTAGTCGTTTCACCACTTCGCTCTTGATTCAGTTGACTAAACCAAGAGTTTAAAGCACTAGGTCCATATAGATTACTTACAGAGGCTGCAACCGATACAAGCGCGAGTATGATTAATAGCGCATGAAGGACCCAATTCCAATTATTCTTCTTCATCGGCCCATTCATCCTCCCCTGCCCAATCATCACTATCAAACTCTTCAAATGGAAGAGAGATAAAGAAGGTGGTTCCTTTATTTTCAATAGAATTTACCCAAATTGTCCCATTATGTAATTCGATTTCTTCTTTAGCGATAGATAAACCTAAACCACTACCACCTTGCGCTCGTGACCGTGCTTTATCCACTCGGTAGAAACGATCAAATAGGTGCGGAATGGATTCTTGAGGAATACCTAGTCCTTGGTCTTGAATACTCAAAACAAGTTGATTGTGTGTAGACATTAAACGAACATAAATTGTCCCACCATCTGGTGAATACTTAATCGCGTTGTTCATAATATTATCAATAACTTGAATTAATTTATCCTGGTCAATTTCTACCCAGACCTCCTCCTCCATTAATTCACGTTTTATAATATAATTTTTGCCTTCATAATCTTCAGATTGAAGCATCATATCAAAGCGATCCAGAATATGGTTGACTAAGTCTTTGAAAATAATTAGTTCACGGTTGATAACTTGTTGTTTTGCATCCATTCGTGATAAATGTAGTAAATCTGAAATCATACGAATCATACGATCTGTTTCAGTCTGGATAACATTTAAAAATTCGACAGCAACTTTTTCATCTTTAATCGCACCATCAACTAACGCCTCACTATATGAACGGACACTGGTTAAAGGTGTACGTAATTCATGCGAAATATTAGATACAAATTGCTTGCGGTCACGTTCAATTTTTTCGTGTTCAGTAATATCGGTTAGCACCCAAACAAGTCCCGAAATAAATCCAGACTCACGTTGAATAACGGAATATTCTGCGCGTATAATAGTTTCCCCTTCATCATTTGCGTAATTTAGTAGGATTGAATCGTGTTGATCAAATAATTCTCTAAATGAGAACCGTTCAGATAAGTCAAGCGCTTCAATAATAGATTCTCCAATGACTTCTTCTTGGGTTTTATTCAAAATACTCAATGACCGGTCATTGATAATAGTGATTTTCCCGCGTCGGTCAGTAGCAATAACCCCATCCGTCATATGGCGCAGAACTGAATCTAAACGTTGTCTTTCTGCTTCAGTTAAGTCTTGAGCGTCCCCTACTCGAACAGATAGATAATTAATAGATTCTGCTAGTTGACCAATTTCATCCTCTGAATTGATATCTAGTGTAGTTGAATAATTACCTTCTGCAATCTGTTTTGTTTGATCACGCATTTTTTGTAAAGGATTAATAATTTGACTGGAAATTAATACAGCCAAACCAGTTGTAAAGACAAGTGAAATACCTGATGCAATCAAGAATAGAGACATTATATTTTGAATCTGACTATAGATGGTCTCCAGATTTGCAGTCACATTTAAAATACCAATCATGGCTCCAGAAGATGCCGTAGAAAAAATTGGTGTCACAAATTTTTTGATGCGAATTTCTTGGTTTGAGTCATAACCCGAAGTTTCACTTCTGATACCTGTATATAATGTTTCTTCTATATCTTCATCCACAGTTCTTTGCCCAATATAGGCTTGTGATGTAGGATTTGACGTTGCAAGTAAAAATCCATTACTATCGAATAATTGAATTTCTAATACACTATCATTATTAAAACGACGCAAGATCGAATTCACTTGCGTTTCTTTTTCATCCTCATTCAAATCTTCACCTTCCATCACCGTTTGTATATTATCAATGATAAAAGTTGTCTGACTATTTACTTGGTCATCAAACGAAGTTAACATCTCCGTTTCTAGAGAACGAATAAAATACGCTCCGACAATTTGGAGCGAAATTAGTAGTGTTAATATAAAAATAATGGGAATTTTAAAATGTATTGATTTGAAAAAAGGAATCCCAGTTTTTTTCCTTGTATTTGGCATGACTGACCTCTATTCTTGGGTTGGAATTTTAAGGAAATAACCAACGCCTCGTCTAGTAATTAAAATTTTTGGATGACTCGGATTTTCTTCAATCTTTTCACGTAAACGTCTAACGGTCACATCCACTGTTCGAACGTCACCGAAGTAATCGTACCCCCACACCGTTTGAAGCAAGTGCTCTCTGGTCATTACTTGGTTAATATGTTGAGAAAGATAATGCAATAACTCAAACTCTCGATGTGTTAACTCAACGTCTTGTCCATTTTTTGAGGCGATATACTCATCTTCGTGAATTAATAGATCGCCAATTTCAATAATATTATCTTTTTCAGCTGCCTCATCAGTCGCTACTGGTTCAGCAACTACCGCTGTACGGCGAATATTCGCTTTTACACGAGCTGTTAATTCACGGTTAGAAAATGGTTTAGTAACGTAATCGTCCGCCCCTAATTCAAGCCCCAATACCTTATCAATTTCACTATCTTTAGCAGTTAACATAATAATAGGTACTTGACTATCTTTACGAATTTGACGACACACTTCTAAACCGTCAATTTTCGGTAACATTAAATCCAATACCACTAAGTCAGGTTGGAATGATTCAAATTTTTCTAAAGCTTGTTCGCCGTCATAGGCGGTATCAATTTCATATCCTTCATTTTTTAGATTGAAGGATATAATATCTGAGATTGGTTTCTCATCGTCAACGATTAATATTTTTTTCATTAATTTGCTCTCCTTGATTGTGAACATCTGATCTTGGAAAAATAGCTAGAACTTATCACCTTATTTTAACACCTTTAGGTGAAATTGCCAATAATGCCTATTAAAGGGCTTTCATCCCTTTTAGTATCGCGCTGGATTTTAAAAAAATTCTACTAAAAAAAGGCCGAGGGGGGTAATCATCTCGACCTTTAGTATTTATTATTTAAATGATTGCTTAGTTATAAGCAGCCATACTTACAGCAAATGATGGTGCCCAGTATGGATTAATTGATTCTGAGTGAACTGTTTCACCAGGACGTTGTGAATGGATGTATTGTCCATTACCTAATGAAATTGCCACGTGGTATGGAGAACCATAAGAACCCCAGAAAATTAAGTCGCCTGGTTGCGCAGATGAAACTGCAATTTTTGGACCAGCATATTGTTGTTCACCAGTATAGCTACCTACGTTAACACCGTAAGTTTGTTTGTAAACATAGTTCACGAAACCTGAACAGTCGAAACCTGAAGGTGATTTACCACCCCATACATAAGGTACACCAACTTGTGCATAAGCATTGTTTAATAAAGCTGTTACATTACCTGATTGTGCTTGGGCTTCTGCCTCCGCTTGAGCTGCTGCTTCCGCTGCTGCTTGGGCTTCTGCCTCTGCTTGAGCTTCCGCCGCTGCTTCCGCTTGGGCTGCTGCTTCTACCGCTGCTTGTGCTTGAGCTGCAGCCTCTGCTTCGGCTACTGCTTGTGCATCCGCTGCTGCTTGGGCTTCTGCTTCCGCTTGAGCTGCTGCTTCTGCGTCCGCTTGCTCTTGAGCCTCTACTTCAGCTGCCGCTTGTGCGTCTGCTGCTGCTTGCGCTTCTGCTTCTGCTGCTAAAGCTTCTTCTGCTGCAACTTGTGCTTCGATTTCTGCGTCAGCAGTTCCAGTTTCTTCTACTGAATTTGCAACTGGTGCAACTTCAGCTTCTTCTGTAGCTACTGTTGATTCAACAGATGCTACTTCAACAACCGTTTCAGTTTCTTCTACTACTGGTGCTTCTTCAACAGCAGGTGCTGCAGCTAAGCCAGGAATAGCCAACGATTGACCAACTAAGATCAAGTCAGATGATAAGTTGTTTTGTACACGTAATTCAGACGCTGAAACGCCAAATTGACCTGCAATTTTATTGATAGAGTCACCAGCAACTACAGTGTAGTTGCCATTTACGTCTGCTACATAGTTGTTAACAGTTTCTTCTACTACTGGAGTAGCTTCTACTTCCGTTTCAACTGTTTCTTCAGCTACAGGAGCTATTTGTTCTACTGTTGTTTCTTGAGCTACTTCACCTTTAACTTTTAATTGTTGACCAACTAAAATCAAGTCACCTGAAATACCATTTAAATCACGTAAGTTTTGTGCTGTTGTGTCAAAATCTGCAGCGATTTTGTTTAAAGTATCACCTGCAACAACTTTGTATACGTTAGAAGCATCTGCAACACGTTTTGTGCTTGCTGCTACTGGTGCATCAACAGTTGGAATATTTAAAGAGTGACCTGCAATAATTAAATCTTGGTTATCGATTGTGTTCACTTCTATTAAGTCTGCAATTGATAAGTCAAATTTGCGTGAAATAGCAGATAAAGTATCACCTGATTCGATTGTATATACTTCGTCTGCTGAAACATTAGTGGTTGCAAAGGCTGCTAAAGCCGCTGACGTCGCTAACGATGTCCCTACCATTTTTTTTACTGAAAACTTCATTAAATTTCTACCCCCTGAAATTTCTAATTACAATAGCTATTATATACAAGCAAACTGCAATTTTCCGTAACAATCAGGTTACAAATCTTTTACTCTTTCTTACACTTTTCCTTATATTTAGGTAATACTTTTAGATTACTTTTGTCTTTTTTAGACTAGAATTATTTTAAAATATTAATAATCTATTAAGAAGGTTAATAAATCAATCTTTTAAAAAAGTCTTAAATCCAAATTATTCGTTTGTATTTAAAATAAAAAAGCTATGTTTTCGTAACATTAATGTAACATTACTTAAAAATAGCGTAAAAAAACCTCTTTAAACAAGTGCTTTTAAAGTTACACCACCGTTCAAAGAGGTCTTTTTTATAAATTTTTCATTAATATAAACCAAATATTAACATGATAGCACCCGGTAAATTATTCAAGAAGTGAATTAGGATGGCGTCATTAATATTTTTCTTCCGCCAATAAGCCATGAAGCAAGCTGCTCCTATTCCTGCATAAATAATAAATGAAATGATATTACCTGACAGATGCATACTTGAGAAGAATATCGATGATAATATAATAGCTACCGTAAAATTCTTATCTTTAAACATGCCTTTACTGATCATGGCGCGGAAGATAATTTCTTCCATTACTGGTGCCATCGTAATAACAGTTAATCCAAGATTCAAGGCTAACAGTATGTTGGTATTCCCTGCAAGTAATCCAAAGATTGCTTCATCATTTACAGTAGTTTCTTCACCGTAAATCCCTGACATTAAATAAGACATTGCTAGTTTAAACACTAAAACTGCTGCAAATATCCCTAAGTCCTTAAGCACATCATCCCAAGTTAAACTTATAACATTTTCAGGATGTTTCTTTTGATAACGACGGTAGAACCAATAGCTCACTGCAAACATATAGATAATGCTGACAATTCCTAGGATTGTTATCCATGTATTGTCTAAAAGGCTACCATACATCACATATAGTTGAGGAAGTGAGACAATTAGCGTGTAAACTAATGTCCACAAAATAACCTTAGCCCCGCCCACTATCCAGCCAATCCATTTTTGTCTAGTTGGATTCTGGTAGTAAGCTTCAGTATTTCTATTCTTCCTTTTCCCCATATAATTCCCCTAACTTTATTGACTAATTACAATTTCCTTCTATATAAAAGGTTAATTTATATTAATTTGCTGAAAATTCAAATGTACCATTAGTATGTGCTTTTAGATTCATATAGAAACCACTGCCTTCATATACTTGAAGTGCAACCACTGATTTACGGTCTTCTTCATCAGGATAGACATCTTTTACGTAAGGATTATCTTTTAATATGTCTTCTAAATATGATTGGTCAACTTCACGCACTTTACCTTCAACCGTAATAGCTTGAATGCCATTTTCATCATTGGACATACCTGAAATAGACACATTTTCGTTATCTTTTAATTGCGTATAGAATTCATTACCTGGCTTTGTCATAAAGAAAATACCATTTTCATTTGCAACACCAATATTAGCAAATCTCGTATGTGGCTTCCCATCGCTATCTACCGTAGCAAAAACTGCTGCGCCAATATTTTCTAATATCTTCATGTAATCTTGTAATTCCATTTTTCAACATCTCCTTTATTGTGCTTCTTTCCTCTATTGTATCGCAAATTCTAGAAATCCTTTAGTAGAATCTAAATCAAAAATACATAAAAACAACTGGAAAATGACAGATACCCTTTTCCAGTTGTGATAAGTTAAATTTTATTGAATTGTGTGCGTTAAAGTGAACGGTGTATTGTCACTTGCATTTCCTACATAGAACTTGTAATCACCAGGTTCAATGATAAAGTCGTGGGCATTGTTATCCCACACACCTAGTGGATGGTTAGTAGCGAATGGGTCAATGGTGATTGTGACATCAGTTGTTTCCCCAGCAGCTAGGTGTACTTTCTTGAAGCCAACTAAGCGCATCGGCGGTTGTCCGTCAACTGGAATGCCAACATAAACTTGTACGACTTCTGCACCATCACGGTCGCCAGTATTTGTTACAGCAACTTGAATATTAATTGGAGCGTGGCCATCTGACACTAAGTTATCTAGTCTAGCTTCTTCAATTGCAAAACTTGTATAAGATAAACCATGGCCAAAAGCAAATCCTGCCTTAATATCTTGACCTTGGTACCAGCGGTAACCCATTTCCAATCCTTCTGAGTAACGAATTGTTGGGAAACCCTCCCCTTCATCGACACCTGGATGACGTTCAGCATGTCCGTAAAAAATAGTTTCTTCATCGCGAGCTGGATAGCTTGTTGGGACTTTACCAGATGGATTTACATTACCAAATACTAAATCAGCAACAACATGTCCATCTTCAACCCCTTGATTCCATACTTCTAATACTGCCGAAGCTTTATGAATCCAAGGTAATACGACTGGACTTGAATCTTTTAATACAACAACCGTTTGCTCATTTAACCCAAGTAATGCATCTACCATTGTATCTTGGTCTTTTGGTTGGTGAGCTGTCTGCATATCCATTCCCTCTGTTGCGACTAATCCGGCCATAATGACTACTGCATCAGCATCCTTTACAGCTTCTTTCGCCTCTGCTAAGTTACTTAAATCATCCGCAACAATGAAAGCATTCACTTTTGTGTGACTGTCTAAACCGGCTAAAACATCTTCCATTCCCTGTTTAGGCGCAACTGTATATAATGGGTCCACTTTAGAAGAACCACCGCCACCTTGAGTGGCAAACTCAGCAAATTTTGATTGACCAACAATTAAGATGTTGTCGTGTGTTTTAGGATCTAGTGGCAAAATATTTTTATCATTTTTCAATAAGACAGCTGACTGTTCTCCAATGCGACGTGCACGTTGGCCGTTAGTCTCAGCATCAATTTCACCCGGATTATATTCACTTTCAAAGACATTAAATTTGAACATTTGCGTGAAGCGACGGATTAATGCTCGGTCGATTGTCTTCTCTTCAAGAGATTGGTCGGCTAAGGCAGCTTTAATATTCGTTTCATTTAACCACTTAGCATCAGGCATTTCATGGTCTAAACCTGCATTTAATGAAGCAGCAGCTGAACGTGCTGACCAGAAGTCCGTTTGAACATATCCTTCAAAGCCCCACTCGTTACGTAAAATATCATTTAATAAGTAACGATTTTCAGTGGCATAAGTACCGCGTAATCGATTATATGCCGACATAATAGAGGCTACTTCACCATCTTTTACTAACATCTCAAATGGTAGTAAGTATAATTCACGCAGAACATTTTCATCGATTTCTACAGAATAGCGGAAGCGTTCATCTTCTTGGTCATTTACTGCAAAGTGTTTACCCATAGCAATTACATCATGACTTTGAATCGCTTTAGTGATTTCAACACCCATCACACCTGATAGGAATGGATCTTCTGAAAAGTATTCAAAGTTACGACCTGAAATGGGTAGACGGTGTAAACACACGGCTGGACCCTCTAATACATGTTGGCCTAATGTTTTAGTTTCTTCACCAATAATATCACCGTAAGCATAGGCTAATTCTGGATCAAATGTTGCTGCAACACCGATTGTCATTGGTAAGGCTGTTGCTTTGGGGCTTGGTGTACCGTCTCCCATACCAACACCAACTGGTCCATTTGTAATCCGGTAACGTGGTATACCCAATTCTTCATTGGCTTTAACGTGACGTTCTACACGGATTTGACTAGCTAGCCTTGCCATTTCTTCTTCATCTGTAATTTCACTCATAGAGCCATAGATATCAATAGTTTCCATTGCACCATGTAATTGTTGGATTTTTTGATCAATATTCATATGTGCTACTAACAATTCTGCCCGTTTCTTTGCTTCTAAACTTGTATCTAGCCAAGGCATGTCTTTTGTATTCGTTTCCATAAATATCCCCCATTTTTTAACTTTTTGTTTCAGAACTTCTATAGTCCCTGAAACCCTTATCATCTTTCTCTATCATACAATAACTTTATACTTTTGACTAGTTTACTCAATTAAAAAGAGCAACATTTGCAAACTTCTTTGCATATAAAAGCAAGCTTAGTCTACTAACGTTAGCTAATTCTAAATATTTGCATTCTCCTAGACCTGTCGCTATGCTAACAGGTGAACAAAATATGAAACAATTGATTGTGAGGTAGAACAATTGAAAACAACCATTAGAAGACGACATATCGGTGAGATACCTTTACTTGAAGTTGTCCCTGTACAAGACCGCAATGCCCCTCTACCATTGATTGTCTATTACCATGGTTGGCAGTCAAATAAAGAATTAAACTTAACTCAAGGGCGTAAACTAGCACAAGTCGGTTTTCGTGTGATATTACCAGATGCCATGAACCATGGTAGCCGTAAGCAACCAGTATCCGCTATTCCGTCTTTAACCTTTTGGCAAAGTATCCAAAGTAACTTATTTGAATTTGGCGCTATTATCCAACACTTCAAAAGACTGAACTTAATTCTAGATGACCGGATTGGAGTTGGGGGGACTTCTATGGGTGGCTTTACTTCATCCGCTTTATTGACCCACCACCCAGAAATAAAGGTAGCTTCATGTATGATGGGGTCACCAACGCCAACCCAATATCGAGAGCGACTAATTGAACATGCTAGCAGGCTCTCCAACCGGTTTGTCCCAGATGATTTAAGAGATTTGACGGCTTGGGTTGACCGGTATGATTTGTCCACCCAAGTTGACAGCTTAGCGGGCAGACCCTTCTTGATTTGGCATGGTGAGCGTGATTGGCGGGTACCTTATGATCAGACTGCAACGTTTGTGAAAGACAACAACCACTTGGACAATATCATTTTTGTACACGAGGATGAAGATCATTTAGTTAAAACAGAAACCATGGATATGATGACGGCTTTCTTTTTAGATAAGCTTTAAGCAAGCCAACAATAAAAAAGGGCAACCTTTCCTAGCTGATGTTAGCTAAGAGGGTTGCCCTTTTTCAATTATTATAGATTTAATTATTCAGCTTTTAAAGCTGCTTTAGTGATGTAGTTGTATGGTTGGTTGAAGTGAGGTAAGAAGAACAAGTCTAATAGTGCTAATTTATCAACTGTTAATTGTTCTTGCACCGCTAATGAGAACATGTGGATACCCATTGATACGTCAAAGCGTGATACCATTTGCGCACCTACGATACGACGAGATTCTTCTTCGTATACGATACGTAATTTAACTTCACCGTTTTCTTCTGCTGGCATGAAACCTGGTAATTGTGTATCTTCGATGTCTGTGTAGTTTACTTTCAAGCCGTTTTTCTCTGCTGCACGTACTGATAAACCAGTAGATACTAATTTCAAGCCAAAGATTTCGATACCGTTTGAACCTTGAATCCCAGCACCTTCTACGTGGTTACCTAAGATATTTTGACCTGCAACGATACCTGAACGGACAGCGTTTGAAGCTAATGCAATATAAGCTGTGTCATTTACAGCGTTTGAGTAGTTAGTTGCACAGTCACCTACTGCGTATACTGAGTCGTCGTTTGTTTTGAATGTACGGTCTACTAAGTAAGCGCCGTTAACAAATGTATCTAAGTGGTCTGCACCTAATCCAGCGTTTGGACGGAAACCGATACAGTTGATGATAACGTCAGCTTTGTATTCGCCGTTAGTTGTTTTAAGACCTGTTACTTTACCGTTTTCACCTAAGTATTCTTCAGCTAATTCACCAAAGTGAGTGTGTACGCCGTTAGCGCGTAAGTTTTCGTCCATTGCTACTGCGAAGTCTACATCGTAGTAGTTCATTAATGAATGTTCTTCTGCGTCGAAGATGTGTACTTCTTTACCGCGACGAGCTGCTGCTTCAGCGATTTCAACACCGATGTAACCAGCACCGATAACACATACAACGTTAGCGTCGTCTGCTGCTAAGGCTTTGTCTACTTCTTGACCTTCTTGGAATAATTTTAGGAAGTGTAATCCTTCTAAGTCGTTACCTGGTAATTTAGGTGCGATCGGAAGAGATCCAGTTGCTAAAACTAATTTGTCATAGTTTTCTTCTAATTTTTCACCTGATTTAGTTTCTGCGTAAACAACTTTATTTTCAAAGTCAATTTCTTTTACTTCTGTTTCTAAAGATACTTTAGCACCTTTAGCTTCGAAATCTGCAGCTTTTGTATAGAATAACCCTTCGTAGCTATCGATTTGACGACCTACCCATAATGCGGTCCCACAACCTAAGTATGATAAGTTTGAGTTACGGTCTATTAATGTAACTTCTACGTCTTGATCTGAATCTAATAATGTATTTGCTGCTGAGATACCTGCATGGTTAGTTCCTACTACTACAACTTTCATTAAATGTTTCCTCCTCGGTGTACATATCTATTGCTCATTTATTTACAAGCTCAGAATAACACCATTTTTTTGGGATGACAAACCAAAGTTGTATAATTTGTAAAAGCTCACAAAGTCTATAGCAAGCAATTTTAAACGATAGTTTGTGAAAAACTTATTATATACCTTTAAAAATGGTTATTTTATTGCATTTTTTGTTATTTTTCTTAAAAATTATATTTCTTTAACCAAATTCGATATTTCACAAATTTAGAAATTTTAATACATTATTTGTACTTTCTACACTTTTATCCATCTATAAAAGAAAAAAGCACTCACAAATATCGAGTGCTCTTCCCCTATATATCAATGTTTCTGCCATTTTTCACTTGTGCAGATTTTATATGTGAAAAAGTTTGTGCATTTTTATACGATGTTATATTCTATCAATTTCTTTATCAGTTAATGTTTGGTGACGTAGACTCTCTAAAAATCGTACTTTTTGTTCAATATCCCGGTCACCTGTCTGTTGAATCATACGTTCACGGTAGGCTACATCAATCTTAATAATTTTATAAATAGAAGCTAAGAACGGCACCCCAATTAGCATACCTGGGATTCCCATCAAGCCACCACCAACAGTCACGGCGAATAAGACCCACATACTAGGTAGACCAATTGAATCCCCCACAACACGCGGATAGATTAAGTCTCCTTCCAATTGTTGAACAAAAAAAACAAAAATGAGGTAAACCACCGCATAGGTCGGGTTTAAAGCTAAGAGGATAACCACCCCAACTGCACCAGATAAGAAGGCACCTATAATCGGAATCAATGCCATCACACCTTGAAGGACACCTAACATCGCAGCATAAGGAACTTGCAGAATAAATAACCCCGCTGTTACTAAAGCACCTAAGATGATTGCTTCAATGACCATTCCTGAAATAAACTTAGAAAATGTTTCATTAGCAACTCGAGCCACATTTTCAATTAATTGGTGGATATCATCGCGAACATAAACCGTTAGCAACCGATCCACTTGTTTGGCCAATTTTTCCTTTGAAAAAAGAATATAAATTGCAAACAAGATACCCAAGAAGATATTAGTTACTGCACCAACAGAAGTGGTTAATACCGAAACAGATGTCGTCGCTAGACCTGAAGCTACATTGTTAATGCCACTTGCCACATTAGAGAAGATACTACCCCAATCGAGATTCGCTTTGTTTGCTAAGTCGTTCACTAAAGGAACCAAAGCATCTTGATTATTAAACCAATTTGTTAGATTTTCAATAGTCTCAGGTACCACTTCAATCAACGTCATAATCGCAGACGCCAATTGTGGTAACACAATTACAACCGTCGCCGCTATCACTAAACAGACAACTAAGATAGCTAAAATAATAGCTACTGGTCGTCTTGAACCTTTCAAATACTTATTTTTTGCATTCGGGTATAAGTATTTTTCAATCCAAGTCATCAATAAATTTAAGACAAAGGCAATCATTCCACCTAAAATTAAGGGAAAAATCACTGACCAAATCATCGTGACAATTTGTACAAGATAGGACCAATTGATGACAGCTAATATAAATACTGCAATCAAGGCCAACCATTGTATCCCTTGTTTTGTTGGGCCATTTAATTTTTTCAATTCAATTCAACTCTTTCTCTACTTTAATATATACATTTTAACATATTAGGCTAAAACTAGGTTAGTTAGAACAGTTGAATCAATCGAACCAAAATACGGCGTTAAGTCAATATCGTTTAATGCGCTCGCTACTGCATCTTCCCTTAATGGACAGCCTATGAGTAGGTTTTCTATATCTGCTATGTCTTTCTTTCCAAAAAAATCACCATAAATCCGACATTTTTGAATATGCCCCTTAGCAACTTCCAAGGTTACTTCAAGTGTTCCAACACCCGGAACGCGTATATCATTTTTGATGGCATAATTAGGATTATTCCCAAAATTCCAGGACCAATTCTTATATTTGTCCGCTACCATCTGGTCAATGATTGCCCAATCTTCATCACTAAGCGCATACCGTTTGGCCTGATTCATATCGTCTATCCCTAAGAACTCTGCGGCCATAAGATCTTTAAATTCAAAATTAGATAAGTTCTGATAAGCTGGTGCAAGATGACTTCGAATATCCGTTACCCGAGCGCGAACGGATTGAATCCCTTTTGAAATGATTTTCTTTTCATTAGGATTGAGGGCTTTGACCATAGCATCATAGTCGACATCAAGCATTAAGGAGAAGCCACCATATACTAAATTATTCTTCATGGTCATGGCAGCCCCTGAAATCTTTTTCCCAGCAATTTCTAGGTCATTACGGCCACTTTGACTCAGATCTTTCACCCCAAATTTTTCTAAGGCATCAATAGTTGGTTGATATAACTTGGCATAATTACCATAAATATCCGTATCACCAGGATATAGGAAACAGAAGTTAACGTGTCCTGCATCCTGATAGAGGGTTCCGCCACCGGTATCACGGCGGACTAGTAAGATATCATGTGCTTTCACATACGCTTCATTAACCTCTACTAAGGAATTTTGGAAACGCCCTACCTGGACAGTTGGCCCTACGATATAAGGTAACAATATCGGCTCTGTAATTTCAAGATGCTCTTGCACATAGACTTGGACCGCTAAGGCGTAAGCACTATCCATCATATATTCACCGTTTCGAATGGGTTCTATTACAATCATTCAACTAACGCCTCCTGCATTAAAGCATTTGCACCAATAATCGTTTCTGCAATATCCTCATCTAAACGATACGTTTGTTGTTTTAAGTGGTCAGGAATGCGGTATAATTTCTTATTCATTGGTACATACATCGCTTTAGGGTTTTTAGCCGTCATCTCTTGGAAAGGTGTCTTTACAAATTGTGGCGTGGTATAACCGACCCCGATATCTAAAAAGAGAATAGCTTGTCCCTCGTATTCATCCAAAAAGGCATCATAGCGCGCTTTTTGTGCAAAGAAATCTGGACTTTCAACCATCCCTTTACCTGCTTTTCGTTTATTTACTTCCATAACAGCCCCACATTTTGGACAACGCGGAATTAAATCATAAGGAATCTCCATATTTTCTTGCCTTGTTACCATTTCTCTAATTAAATCATCATCCCGGTAGGTTTCTTGATGGCACATTTGACTACACTGCATCAGGATATACTCTCCTTGAATACGGAAGACCTTATCCATATCATAATCAGCAGCCGCAAAGGCATTATCGGCATTGGTCGTAATAATATGATGTGGTTTACTTCTTAATAAATCTTTCAACGCAATGTAAGATTCTCCAACTGGTTGATCAAGATAATTTAAGGCGATAAAACGTGATTCAAAAGCCCAATATTCTTGCGTCGATGGAAAATCGAATAAACTAGCTTGTAACATATCGAAGAAACCATATTTCTCAATAAAGTCAGGGAAATTATTTTCAAACCGCGGCCCCACATAGGTAAAGCCATCTGCAGCCGACATGCCAGCCCCGATACCGATAACTACAGCATCTGCCTCAGTTATTGCTTCTTTTAACATACTTGCTTGATTTTCTGTAGGGTCCTCAAAGGATTTCCACATACCTATACTTCTTCCTTTCCTGTAAAAAGAGTAGGCAGCTAGTTTTTAGCCTACCTACTCCAAAAATGCGTTATTTAATTGATTAAAGCTTTTTGATATAAAGCCACATCTTCATCCAAGAAGACATTAAAGACAACCTGTAATGAACTATCCGTTTCCTTTAAATAATCTTGAACTGTTTGAATGGCAATATCTCTGGCTAATGCCTTTGGAAAATGAAACTCACCAGTTGAAATACTACAAAAAGCAATAGTCGAAAGTCCTCTAGCATCCGCTTCTTTTAGGGAATTTAGGTAGCAAGCTACCAACAAATCTTGGTTCATTTTTGACACAGGTTCCTTATAAATCACCGGCCCCACCGTGTGAAAAATGAATTTTGCTGGCAAGTTGTAAGCTTTTGTAACCATGACCTTCCCCACTGGCAGTTTACGGCCATTTAATGCCTTAGCCATATCCGTTCTTACCTGAGCACCCGCCATTGTATGGATTGTATTGTCTATACAATGATGGTTTGGAATATAGCAACCTAGTCCATTCTTATTGGCCGCGTTCACAATGGCATCCACCTTCAAGCGGGTAATATCCCCTTGCCAAAGAAAAATACGTTGGTCCAACTGGCTTTTTTGCCATTGGTCTGGGCTGGCAGCTGGCGCTAGCTTGGCTTGAAGTAGAGATTCTTCTGCCAGTAAGTATTCCGGGCTTGGTTGGTAGACATCGCGTACATTGACTAAACCTCTAAAAACCGTCCAGCGACTGTGGTCATCAGGGATGGCGGTTATGTCTAGGCTATTGTCAGCTTGGACGATGCCTGCCCTTTTCAAATCATCTCTATAGGCTTTTTGATGATTGGTTAAATTTGTTTGCTGGTCCGATAGGTATTGGATGAGTTGGTTGAGCTGTTTTTCCATGTGCTAGGCTTCTGGTAGTTTGTCGTAGGCGTCTTGGTCTACGTTGGTCATTTTGTAAACCCAGCTTTCATCGGCTTTTTCTGAGTTTAATTGTTCTGGTGCGTCTTCTGTCGCCTTGTTGATGGCTGTGATGGTTCCTGCTAATGGCGCTTGCAGTTCTAAGACTGTTTTAGATGCTTCTAAGTTTAAGATGGCTTGGTTTTCTTCGACTTGGTCACCCTCTTTGGTGATAAATTCTACGTAGCCAACGGTACCAATATCATCTTGCAATTCTGGTGTCATGATAAATGTGAATTCGTCTCCGTTTTGTTCTACCCATAAGTAATTTGCTAGTTTGCGCATGTTGTTTCCTCCTAAAAGATTGATTGTTTTGTTATATTTTTCTTATTTATTTTTTATAGAATATAGTTTTAAAACTTAGCTGATGCTATACACATATTCTCTAGATCAAGACTATAAATCAAAAGCTTGAGCAATCAATTCTAAATGTTCTTGCCGGCGCTCGACGCCTGGGACAGTTGGAATGACCATAAATTCATCGGCAGCTGTCAGCTGAATAATTTGCTCGATTTGACCTTTGACTTGTTGAATATCTCCTATAATCAGTTTTTTACGGTTACGGGCCATTTTCGCATGGTCGGCTTCCGTAAATTGATAATTGGCTGCTTCTTCAATCGTTGGCAAGTGGTCAAATTCACTGTAGTCTTTTTTCCCAAGAATCCATAGCTCAAAAGCTCGCTGAAGTGGCTTGATATCAGTTCCCTCTGGCACAACAGCAATGAAGGCTGAAACCATAAATTGAGGCTTAGCTAAAGTGACTGATGGTTGGAAGTTGTCACGATAGATTTTCGCAATCCGCCCAGCTGCTTCAATAGCATCCTCATCCTGGTTAAACAATAAACTGTAGACGTAGCCAATACCTAAGCGGGCTGCCTTATAAGCAGATGCTTCACTGGCTGATAAGGTCCACAAGGTTGGTGGTGTAGCAGGTCTTGGATAGACTTGCAGGTCGCCATAGTTATTGGGTGCTTGGCTAACAAGATCCCTTACTTCCCACATGGCTTCTTCGTTATCTTTGTAACCCTTAAGATTGCTGTCTAAAGCATCTCGAACCGCTTGGCGGCCTGGATTATTGCCCATGCCTAAATCTACACGACCAGGATATAAATGGGCAATCGTATTAAAAACCTCTGCCACTTTTAATGGGGCATAATGAGGTAGCATCACCCCACCTGATCCGAATTTAAGCCGCTTAGTCTGACTTAATAGATAAGTCATCATGATTTCGGGGGCAGCCGATGGGTAGGCTGCTAAACTATGGTGTTCAGCAAACCAAAAACGATGATAGCCCAATTCTTCTGCTCTTTTAGCTAAATGAAGGGTATCATTGTAAGCGTCTGTGTCATTTTTTCCTAGGTCACGAGCGACGAAATCAAGGATATTAAATTTCACTGTATCCGTCATGAATCTGTACTCCTTTACTTTTACAAACTGTTATACTACGAGTTTATAATTCTATTCACAAATAACAGGACTAGCCTTTTTAACTATTATCATGATATCATATAAACTGTTCAAATATTTGCATAAAATGCTTTTTTTTGAATACGCATACAAAATATGCATTTTTCAAACATTCACTTCGTATGCGTTCATAGAAAGGAAATCAAATGATGACACAAGATTATAAGACATTATTAGAATCAGTGACCCTACCCAACGGTCAAGTCCTTGAAAACCGCTTTGCATTATCTCCAATCGTTACCAACTCTTCTACTCAAGAGGGTTTCATTACCCAAGAAGACCTTGATTACGCCAGTCGTCGGGCCAAATCTGCCCCTATCCAAGTGACAGGTGCTGCTTATATTGAGCCTTATGGTCAATTATTTGAATATGGTTTCTCAGCTGACGATGATCGCGCCATTCCTGGTTTAAGCAAAATGGCTGACGCAATGCAAGCTGAGGGTGCTAAAGCTATTCTGCAACTAACCCATGCTGGTCGTTTTGCCAATCAAGCAATTCTTGATTACTATACTGTTTACGGTCCAAGTCCGCAGACATTGCACACACCAATCGACCACCAAGTGCTCGAAATGTCACCACGAAAAATTAAACAAGTGATCCGTCAATACGGTGATGCAACCCGCCGTGCGATTAAAGCAGGTTTTGCTGGTGTAGAGATTTCTGCAGCCCAACGCTTACTCATGCAGACTTTCTTCTCCCCTTACTCAAACCAACGGACAGATGAATATGGTAGCCATACTTTAGAAAACCGGGCACGTTTTGGCTTAGAAGTCTTTAAAGAAGTTCAAAAAGTCATCAATGAAGAAGCGCCTGAAGGCTTTATTCTTGGGTTCCGCGGTACGCCTGAAGAAACACGCGGGAATGAAATCGGCTATACTGTTGAAGAATTTAACCAATGGGTGGACTGGATCCTTGAAGTGGCAGACTTAGACTACTTAGCCATTGCCTCTTGGGGACAAAACATCTTCCAACACACCGTTCGTGCTAAAGGCCAATATTACGGTCAACCTGTCAATAAAATTGTCCATGACCACTTAAATGGCCGTGTGGTAATGATGGCAACAGGCGGTATTAATTCTCCAGGGAAAGCCATGGAAGCTATCCAATACGCAGATATGGTGGGCATGTCTTCCCCATTCATCACAGAACCTGACTTTGTTAACAAGTTGACTGCTGGAAAAGCTGATGAAATCGACTTACAGCTAACCAATAAAGATATCGATGACTTAGCTATTCCCAAAGCGGCCTTCAAGGATATCGTTCGTATGATGGATTACGGTAAAGGTTTACCAAAAGAAGCCCGTGATAAATTACGTGAACACGAAAATAATTATGATGTGAAAAAATAGTTCAATATATTATCTAATTGTAGCTGAACGTTTATTAGCTATACTAAGCACTAGGAAAATCCAAATCCCTTATATAACATGCGCTTTAACTTGATAGTACACTATCAATGACAAGTGCATGTTTTTTATTTCGATTTTGTGATGATAAAACTAGCAATAATTTACGAAATTTCTTACAATATAATTGTAGATAGGAAAGGGCTTACATTAAACAAAACAACTTATATTATTATTTTTTTAGTCTAATTTGCGAATGCTTGAACATATGATCGGTCGACAATCTTAGGAGGATTATCATGACAAAATTATTAGATAAAGTAGCCGTCGTTACAGGGGCTGCCTCGGGAATTGGTAAGGGTATTGCAGAAGTATACGCTAAAGAAGGTGCTAAAGTAATCGTCGCAGATTACGATATGTCAGGTGCTGAAACTGTTGCTGAAGGAATTATTGCTGGTGGTGGTCAAGCATCTGCTGTTCAAGTAGATGTATCAGACAACGATCAGGTAGTCGCTACTATCCAAACAGCCATCGATACCTATGGTGGATTAGATATTTTAGTCAACAATGCCGGTATCATGGATAAAAACGAACCCGTTGCTGAAATTGATACCGAAAAGTTTGACCGGGTTATCGCAGTTAACGTGAATGGCGTCATGTATGGGATGCGTGCAGCAATTAATTATTGGCTCAACGAAGATAAACCAGGTAACATCATCAACATCACTTCTATCGGGGGCTTAATCCATGGTGTTGCAGGAACAACCTATGTTGCTTCTAAACATGCCGTATCTGCAATGACAAAATCAACCGCATTTATGTATACCAAACAAAACATCCGGGTGAATGGGATTGCGCCAGGTGCTATTGCTACAAATATCGCTTCAACGATGACAGATTTAAGTGACTTTGGCAACAGCCGTATCGGAGGCGTGAGTGCCCTAAACCCTGGCATTGGTCATCCAGAAGATATTGCCCATGCAGCAGTCTTCTTAGCTTCAGACGATGCTAAGTTCATTAACGGTGATATCATTACCGTAGATGGCGGTTTCACTGCACCATTTTAATTCATTCATATTTTACACATTCTCTACTCAAAAAAAGCTGGTACTCATTTTACGAGTCCAGCTTTTTCTATATATTATCGGTCATCCTTTAATAGACGATTATGTGTTTGATCAATCAGAATTGCACCAAGAGGCGCGGTCACTAAAATAGCCACAACAGATATGGTTAAGATTGTTTGACCACTTGCTAATCCCATAGCTAAGGGTACAGCACCTATAGCGGCTTGTACGGTCGCTTTAGGTATATAGGCAAAAACAGCAAATAATCTTTCTGCTTTATTTAATTTTGTTCCTGCAAGAGACAGTAAAACACCAGCTGCCCTAAATACTAATAATAAAATAATTAATAATACTGCAATCATGCCAGAGTCTTTGACTGATTCAATGGACATACTGGCGCCCACTAATACAAATAAAACAATTTCAAAGGCCTGCCACAAATGATTGAAACCTATTTGTACGCCTTTAGCTTGAACTGGATTAACTCGAAGCATCATGAATCCCATAGCCATCACTGCAAGCAAGGCTGAAAAACCAATAGGCCCGGTCATCACTTTTTCAAGTCCGTCAAATAGCATAGCAATACCGAATGTTAAAATAACGGGATAACCACCTGATAGTTGATATTTTTCAATTAGCAAGGATAGTAGCCAACCGACCACCAAGCCACCAGCAATACCTAATATAATAGACGTAGGCATGGCAACCATACTTAACCAATGGAATTCCCCCGTTTGGGCTAGGGCTGTTAAAGCAGTGAAAATAATGATGACGAAGATATCATCCATAGAAGAACCCGCCAGAACCATCTGCGGTACCCCTTTTTCCTGTCCATATCCCTTACCCATTAGATCTAACATACGGGCAACAACAACGGCTGGTGATGTAGCGGCAATAACAGTACCTAGAATTGCTGCAGATAGGTAAGACATATCAAAAAATAGTGGCGCTAATATCATCGTACCAATAATTTCTATGGTAGCTGGTAAGAAGCTCATCAATATGGCTGGACGTCCTACTTTCTTCAAATCTTGTAAATCAATACTTAAGCCTGCTCTAAGTAAGATAATCACCAATGCAATTCTTCTTAAGTCACTTGAGATAGCTAAGGTCTCCTGACCAATCAAGTTAAATATAGCCGGCCCCATTAATAGACCCGCAATAATATAGCCAACTAAACTAGGTAAATTTAGGGCATCAAACAAGCACCCCAATAGATAACCCACAATAATCATAAATCCTAACGATAGTAACATCTTTTCCTCCTTTTGCAGGCACAAAAAAAGCTGACAGTCCTGCAATTTTACTTGCAGAAGTCATCAGCCTTTCAGCGGTTCGGTATAAGATGATTTTTAATAACCATCCACTTGACCAGGGAGAACCTCATTCCCTTTTCTATATTCCTTAGTATAGGGTTTTCTTCAATATAAGACAAGCCTTTAGTGACAATTTCTTGCTATCAATTTGCCGTGGGTGTATAGTGTAGGCGAACCTAAAAATCAGTCCAAAGTATCCATGAAAGGATGGGACAATATGGCTAAATTAGTATTTATCCGCCACGGGCAAAGTGAATTGAACTTACAAAATGTGTTTACAGGTTGGTTAGATCCAGCCTTAAGTCCACTAGGAGTAGAAGAAGCCAAGTCAGCGGGTCTCGCGCTTAAAGCAGAAGGTTTAACTTTTGATGTCGTACATACCTCCCTATTAACACGCGCCATTCAAACAACTTTTTATACACTAGAAAATCTAGATCAACTTTATTTACCAGTCCACAAACACTGGCGGTTGAACGAGCGCCATTACGGTGCCCTTCAAGGTTTAAACAAAGCAGAAACAGCTGCGATTCACGGTGACAACCAAGTACATATTTGGCGTCGTTCCTATGATGTACGTCCACCACAAGCCACAAGCAATACCTTTGACCGACGTTATCAAGACTTAGATATCGACCACTTATTAGCTGGTGAAAGTTTGCAGGATACTCTAAATCGAACAATGCCTTACTGGGAAGACCTTATTGCAGCTGATTTAAAAGAAGGTAAAGATGTCCTTGTCGTTGCGCATGGTAACAGTTTGCGATCTCTAACGAAGTATTTGGAAGATATTTCTGATGAAGATATTCCAAACTTAGAAATCGCAACAGGTGAACCGATTATTTATGATATTGATGAAAAGTTACATATTTCTAATAAAAAAGTTTTAACCAAAAAATAAACTAGCAAATAAAAAAATAGCTCGGAATTTTTGGCAGATTAGGCCACTAATTTCTAGGCTATTTTTTATTTTCTAAATATCTCTTCATAAGCTTGCGTTAACGCTACTAATTCATCCGGTAATGGCCATTGTGGTGGTTGTCCATTCATAATTTGAACGAATACATTAAGACAATTATGCCAACCTGTAGCAGTTTGCACTAGCCAAGCTAAGTCAGAAAATGTATGGTAGAAATGTAACTTTGAACCAGATGCTGTTTCAGAAACTTCCATACGCATCACATCTCGACTATCTTCAATAAATTCAAAACCATCAGCTAGTGAAAACTTGGTAATCACCCCTTGATAAAGATTACCTTCTCCATCATCAAATTTGATGAGCCCTCCAACTTGACCATCCATCTCTCCAGTTGCGAATGGATACCATTTTGAAAAAATGACTGGATCAGTCAAAGCATCAAATACAGCTTCTTTTGACTGATAAAATTCCCTTTCAAAGTATAGAGAATATGAACTTTCATTTTCAATTAACTGCCCAAATAACATGTTGTTTCCTTTCCCTAAAGCTAAATTTATTAGCATTTGGATTTCAATCCTCTTCATCTACATCATCGCTTAAATGTGTACTGACTTTTCTCGTCATTTTTCAATACTTACAGACACAAGTTGCTATGATAACCCATATTTATATTTTAGCCAACCACACTGCTCAACTTCTTTAACAACTGTCAACTTTTCCTAGTAATAATCAATCTCCCCCTGATTATTACAATGAATTGTTAAAGAGATTGCTTCATTAAATTGGAAGTGGCAATAGGGTCCACCACTTAAAGAAATATATAGCTGGCTATTTAAAGTACACGTTGCCACAATAAGATTTACCGAGCAGACGCCACTAATCCTTATACAGTTTACCACAAGCAGGTGAAAATTCGAACTCCCGATATCAAATCAAGTCAAGCACCCTATTTTGTCATAAAAAAGAATCCAGCTTTCATACTGAATCCTTTATTTATTATCTATTAAATTACTTTACTTATTCGGCTTTTTTATCTTTTTTGTAGATGGCATCGATGATAACCGCGATGGCGTTATCACCTGATACATTTGTTGCGGTACCAAATGAATCTTGCGTGATATATAGAGAAATCGCTAATTGATTGAAAGCTTCTGTTAAACCAACCATTGGTAAGAATGGTAAAGCTGACATGATAGCCCCACCTGGTGCACCTGGTGCTGCGACCATAGCGATTCCTAATACCATGACGAAAGCAGCCATTGTACCAATTGAGATTGGCATTGAGTACATCATTAAGATGGCTGTCACACAAGATATGATGGTAATCATTGAACCTGCTAGATGGATAGTGGCGCATAGTGGCACAACGAAGTTAGCAATTTGCTCAGAGACGCCATTTTTCCGGGCAATTTCAACGTTTGTTGGAATGGTTGCGGCAGATGATTGGGTACCTGCGGCTGTTAACCAACCTGGAATTTGATTCTTCATCATTTGAATTGGGTTCTTACCGGCGTAAGCACCAACCACGGCGAACATGAAGGTTAGGTATAGTAAATGTAAGAAGATGGCAGTGACTAATACCCGCCAAAAGACTGACATAACAGCGAATACTGAGCCTGAATATGACATGTCTGCAAAGTTGAAGAAGATATAGAATGGCAGGAATGGAATCACGACTGTTTGTAAGGTTAAATCGATAACCTTACCGAAGTCGGTAAATACTGTCATTAAAGATTCTCCGCGTCCTCTTGCTCGTAGCCAAGAAATCCCTAAGCCTAACATAAAGGCGAAAATGATGGCTGCGGTAACTGAAAACATGGGTTCTAGACCAATTGAGAATAAGGCGGTTGCCCCTTCGCCTGATTCTTGGATGGTATTTGCCAAATCGGAGGTGATAAACATCGGAAATAAATTGCTGGCCACAGTATAGGCTAGGATACCGGCAACGAATGTTGACCCGTAGGAAATGGCTACGGTAATCCCTAAAAGTTTGCCCGCACCTTCTGCTAGTTCAGCGATACCTGGAATAATCAGGCCGACAATCATCAATGGAATGATGAAGGACAGGAACTCAGAGAATAATCCGGATAATGTTTTTAATACTTGGAAGAAAATTTCTGGTAGAAAGCCAAATTGGCCGACGATGATCCCTAATATAATTGCAATTACTAATTTCAAGGCTAACGGTATTTTAAACCCCTTCTTTGCCATATGAACAACTCCTCTAAATCATTTCTTTCTCAAAAAGAAAAAAGTCCCAAATCAACTTGGGGCTTAAATTATTTTTATGAGATTACTGCTTTTATTTTAACAGATTTTTAATGAAATACACTAGGTAATTTCGACAAAATTGCATTCGCTTCTTGCCATTTCGGAAAATATTGGTCCATTAGCTGGTAGAAACGCTTGGTATGGTTAGTTTCTAGTAAATGAACTAATTCGTGAACAACGACTGATTCTAGGCAGATCAATGGTGCAGTGACCAAGTTCAAACTAATCCAGATGCGTTTCTTCTGGATATTGCAGGTCCCCCATCTGGTTTTCATTTGCTTGACCCGAAATTCATTGGCCCATACGTCCATATGGGCCATCATTTTAGGCCCGGTAATAGCTAATTGGTCTTTCAACGCTTGTCTGTAAAAGGTCATCATGACTTGTGTCCGCTCAACCTGGCCCATACCTGGTTTGACAGTTAAAACTAGCTGGTTATCCATTAATTGGCAAGACGTCGGACCCGGTTTTTCAATGACTAGTAAAGGATAGGCTTGGCCCCATAAATAATGGCTTTCGCCGGTTTCATAGCGTTTGACTTGGTCTTGGTAGCGGCTTTGGATATCCGCCTGCATCCGCTCAATTTGGGCTAAGTTGTTTTCCACGAAGGCGACAATAGCAGCTTTACTGGCATAATTGGGTGCTGAAATGCGCAGGTATCCATGAGGCGGGACGGCTTTTAAGGTCAAGTTTTTATAGTTGGCCTGCTTGGTTACTTGAACGGGATAGCCCGCGATGGTCATATCAAGTTTAATAGCTAGCACCTCCCCGTGCGCTTTTTTTGGCAAAATGACTACCTTATTCACTCTCGTTAATCTCTGTAATGAGGTTATCGTAATTGACTGTGGCATTCATGAAAGCTGTATTATCAGTTGCGAAATGCTGGTGGAAGTCGGTGACGGTTTGGACGGATACATCTGCATGATTAATCCTATAATCAATGATGTGCCCACCAAAGTTCTTGTCTTCGCTGATAAAATGGCAATGAAAGCCTTGTTTAACTACACCTTCAAATAGGTAAGGACCGTAAATCCCGATGCAAGTACCCTTGACGTTTTCTTGCTTGAATTCGGGTTGCTTACGACTGGCTTCGATAAAGCGCGGGAAAGGTTCTTCAACGCGCGGGATGACCCGGGTATGCATGAAATCAAAAGACCCTTCGATGCGGATGACTGAAAATGTCGATAAGGATTTCAATTTCCCTTTTAGGTACTGATGCCATTCGTCTAGGGTAAATAATTCGTTTACGGTGAAGGTTTGGTCAGGCGTAAAGTCAGTAACGGCTGCATACGGAACGGTTTCGTCCCCTTTTAAAACAACTAATTCACCGTTTTCCTTGGCCTGGTATGCCTTGCCTCCAATCACGATTAATTCCCCATCTAAATGGTCCATGGTACCAATCCCATAGTTGCCCTCTTTTAATAAGGCTTCTATGGTCATCGACCCATCGAAAAAGCCCGCCATTAAGTCGCCTAATGTTTGATGTTGAAATAGTTTCGCCATATCTGTCTCCCCGTATCGCTTTCTGTGCACAGTTCATTTTCATTTTATTTAAACGATGTCACTTCTTGTCATGACCATACTACCTTTTTTACCCTCGTCTCGCAAGCTGTTGTAGGAATGACAGCTTGAAATTGTTGACCCTTTTTCCTATACTAACTAGTACTTACTAGACAAAAAATTTGAAAGGAGTGGTTGGATGATTTCGCACGAGTTGCCTTTGATGCCGATTGGCGAGGAGGAGAAGCGGTGGATGGCGGAAATTACTGGTGATGATGAGACTTTCGTCTTGAAGCGGGATTTTCAGCCTGAGATCCGGCCCGGCGTGTGGGAAATTTATGATGGTTGGTACCAAATTCACGGCCAATTTCCTGGCATTTCACCCTTCGAGAAGGAATATGTCCTCGTGCAAAATGGGCAGATGACCCGACACCTTGACTTTCGCTATATGATCAGTGCCCTACCGCAAATTAAAGCCTACGAAGAGCAACGAAAAGAACGGTTAGCATACCAAATCACCAAGATCCTGGATGAAATCTACGAAGCAGTACCCTACGACGGGGTTTCAGACGCCATTTTAAGCCAAAAAGAGGACATGTCGATGGTGGAAACATCTAGCGAATTGGTCAAAGGTCTAGCCAACGTCTTGAAACAAAAAGACGACATCATCAAAAAATACCAGACATATTACGACCAAGCAGAAGACTTGTGGTAGATAGATAGGAGCTGCGACAAAAGTCGCTGCTCTAATCTTCCAAAGGTTCCTTTCTTGGTGTCGGCTCTTACACCTTAAAAAGCCGAACAATTACCGGAAGTAATTGGCGTATTTTGGAAACCATCGAAAGAGTTTGACTTTTGTGGGACAGCCGACGGAACGCAGCGACATACGGATGCCTTGCGTAAGAAGAGCCTGATATTACGACTTGTGGTAAATAGTAATTAGGGGCCTGACACTAATGTCAAAGCCCCTTTTTCTATATGACGAATTTACAATTTAAGTGCAACACATAAAAAATTCAAAAAAAGATCCACAGTTTTCCTTTAAAATAGATGTACCACCAACTACAGAAAGGAAGAAAACTATGAATCCATATTGTCATCTTACCATTTCAAAGTTTTGATTTTCCTCACAGTACTCACCACCTTACTTGATTTGTATACAACAAACCATAAATGAAAGCAGTACGAAAGTCATAAACAAGGCTTGAAAGAAATACTCGGGGTATGACCACCCCACTACTAAAAGACACAAAACCCATCATACTCTATTTTGCATAAAGAATGATGGGTTTATTTTATTATGTTTATTCCAACTAAAGAATTGCGGAAAAGGTTTCCTTCAACAAACTGATTTCTTTGGCTGATGTGCAGCAACAGCCGCCGATCCATTTGCATCCTGACTCATGCCATTTCAATGCTTCGTTTGAGAATACTTCATCAACCGCATGACTGTGCGTCCATACTTTTGTAGTGGCATCGTAGGTCGCTCCCGAGTTTGGATAAGCAACTAATGGCTTTGTCGCAATCTCCTTCAGATATTCCAAGGCCGGCAAAACTAAATCCGGCTGCACGCAATTGACGCCGTAGGCAATGATTTGCTCGGACGACTCTGCCAATAGCTGGAATACACGCAGATCGGTCCCATCGCATAAATGGTGATCGTCCTTCAAAGTCACCGTCAGCCAAGCTGTCGTCTTGGGATGTTGGGCTAGCAACTCAATCACAGCCTGGATTTCCGTTAGATCCGGAATGGTTTCGATGGCCAGCAGATCAGCCCCGGATTCCAGCAGCAACTCTAACCTTTCGCGATGGAAATCGACCAATTCGGTTTGCGACAGACCGTAATTGCCCCGATATTCAGAGCCGTCCGCCAAATAGGCTCCGTATGGTCCGACCGAAGCCGCCACCCATTTTTCTTGCAGGCCTTGGCTTTTCGTTTGGGCCTGTTTCGCTAGTTCTACCGTTCTTTTGATCAGAGCCCGGCTTTCTTCGGTTGTATGGCCCAAACGCTCGAACCCGGCAACCGTCGCTTGATAGCTCGCTGTGATGGCGATGTTTGCCCCGGCATCGTAATAGTTCTGATGGACTTTTTCAATTTTATCCGGTTCGTTCACTAATGCTTTCGCGGTCCATAACTCATCATTCAGGTCCAAGCCTTGCTCCTCCAGACCTAAGGACATCGAACCATCGATGAGGATCACTTTTTGATTCTTTTGCCACTCTTTAAAATTCATCGGAAAGCTCACCCACTTCTTGATTTTCGATTGCTACAGAAGCCTTTTTGCTGAAGAATAACTGGTAATAAAAGAAGCACAAGATCGTGAATGGGATGCCGATGATCAAGGCAATCCGCTGGTTCGGATCAAACGCGATGCCGATGATCGAAACGGAGCAAAGGATAATGACGAGCCACGGAACGATTGGATAGAATGGTGTTTGGTAAGCCAGTTCATCCAGTTTATGCCCCGATTTCAGATAGTATTTGCGGAAATTCAGTTGTGCCCAAGCGATGCTCAACCAAACCGCCACGACCGCGAATGCGGAGATGGATACCAAAGCCAGGTAAACGGTGTCCGCGGAATAGATGCTGGAAAATAGGGAGAGAAGCCCACCCAAAATGGTCAGCAACAACCCGTAAATCGGCAACCCGCGTTTGGATAATTTGGCGAGACGTTTCGGCAATGTTCCTGCATTGGCCAATGACCACAGCATTCTTGATGCTGCGTAGACCCCAGAGTTTGCGCCGGAAAGGACTACAGTGATCAGGACGAGGTTCATGATGTCTGCTGCGTATGGGATACCCATCAAATTCAGGATGACGGTCACCGGACTTTCATCCAAATTAGCCGCAGAATCCGGAAGCAGCGCACCGATCACAACAATCGTCCCGATGAAAAGGACCACCAAAATGACGATTGTCTGCAAGATTGCTTTCGGGATATTTTTCTTAGGATCCGACGTTTCACCAGCGGCTACGCCGATCAATTCCGCACCGGAAAAAGCGAAGTTAGCAGACAGTATCGCCAAGAAAACAGAGCCTGCGCCTTTCGGGAACCAACCGTTTTCCGTCAGATGGCTGAAAAGTGGTGCTGATTCATTTCCCTGGATCGGTATAAATCCGAATATGCCACCCAGACCCAGGATAAGGAAAAATGCCAGTGCGAGCACTTTGATCAGCGACATCCAAAATTCGCTGACGGAAAACCAACGCACATCAATAATGTTTGAAAGTACAATAATGCCGATAAAAAAGATGCACCAAAGCCAACTGGGAATGCCGGGGAACCAGCGTTGTGACAAAATCGCCAAGGTGATGAACTGCGAACCCAATGCCACTGTCCACGTCAGCCAATAAAGCCACGCCACCACGAAACCTGCTCCGGGATGGATGTATTTTGAAGCGTAGTTGTGGAACGAACTCGTACTAGGCTCGTGGACCGACAATTCGCCCAAGCACATCATGACCAGCGTCACCAAAAATGCTCCGATCAGATACGCAATGATTGTTCCGATCGAACCCGCCGTTTGAATGAGATACCCCGAACTCAAGAAGATTCCAGTTCCGATTACCCCACCCAATGAAAGCATAACTAGATGCTTTGATGTCATTTCCCTTACAAATGATTGCTCCATATTTTTCCCTCCAAAAATATATTAAAATATAAAAAAAAAGCACTCCCCCTATTGAAAGGGCGAATGCTCGCGTTACCACCTTTGTTCATAATCATAAAGATTATCTCAGCAAGGGACTGTCATCCCTTCACGCGCTATCGGGCGTACCCGTCACTTGCTAAGTTTCCCTCACACGTGATAACTCAAAGACCATTTTCGCTGATTCCGAAACATCTGCTTTCACCATTCGCAGACTCTCTATGGTTTCTTTCCCAGCTACTTATCTCATCAAAGTTTCATATATTTTTAATAAATATACAAGAATGATGGATGGTTGTCAATTATTTTGTGCTTACTTTCATTTGCCATTACTGTTAAAGTATTTATATCGAAACCTGTATATATCTATTTCCACTTCGCTTCTGCTGTCGGTTCATAAGCAGCCATTTTCTCTAACAAGACTTCTGGATCAGTTTCAACCAACAACATATCCCGGTATTGTTGATGCATAAACCCATGATCGACTTGAAAATCCAAAAAGTCCAACAAGCCATCATAGTAGTTATTCACATTCAAAATCCCGATTGGTTTATCGTGATAACCAACTTGCTTCCAGGAAATCACCTCAAACAACTCTTCCAGGGTCCCTGGGCCACCCGGCAAGGCAATAAACCCGTCAGACAAATCAATCATCTGTGCCTTTCGCTCGTGCATCCCTTGAACAACAAACAATTTAGTCAGGTCAGGATGTTGAATATTGTTGTCCGCCAACTTCTGTGGCACAACCCCCATCACATCGCCGCCAAAAGCCAAAGCCCCGTTCGCTACAGCAGCCATACAACCCACATTTGACCCACCATAAACCAAAGTCCGCCCTGATTTAGCAATCACTTCGCCGACCCTTGTCGCCATCTCTTCATAAACTGGGTCATCTCCAGTAGCCGACCCCAAATATACCGCAACACTTTCAAGTTCCATCCACAACACCCCTTCTTTCCCAATATTTTAGCCAAACCCTCAGCATCTGACAAGTACCTCCCCTGAAAAAGGGCGAAAGGCATCTTGTTGGCATTCACTATCAAGCACCCACATTGACTCACCCCACGCATCCTGTCATAATTTAAATAGAAGAGGTGGTTATATGACAACAACATTAGATAAAATTGCATACGAAAACTTACAAGACGAAGTAGTGGTGGATATCCGTGACAATACAACCTTCCGCCAAGGTCACTTGCCGAATAGTTTGAACGTCACAGCCAAGCAAAAAGACAAATACTGGGATGGCTTGGTCAAAAACAAAGAGAACCTTGTCATCCTTACAGATAAGGAAGAATCGCTCGCTGACTTTGAAGACCTAGATCCAAACGCTTATATTCTTTTTGAAGATATCCCGCAAGAAGTATTGGTTACAAGTGCAGAAATCACAGCGGCAGATTTCTTACAATTATCTGATGACCAGGATTATGTCTTATTAGACTTACGTCACCCAGATGAAATTACCCGCCCAGCACCAGAGAAAAACTTGGTCAATATCCCACTAGAAAAGCTAGCCGATAACTTAGAAAGAATTGATAGCGACAAAGATATTTACCTACTATGTGGATCAGGCGGCCGTGCCACAGCAGGCGACGCCTACTTAACAGCACATGGCTACAACAAAACACATGTCATCGAAGGCGGCATCAAAGCAGTCATTCAAGCCCAAGGGGAATAATTGTTTTAGCTGTATTTTAGTTTGCTATGTTGCTTTACTGAGGGGAATCTCCACTAATATTATTAAAAAGATAGTGATTGCCAAGTCAGCGATCACTATTTTTTCATTTGCGTGATTGTTTTTCTGAAATTTAAATGATTTTTTTCCGTAATCTTTTATATATCAGTGTATGATAGATATATATTATACGTTATAGGGAGGAATAGGACATGTTGAAAAGATTACCCGTTCTATTATTAACAGGTTTGCTTTTAGCTGGTTGTGCTGGAAATGAACAAGAGAATGGCGATGGGTCCCAAGAACAAAGTACTTCTAGTGAATCTTCAGAGGCGTCCACTAATAATGGTAGTGAGGATGCGGAAATCACTGACCAAGATGAGGATACTAATGAAGATACAGATAATCAAGTAGCTAACTACTATATCGACCCTGAGACCTCAAGTGTATTGCCGGCTAATGAGGATGCGAACCCTAATGTTGTACTCGCCACTGTCGATGATGTACCAAGGAAGTTACCCGAAACACCAACGTCGTCAGTAGAGGAAGCACAAGCTATGGCCAACCGCGGTATTTACGGGCTTTTCTTCGTCAACGGTATGTACTTACAAGGTGAAGATGGCGAAGAAGGCCGACAAGCATTAAAAGAGATTGCCGACATGGGTCATGTGATTGGTAACCACACGCTTACGCATTATAGTCTTGACCAAGTACCTGACGAAGAAACCTTGCGTCACGAAATTATTGGTAACCAAGATATTATTGAAGAAGTTATTGGTTATCGCCCACAATTCTTCCGTCCACCACACGGTATTGAAATCCCAGAATTAGAGGGGATTTTAGAAGAAGAAAACATGGTGGCGATGAACTGGTCGTATGGTTTTGATTGGGACGAAAACTATTCAAACCCAGCAATGCTAGCAGATGTCATGGTGAACACTGAATTCTTATCTCCAGGCGCTAATTTATTAATGCACGACTTAACTTGGACCAACGAAGCTATGCCGGCCATACTAGACGGTATTCAAGCCAAAGGTTACGAATTTGTTGACGCCCGTGACATCGCCACACGAGACGAAATGGCTGACTTATAATCCAACCACTTGATTTTAAAAACATTTATACACGCAAAAAGATAGTGTCTATTTAAGTTAACATTCACTATCTTTTTATATTGGCTATTAATTTGACTACATTGAGAAGTTACTCATCATAATTAGCATATATTTATATTCTGTAACTATTGAATGTATTCGTGGACTACCTTAAAGCCACCGGCTTATCTATTAATCATCAAAAGTTACTAAATAGAGTTGAAACCACAGGATTCATGTTTTAATTAATCTTTTATTTCTTTTTTCTTTAATAACACGATGTTTTCTAAATGTGCGGTATGAGGGAATTGGTCGATTGGTTGCACTTCTACGACTTCGTAGCCAAAGTCGAGTAACCAAACTAGGTCGGCTGCTAAACTTTTCGGTCCGCATGACACGTAGACAATGCGGTCGGTGCCGAATCGACCGATGGCACGCATGACTTTACCGCCCGCCCCGTTACGTGGTGGGTCTAATAATAATAAGTCTGGTTGTCCCCAAACATCTGGTAAAACCCGCAATCCTGCTCTGGCATCTGAGGCCATAAAGAAGGTATTATCTAGGTTATTATCCGCGGCATTTCGTTTAGCTGAGTTGATTGAGTTTTCTACGATTTCAATCCCAGCCAACGATTTAGAAGCGGCTGCTAATGGTAATGAAAAAGTCCCGATGCCACAGAATAGGTCTAATACTTTCATATCCTCTTTGACCTGAGCCATGTCAATCGCTGTTTCGACCATCTTATTGGCTTGGACAGGATTTACTTGGAAGAAAGTATCTGGCCAAATACGGAATTTAAAACCTTGTAGTTCGTCGTTGATATAGTCACGACCGTGAATGAGATAGACATCATTGTCATACGACCGTTCGGTACCTCCATTTTTCTTCAACCATTGGAAGGAAACAATCCGTGGTTGCGCGTTTAGAAGGCGTTGGGTAAGGTCTTCGATGGCTTCAGTATAAGCATCCGGTGCTTCTAAAGCGTAAATGGCGACCATGATTTCCCCTGTTGCAAATGATTGACGCATCAATAAGTTGCATAGCAAACCTTCTTTAGTATCTTTATCCAAGCCTGGGAATTGGTAGTCTTTTTGCCATTTGGAGACAACTTTTTTAATGGCAATCATCTCTTCTGGGGCTAGGATGGAGTCTTCTAAGTCGATAACTTTGCGGTAATTTCCTTGTTGGTGCATACCTAAAGACCCGTCTACGCCAAAAGTTAATTCCATCTTGTTGCGGTATCGGTAAGGATTATCCATGCCGATGATGGGTTTGACTAGGTTGGTATCAAAGCCAGCTTCTGCTAAATAACCCTTAATTAGAATTTCTTTGTGGGCTAGCTGGTCTTCGTATTTCATAAATTGTAGGGGCGCACCGGCAGCCATTTCTCGGTCTACTGGCATATCCAAATTCCGCATGGGACTTGGTTCCAGCAATTCGTCAAATGATAGACTGGCTTTATGACGTCCTTTGGCATTGGGCACAGTCACGCGGACTTTGTCGCCTGGGACGACATTATCGATAAATAGTAGTAAATGTTTTCCGTGGGGGCCTTTTTCTGGCGGATGGATATAGCGCACAAACCCCACGCCTGTATGGTCCAGTTTCTCAACTGTCACTTCAAGAACTTCTGTCGGATATAGATCTTTCTTCACTTTTTCACACCTCTTCTGGCAATTGTCAAGAAATTATAACAGTTTATACGAAAAAAGACTAGGTTTCCCCAGTCTGATTTCTACTATTAACTACTATATATGTGACGGTAATTTATTCCCCGCGGTAGCGCATTTTCAACCCATTTAGGAAGTTACGTGCGTACCGGTCGCCACATGGTTTGTAGTTGCGGTGACCTTCTTTACGTAAGACGGCACCTAATTCACTTTTGGTTAAACGGCCGCCAGCATCTTCCATGATTTCATGCAAATCTTCTGTGGTCAATGACAAGGCAATCTTCATTTTCTTCAATAATAGATTGTTGGCATTGTCGTCAGTTAACTCTAGCTTTGGTTCCGGGGCCCCTTCACGGACGCCACGTTGGGAAGTGATAATCCCATTTAAAAAGCGTTCAAAGTGTTCATTATTCAATACTTCTTCATACTCACGCTCATATTCATTTTCGTTTTCATTCGTCCGTGTAGCAGTAGTAAAAGCACGAACTTGATCAGCTGTGACACTTGCCCCACCCATGTCGAAAATTTTTACAACATCTTCGTCTTTGATATCTAAAGCATAACGCAAGCGCGTTAGTCGGTCATTATTATTCATTTTATCTCAACCTCTCTCAATAGTTATTATAGCAGATTAACCGTCACGACGGGCATCTGCTTCAGTAATTTCACGGATTGGCTTACAAGGGTTACCGAATGCAATCATGTTGGCTGGGATATCTTTTGTGACTACTGAACCGCCACCAATGACAGCCCCGTCCCCAATCGTTACACCTGGCATGACTTTCACACCACCACCAAACCAAACATTATTGCCGACTGTTATTGGTTTAGCATATTCTAAGCCTTTATTACGTCTTTCAACATCTAGCGGGTGGCCGGCTGTATAAAAGCCGCAGTCTGGTGCAACAAATACGTTATCTCCGAAAGTGACTTTAGCCCCGTCAAGGATAACTAAATTGTGGTTGGCATAAAAGTTTTCCCCGATTTCAATGTTGAACCCATAATCACAATAAAATGGCCCTGCAATTTCAAATCTCTCGCCCGTTTTGCCTAGTAACTGGCGGATAATGTCTTGTCGCTTTACTTTTTCACTAGGCCGTGCATGATTAAAGTCATAACACAATTCCTTGGCATCCGCTCTGGCGTCTATTAATTCCTGGTCATAGTTGGCGTCATAAATCAGCCCAGCTATCATCTTTTCTTTCTCAGTTGTCATGAATGAAACTCCTTATATCGTTAACCTATTTCTTAATGCTTAGTATAACAAAATCTATTTATAACAAGAAGTAACTTCCTTAACCATTAATGACTCAATTAACTAGACTAGCAAATATGTTAACCACGCAATTTAAATGTTAAAAAGGCCGAGACTTATGTCTCGACCTTTCAAGATAAGCTAATTTGACTAGCTTAATTCTTTTTTTGATGAAGTTTATTTACAATTATTGGTGCAAGTATACTAGTGATTATGGCTGCCATCAAAACTTGTGCAGTAGCTGATGTCACATCGCCTGCCACCGCTGGTAAAGCTGTACCAACCGTTGCTGGAACAGCCGTAGACATACCTGCGACTGTAGCGATAGATACGCCGGCTAATCCATCATATTTCAATACTTTCTTATCAATAAAGTACATCAATGGCATAGATAAAACCATGAAAATAATTGTCACAATAATACCAGAAAGACCTGATCGAATAGCTTCAAACATATCCATTCCTTGACCAAGTAACCAACCAAGTAACATTAAGGCAGCTGGCATTACTGGACCAAATACTTTTCCGAATTCAGGATCTAAATTACCTAATATAATTCCTATCACCAAAGGTAAGAAGATAGAAATGATTGGTGTCCACTCAATACCACCAAAACCACCTGAGATGTACGCTGATAACATAATCATTGGTAAGGCTGGCAAGGCCGGAATAACCGCAAAGGGGTAAATAGAGGCGTCATCCTTATCCCCATACATTTCGGTTAAAGCCAAGTGTACAGCTGGATTAATCGATAAAATAACCGCTAAGAAACCTAATCCAGAAATCCCCCAAACACCTTCAAGACCGAATAATAGCAGAAAGATTACCCCAAAAATGATGGAAATACACATTTTAATAAGCACTAACGCTCCTTGGTGTTTCATCAAATGGCCTAATTTTTTTAAATCAACTGTTGTACCTGATGCAAATACCAATAAACCAACGATATAATTCGTCCCTGAATTAGAGAAAAAAGCTTCTGTTGGCCCACCCATATCAAATAAATTAGGGAAAAATGAATAAATCACCATAGACACAACCATTGGAACTAGAAAAGTCCCTGCTGGAATTCGACGCATAAAATTAATCAATCACATAAACTCCTTTTGTTTTTATTTTATAAATTTGTACATCAAAGCCATCATACTATGCAGAAATATTGAATACAAGGGCTTTACTAGTATTCAATATTTTTTAAAACATCTTGACGAAGAAAAAGAGACTGTAAAATCCAGTCTCAAAATCTATTACTATTTGTTTTAATCTAGTTATCTATCTATTTTTTGATATATTTATCGTGAATTTTGTTAACAATTAATGGCGCAACAATCGATGTAATAATTGTAGCCATTAATACTTGCGCTGTAGCAGAAGTTACGTCTTTAGCAACTTCAGGCAAGGCCACTGCAACTACTGCTGGCACGGCTGTTGTCACACCTGCAACGGTAGATAAAGCAATTGCTGAATACCCTTCATAATGTAATACTTTTTTCTCAAAAATATAAGAAGTTGGCATTTCTAATATCATGAAGATGATTGTTACAATAATACCAGAAACCCCTGACTTAATTGCTTCAAACATATCCATATTTTGACCAAGCAACCAGCCCAATAACATTAATGATGCTGGCATAACTGCACCAAACACTTTACCGAATTCTTTATCTAAGTTCCCAAAAATAATCCCTATTACTAATGGTAAGAAGACAGAAATAACTGGCATCCAATCTACACCGCCAAAACCACCGTTGATATAGACACTCATAATAATTAAAGGTATTGCTGGAAGTGATGGAATTACCGCAAATGAGTAAATCGCTGCATCATCCTTATCCCCGTAAGAATCAGTAATAGATAAGTTGATAGCTGGATTTGAAGACAACATCACAGAAACAAATCCTAAACCTGAAATCCCCCAGATACCATCTAACCCAAAGAAATTTAAAAAAATAAATGAGAAAACTGTCGCAATTACGATTTTAAAAATGACTAAGGCACCCTGGTGTTTCAGTAATAAGGTCGTCATCAAATGATCTTGTCCGTGAACCATAATAAAACTTAATTCAATATTTTCTCCACTTGCTTCTTTAGCTAGCATATCTGTTTGAGCATTATGGGCATCCATCAAGCTTTCATTCGCTTCGCCAACTAATCGTTCGGCTGCTTCAAAATCACCATTGCGTGCTTTGGATAAAGCTTCCACCAAAACTGATCGGACTTCACCTGCATACGCGACAATTTCAAAACCTATCATAGTTGCTTCTTCTTTATCCATAACTGCTACTTCCGTTAAATGTTTTTATTTGCTTGCTATTTTGCTTTGCCAAGAGGTTGCCGTTTCATTTAAAGTGTTATTCAATTCTTCGATATTAGCTACCCCTTGTGTGCTCAACCATTTACGAGCAGCTTCTTCTCCATCATTTGCAAAAACAGCAACTGAATCTTTCCAAGTAGCTCGGCCACACAATACACCATTGAACCCTGCACCAGAATCTTTAGCAAACACCAAGGTATCTCTAAATAGTTTTGAACTCACTCCTGCACTTAGATAAATGTAAGGTAGTGTTGTTGCCTCATCTTGCGCTTTAAAGTAACCTTTCGCTTCTTCAAGTGTGTACACCGGTTCTTCTTCTGTAAAACCTTCTACGAAGTTCATGTTCACTGGCACTTCCACTTTTAATACGTCTACATCATATCTGTCTTTTGAGAATTCTTTCATTGCTTCTAATACTTTTCTTGGTTTCACTTTTGCATATTCTTTAGATTTAGCATCCTCAATATCTTTGTCATAAGTTAAAATTTCTAAAAAATAAGGGATATCTTCTGCCTTACATTCAGATCCAATCCGTTCAACAAAAGCTTGTTTTTGTTCATTAATCTCAGCTTCTTCATCCGCGTCATAATATAATAGAAATTTTACTGCATCTGCTCCTTCTTCTTTAATTCGTCTAGCAGACCAAATAGGTAATAAATCAGGCAATCTACCAGGTTCTGAAGCATCATACCCTGTTTCTTCATAAGCCAACAATAGGCCGGCAGTAGGCGCTTTCACTTTTGCCGCTGGTAAACCATATTCAGGGTCTAATAAGATAGACGAAGCGTATGGTGTCAACTCTTCAGAAATAGCTTCTTTGAATGTTTCAACCGCCTTTTGAATATCATCTGTTTCTCCTGCTTGAGCGATCATTTTCTTCAATGACCCCCGTTGATCAATAGCTAGCGCGGAAATAAATCCTTCTTTAGTAGATAATTGTTTTAATTTATTTAGTTTACCTTCTGATACGAATTTCATAATATCCTCCTTGTGGCCTTTTGTTAATTTATGTTGTTTTATGTTTCTTTTTGTTTAACTAGATATTATAATGCTTTCACCCACTAGTCAAGGCCTTTTGTAATATTTTTATTTTACTTGTTTATTTTTTTGATTGTTATTGTTGATATTTGTTTATTTTTGATCTACAATATGTTTGTAAATAAATTAAATTTTGGAGGTTATATTATGAAAGTGTATCTTGGTGCTGACAAAGACGGAATGCAATTAAAAGAAGTTATTAAACAATACTTACAAACAAACAAGATTGATTTTGAAGATCTATCAGAAACACCTAGCATCGATTTTGTAGAATCTACTACTAAGGTAGCTCAACAAATTCTAGCGGATGATAATGCCCGCGGTATTTTATTTGATCGATATGGTGCTGGTTCATACATTTCAGCTACAAAAATCAAAGGGATTATTGCCGCCGAAGTTTCTGATGAACGGTCTGCTTATATGACAAGAGAACACAATAATTCAAAAATCATTACATTAGGTGAACAAATTGTGGGGCACGAACTAGCAGAGAACATTGTGGATGCATTTCTATCTGCCGATTATGACGGTGGTCGTCACCAAATCCGTGTAGATATGTTAAACGCTATGTGCTAAGAGAATAGAATCGGAGGTAAAATTATGAAAATTGCAATTGGTTGTGACCATATCGTGACAGATATTAAAATTCGCGTATCAGATTACTTAGTAGAACAAGGTTATGAGGTGGTTGATGTAGGTACCCATAATCACGTGAGGACCCACTACCCTATCTTTGGGCGTAAAGTTGGTGAGGCAGTAACAAATGGTGAAGCTGATCTTGGTGTCGTCATTTGTGGTACTGGTGTTGGGATTTCAAACGCCGTCAACAAAGTGCCAGGCGTTCGTGCAGCTTTGGTAAGAGATATGACAACTGCTCAATACTCTAAGCGAGAATTAAACGCCAACGTTATCGCCTTCGGTGGGATGATTACTGGTGAATTATTAATGGAAGATATCATTTCTGCCTTTATCCAAGAGGAATATCAACCTTCTGAGGAAAATAAAACCCTAATCAACAAAATTACCCACCTTGAATCAAGCAATCATTCAGACAACCCTGACTTATTCACTGAATACCTTGAAAAATGGGACCGTGGCGAATACCACGATTAAGCGGTGATTATATGATTTTGACTGTAACCTTAAACCCTTCCGTTGATATCTCATACACCATCCCCGACCTGCGATTAGACACAACAAATAGAACTGACCAAGTGGGTAAGACAGCTGGTGGCAAAGGGATTAATGTGACTAGGGTCATTCATGATTTAAATAAAGCCGTCACCGCCACTGGTTTTATCGGTGGACATTTAGGTGAAGGCATTGTCTCGGAATTAAATGAAAACGGTATCAAATCAGATTTCTTATCTATCGAAGGTGACACCAGAAATTGTATTGCCATCTTACATGATGGCCAACAAACCGAAGTCTTAGAATCAGGCCCTACCATCACCGATAATGAAAATACGGCCTTCTTAACTCACTTCAAACAAGCTGTTGACTATGCTGATGTCATTACCATTTCTGGGTCTTTACCCAAGGGTTTAGAAGAAGATTACTATGTAAAACTGATTCAATTTACCAATGATTTAGACAAGAAAACCGTGCTCGATACGTCCAAATCTAATCTTTCAAGTGTACTAGAAAGTCCATTTAAACCTACTGTAATCAAACCCAATATCGAGGAATTGTCCGATTTATTAGGTCAAAAAGTGAGTGCAGATCCAGCCGATTTAAAAGCTGTCTTAGCTGATGAATTATTTTCGGGGATTGAGTGGATTGTCGTGTCTTTAGGAGGCGACGGGGCTTTTGCTAAACATAACAACCGCTTTTATAAGGTAAATATACCAACCATTCCTGTTGTAAATCCTGTTGGCTCTGGTGATGCAACAGTTGCAGGGATTGCAGTGGCCTTAGAGGATAATTTAGATGATATTCACCTACTTAAACAAGCCATGACAACTGGTATGCTAAATACTATGGAGAGTATCACGGGCCATATCGATATCAATCATTTTGATGATTTATTTGATCGCGTGACTATAATCGAATATTAATTCATTTTGTGCTCTTTTCAAGTATACTATGTATTTGAGAAGAGCATTATTTCGTTATATTATATATATACGACCTATTTTCTATGACGATGCTATTGAAGCACTGGCTAATAATAATTGAAAAATACCTATAACGAATTACCGGAAATGAGGTGAACTCAACAATGTTAAAAAAGAAAAGACATGAACTAATCTTAGATTTACTTAAACGAAACGGCACCGTATCCGTAACTGATATCGTCGACAAGTTAAATGTATCAGATATGACTGTGCGTCGAGACTTAACAGAACTAGAAGAAAGTGGTTCATTAAGACGGGTTCATGGGGGAGCAATTTCACTAGGCGAATATCCAAAAGAAGAACTATCTCATGATGCTAAGAAAGTCATTAATATCAGCGAGAAAAACCGTATCGCTGAAAAAGCAATTGAGCTAATTAATGACGGTGACATCATCTACATGGGCCCTGGTACCACCATGGAAATCATGGCTCAAAAGATGGAACGGCAAGATTACGAGGTATACACCAACTGCTTACCCGTCTTCAATACCCTGGCTGATAAAGACATCAATGTCTACCTACTAGGGGGTAAAATTAAGAATAATACCCAAGCTTTTAATGGCTATATCACCCTTTCTGTACTGGAAAACCTAAAATTCCACAAGGCCTTCTTTTCTGCCAACGGGGTCACCAATAACAGCATTATGACTGCCACCCTTGAAGAAGGAAAGACGCAGGAACTGGCTCTGAATAATTCAACTGAGAAGTACCTACTGCTAGACGCCTCTAAAGTTGGTAAAGAGGACTTCTTCACTTACTATTCTTTAAACGACGTGACTGCCGTAGTCATTAATAATGATGAAGACCACCGCTATGAACAGATTGTGAAGCATTCAAACATCCTATTAGTTTCTGAATAGGCGTCATTTACCCTTTGAAAAATGACTACCGCTATAAACAAAAGCAAACCCGCAACATCTTCAGACGTTGCGGGTTTGCTTTTTCTTTATTTTGTTGATGAATGCTTATGCTTTTTTCTCTGCATATTCAGCATTACGTTTCTTCATTTCTTTTGCATACCAAACGAATAAGACAAGGTAGATAACAACCGCTAAGGCTGCATACAAGATCATTTCGATATCCCCTTGTGAAGCTTGTCCAACAAAGTAAGCCACAAATTTTTCAATTGGCCCTTCTAAGGTTGAATGTGAAATCAAGGCGTTGGAAGCTACGTCAGCTGGGAAGGCCCCTACTTGCTTGGCTGTTTCTGTAACGAATGGTGCGATTAAGGTACCAGAATATAGGAAGGTTGGTAATAAGACTGTACCAATTACGATCATACGGATAATTCTCCCACGAGTAACAACTAATAAAGCTGGTGTTAGTCCCATGGCGATAATTCCACCAAGTGGTAGTAAACCATTATTCGGTAAAACTAGGGCTTCAATCAACATGATTGGTGCCAATACGTTGGCAACCGCCCAAATTTCAGCACGACCAGCGATAAAGGGCCAGTCTAACCCGATGTTAAAGGTACGATCTGAGAATTTTTTACTGGTAAAGTCTGTTACCCCTTGCGATAAGGGCTCAACGGAGGCAATAAACCATTGACCGATAACTGAAAAGAGTTCCAAACAGACAGCCGCTGTAAACCCTAGGGTCAGCATTTCCTGAATTGAAATACCCGCTAGGATGCCTACGAAGAAGCCTAGGTAAATCCCAATGGCAAACTTAGATCCCCAAAAACCAATTTTACTATTTAATTTTGCGGCATCGAAGTCGTATTTATCTAACCAAGAGAACAACTTGTCATAGATTTTATCTAATAACATGATAATTGGGTTCATCATGTAATTCATATGAGTCGTGGTCATTGGGTTTTCATCCGGAGCATTCAATAAGTCATTAAATGTCGGTTTCATCAAGTCAGAGTTAATGATTTTCAATACCCCAATAAAAACAACTAATAAGGTTGTTACGAATAAGTTGGCGCCCATATACATTGCAAATAATCCAACGATTGATAAATGCCAAATATCAAAGATATCCACATCTAGCGTGTTTGTTTTATTTAAAGCCAGCATAATACCGTTAATAATCAATACAACAAACATAAAGTATAGCGTGTACGGTGAACCCCAAGTAATGGTCGCTAAGGGTGCCCAACCAACGTCAGTCACATTTAAATTCAACCCTGTATTGGCAACAAATTCCCCTAGCGCACTCGAGAAGGCACCTGTTAAAATGTTCATGATCGCACCAACCCCTGTTAAGGCAATCCCTAATTTAATCCCACCTTCAAGCGCTTTGGTAAATTTCACCCGGAATAATAAGGCAATGACGGTCAAAATAATCGTCATTAAAGGCGCTGCCCCTAAATTTATCAAAGGTTGGAGTACTGTATTCGCCAAATCAATAATATAGCTCATCTTCTACCTCCAAATACTTTTCCTAGCATTTATTTAATAATCGATTCAATTTCATCGTAAACTGGTTTGGCCATCGCTGGAATACGGTATAGAATCGGTCCTGCATTGACAACTGGAATCTTGATATCAAAAGAGAAATCCGTATCCGCAATTTCCGCAAAAATATCATACTTGTTTAACATATCTTCAGTAATATCTTTGATCATTACAGCGTCACAAGTCACACTGTACCCGCGTTTTTTCATTTCTTCTTCAATGGCATGTTTAATTTGATGGCTTGAGTTAACCCCTGCCCCACAAGCTGCTAAAATCTTTGTCATCTTATTACCTCCTGAATTTTTTATATTTATTTTTATAATTTGCCTTCGATAATGTCGTAAAGGTCTAACGGTGTTGACGCTTGGAATAAAGCTTGCGCTTCTTCAGTATCTAAAATGTTGATAAAGTCCATAATCTTGGCCAGAATTTGCGACTGTTCCTCTGGATTATTATTCAAAATGATGAATAAGTTAGACACTTCTAGGGATTCTTTAGGGTGAATCATATTGTGAAAAACAACTTTATTGGTTAAGCCAACAGGAATCACCTTGGTCGCATTCACGAATTCTCCTTCAGTGTGCGGAACAGCGATATTACTATAGCTAGGATCAATTACGGACAAATCCAAGCCGGTGGGATAATTTTCTTCACGTTCTAAAATATTTTCAATAAACTTTTCTTTCACGAGTCCTTTCTTCAATAATTTCAAACCAATTTCTTTTAAGACTTCTTCGCTTGTTGTCGCGTGAGAAATAAAGGTATCTTCAATCGACACTAACGATTCTTTAACTTCTGACAATGGTCATCCTCCTCTACTTGTATACTTTACATTTGTTATTATAGCGCTTACATTTTATTTGTCAACATTATTAAACATAAATAAACAATTAGCAACAATTATTCAATTGAAAATATGGCAGCAAAGTCAAAAAGACCCCCATCAGACCAGGATTTCCCCTGTTTTTTGGAGGTCTTGCTTATTTAGAAAATTTCTCAAAAATTAAGCTGTTGCTTTTTGTTTGCTGTTTGCGTATACAGAGGCTACGACTGTTACCGCGAAGTATAGGGCTAATAGTCCCATGAAGACAGCATTTTCACGCAAGAAGTCAAAGGCCATCATGTGTACAAGTGTAGCAGTTGTGCTCACTGCAAGTAAGCCTTTTGTCCATTTGCTGAAGGTAGATTTGCTTTTAGCTGTCATATTGTCAGAAGCAGTTTGTCCAACAAGTGTGGCTACTGCATAAGTCACAACACCAATTACAGCAACGAAACCGGTGATGGCTACGGCTGATCCAGCTAACAAGTTACCTAAACCTGTGAATGATAGGGCGACGTGACCAAGAATGGCCATCGCTAAACCGATAATAGTTGTTGATGCTGCATGTACCTGAGCGTCATATTCTTTGGTCAAGATAGCTTGCAAGGTACTCGCAACCATTAGGGCGAATACCATCAAACCCATAACTAGTCCCATTGAAATGGTTGTTGTGCCAAGTAAGCTGGCTACTAATGTGGCAAATATAGCCATACCTAATATTGGATAAAATCCTTTTTTCATTTTTGTCCTCCTAAAAAATATCTAGCTAGTAACTGTTATAGATTACAAGACGAACGGGTCTTCCATAATACCTGTTAAGCTTGTTGGATCTTGAACGTTGGTATCACGACCTTCGTCTGGTAAATCTTTGGCTGATGCTGGTTGTGCAGGTTCAGTTGGCACATTTAGGTTTTCCGCACCACGTGCATTGGCTTCACGGTTAGCTTGGTCTGAATCTCTTGGTGTAGGTGTTAGATCAACAGTATGCATATCAATACCTAAAGCTTTTGCTACTCCTTCACCATATTTTGGATCTGCTTGATAACAATTGTTGATATGACGGTGCTTAATTTGTAGCGTAGCATCACCCATTGCACGTGCAGTATTTTCAAATAAAACTAACTGTTGTTCAGAAGTCATCCGGTTAAATAAAATACCTGGTTGAGTGTAATAGTCATTATCATCCCCGCGGAAATCGTAATAATCTACATCACCTGCATCCATCGGTGGTTCAGCCATATCTTTATGATCTTTCCAGTTACCATATGAATTTGGCTCAACATGGATTTGTCCACCACCATTTCCATCCATACGACCTTGACCATCACGACTATACGGGTGGAAATCTTTTACACCACGCGGATAGTTCACTGGGATTTGATGATAATTAACACCAATTCTGTAACGTTGTGCATCCGGATATGAGAATAAACGTGCTTGTAGCATTCTATCTGGTGAAACACCGATACCTGGAACTAAAGCTGCAGGGTTAAATGAAGCTTCTTCAACGTCTTGGAAATAGTTTTCAGGGTTTTTATTTAATTCCATTTCCCCTACTTCAACAAACGGGAAGTCTTCTTTTGGCCATACTTTCGTTAAGTCAAACGGATTAAAATCTACTTGTTTAGCTTCTTCTTCAGTCATAATTTGAAAATACAAAGTCCATTTTGGATATTGGCCAAATTCAATCGCGTCAAATAAGTCGCGTTGATGTGACTCTCTATCTTCTGCAATAACTTGGGCTGCCTCTTGGTCAGTTAAGTTTTGAATACCTTGTTGAGAACGGAAGAAGAATTTCACCCATACACGTTCATTATTCGCGTTAATCAAACTATAAGTATGCGAAGAAAAACCATGCATAAATCGATAAGAAGATGGGATACCACGGTCACTCATTGTAATCGTCACTTGATGCAGTGATTCTGGTAGTGATGTCCAAAAGTCCCAATTCGTATTAGAACTACGCATATTTGTTTTTGGATCACGTTTAATTGCGCGGTTCAAATCAATAAAGTGTTTTGGATCTCGCAGGAAAAAGACTGGTGTGTTATTCCCGACCATATCCCAGTTACCTTCTTCTGTGTAGAATTTAAGTGCAAAACCGCGAATATCACGCTCAGCATCCGCACCACCGCGTTCAGCTGCTACCTCAGAAAATCGTGCAAACATTTCTGTCTGTTTACCTACTTCAGAGAAAACCTTCGCTTTAGTATATTTTGTTACATCATTTGTTACCGTAAATGTACCAAATGCACCAGAACCTTTTGCATGCATACGTCTTTCTGGAATAACTTCCCGAGAGAAATTCGCTAGCTTTTCTTGTAGCCAAGTATCTTGTAATACGCTTGGTCCACGACGGCCAGCTGTCATGGTATCATCATTATTAATCACCGGTGCCCCTTCATCAGTATGCATTGCAGGGTTACCAGGGACCACTTGGTTTCGACTTACACTATTTTTTACTAGTCCGTTTTTAGACATTGGATTATTCAAAATAAAACCTCCTATTTTTGTTCCTTTAAGGGTAACACTAGCTAGAAACCCACTCAAAAATTTTGCTTATTTTAAACTAATAAAAACATTTGTCTTATATAATGCCTTGATTAATATGTATTTACCTAACTTATAGATGCACGTTATTATTTTCAAAAAGAACAATCATGTACAAAAAAGCGTTCATATGAACGCTTCTAAAATATTATTATTTATTTCCCTAACATATCGTAGCGTCCTGTATGTAAGTGTCTTATCGTTGCACCACCTGGTAGTGGAGGTAAGCCTAATGAATCTTCTCTAGTAAATGCTTCTTTTAGTCCCTCTGTCCATGAGACATATGCCATATTTTCTGGGCTAATTTCATGGAAAATTTCATTTCCACGTCCTTCTTGAATCTTAAGTCCAAATTGTGGATCTATTAGGGTCCCACGGCCAACAACAACAATATCAGTATAATTTTCTATCGCATCTTTAGCACTTTCTTCGTCAAAGACACCACCCACAGCCAATAATTTGGTTTCATCGTCTAAGACATTTTTGAATAATGCAGCGTAGGATTGGTCAACTCCACTTGGTGTAGATGCATAACCACCCCATAAAGATAAGTGAATATAGTCCAGCTCATTTTTAACGATTTCAGTTACTAAAGCTGTCGCTTCTTTGTAGTCATAGCCTACTTCTGAACCATGAATTTCTTCAGGGGTAAGTCGATAACCAATAATAAAATTACTTGGCGCTTCTTCTGCTACTACTCGTTTCACTTCTTTAACGACTGCTAATGGAAAGGCCATACGTTTTTCAAAACTTCCACCCCATTTGTCAGTACGGTGATTAGACAGTGCTGAGAAGAATTGCTGAATTAAATAATGATTAGCACCATGTATTTCCACTCCATCAAAACCTGCTTTAATCGCTCGCGACGTAGCACGGCCAAAGTCTTGGATAATATCTTCAATTTCTTGTTCGGTTAATGCGCGAATTGGGTAAGACAAGAAATCAAAGTCGATAGCTGAAGGTGCAACAACATCTTGTCCTGAAAGGGCTTGTCCAACAGCCGCTCGACCAGCATGATGAATTTGTAAGATAGCTTTGTTACCATCCTTTTTCATAGTAGTGGCTAATTTAGTTAAACCGTCCAAGTGCGCATCAGAATAAGCGGCTAATTGTTCAGGATATCCTGGATGGTAAGCTGGCCCACCATTTTCACTCACATAATGAAACTCAGATACGATTAAACCACCAGCTTGAGACCGTGCGCCGTAATATTTCAAAGTATCTTCACTTACAAATCCATTGCGTTTACCCGATTGTGATTGCATTGGTGACATGGCAATTTGGTTATTTAATGTGGCTCCGTGGCGTAGTGTTACTTTATCAGTTAGTTTATTCGTCATACTTATAGCTCCTTTTAGCTGTTTAATATCATCCTTGGTCGTTAATCATATCGAATTTATTCGATATGTTAAGTTATAGATATAGGTAACTCGTTTTTTTAGTTCCTATATCTCCTCATCTATAAATTTACTTAATCGGTTTAATGTCGCTTCATTGCGACGATAGTATGTCCACTTACCAATACGGGTAGCAATCAACAAATCCGATTTATTCATCATCGTTAAATAATGCGATGTAGTAGATTGGGTCAACCCAAGCACTCGTTGAATCTCACCTACACAAACCCCGTGCTCAGTCATATCAACATCTGTTTCGTGCACAAAGTAAGCAGTTGGATCTTTCAAATAATGCATAATTAATAAGCGATGTTCATTTGCTAATGCTTTAAATATATCTATCGACGCCAAATGATCACCTTCCTTTTTTTAATATAGACCCTATTATATCGAGTAATTTCGATATGTAAAATAAATCGACTTGAGTAAGCTAACTGATTACATGATAAAAGCCTATGCTACATTTCTGTCAACATAGGCTTTCAACATAATTAATACGCTATATCTCTAAAGTTTGCTTGAACAAACTCAGCTTCCTGACTTTCATCAAATAAGCCATACGCTTCGCCGATAGTCCCATCTTGTGCATTCCACACATAATTATGGGCGTAAACAGCATTAGAAAAGTCACCTGCATCCCAAGCATTCAAGATTTCAATGTAGAATGGATAATGGGCAGAATCGCTAAATGCCTCAGCTTGTTCAAGCATAATAGCAATTCTTTCTGGGGTAATTTCTAAAGCCCCTTGCTTTGAATCAGCCAAAACTTTTTGATGGGTCATATAGTGAATAGCCATCAAGAAAGTACTTTCTTCCGTGATATCTAGATAGATCCAACTATCATATAATTCTCTACCTAATAAAACCTTTGTTTCTGCTTCTGAAGCCAGTGCCTGTTGAATCTCTGACGCCACACTATCATCTGATCCAGAAGACTCCCTCTCTTGTGATTCAGATGAGCTACTCTCCGCCGAACTAGAAGCTGATGATTGCGAACTTGATGATGATGCTACTGAACTGGTTGAAGCAGATAAACTCCCAGTTTCTGCATCACTAACGCTAAAATATACCACTGCAACGATAGCCCCCGCCAATACAAATGATAAGAATATTAATAATACGCTCAATACTTTCTTCAATGAAATATCCTCCCAATTAGATCTTTCAATATTTTTTAATGTTTTTCATCATTTTATCACAGAACGGTCTAATATTTAGTTTTTTAATTTTATAAAGACGATTTTTCTTTCACTTGAGCGCTCTGAGTCAAATTGATAACCGTCTGAGCAAAATTCTTTAATAGCTGCTATATCTTTAATTTGATTTTCCACTAAGAATTGCAGCATTTTTCCTCGTCCTTTTTTCGAAATAGTAGCATGTTTTTTTATGCCATTCGCTTTCGTTGCATCATATTCATAGAATTCAAAGTCAATCCAAGTGTAGCGGTCTTTATCCAGCATAGTTGAAAACTCTTGGCTAGCCAGATTTAAAATGGTCTCCTCTTTTTCAAAAAAATGATTAAACTCACTACCCCACATTTGACGCAGGTTTTGGCCACCAATTTTTAGCGAAGTGTTGAAATCAAGTCTATAAGGTCGGATAGGTTCGAAAGCTTTTAAAGGTCCATACAAGGCAGATAGGATACGCAAGTGTTGGTCTAAATATTCCGCAATCGCGGGATCACCTGTATTTACATCAATTTGGCGAAAGGCTAGACCGTTGTATAGTGATAAGGCTGGGTATGCATCACCCTCATTTAAATGTCGTATATAATCTTTAACTTGTGACACTTGTTGGTCTGAAATTTTGTAAAGCTTCTTTAATTGTTCATCTGACAGCGTTTGTAAGGTTTGGATAATGGCTTTGGTGGTGTCTGTATACATGGGTTGATCTACTGATACTTGATCTAGCTTCATTTCTTTGGCCGGGGAAAAAATAATTTTCATGGTTCACGCGTCCTTACTTTTAAATCTATGTCACCAGTTTAGCTGATTACGCTAGACTTCGCCATATTAAGCTAGCTTATTCTTGGGAATATGGTCAAGTCATAGCCATGTGTTTTGTTTGCAAGCCTTATCCGAATCCCCTATGCTAGAAGTAATAAGCATTTATAATAAGGAAGGATGTTTTTCATGGGAAAATTAGATGGTAAAGTAGCATTAATTTTTGGTGGAACTTCAGGTATTGGCGAGGCAACTGCTATTTTGTACGCTAAGGAAGGCGCACAAGTAGCTATCGTTGGTCGTAACGAAGATAAGGCAAACAAGATTTTACATACAATTGCTGAACTTGGTCCAATAGGTCTTTTTGTGAAAGCCGACTTAAATGAAGGCCAATCCATTAAGGATGCTGTTCAAACAACTTTAGATCACTATGGTAAAATCGATATCCTTTATAATGGTGCGGGTATTTTGGATAATTACGATCCAATTCAAGACACGGATGAAGCGCTATTCGATGATGTCATCCGCTTGAATTTAAAAGCACCCTGGTTAGCTACAAAAGCTGTCGTACCACAAATGATTGAACGTGGTTCAGGTGTGATCATCAATATTGCTTCTCAAGCTACCGGTATGGTCGGTGTAGGTGGTACACCTTATATGTCTAGTAAATATGGTTTAGTCGGGATGACACGCCAATTAGCGCATGAACTAGGCCCTAAAGGCATTAAGGTTAATACCCTATCACCTGGCTTTATTGATACCCCAATGACTGAAACAGTAACGGACAAACGACTAGAAAAATCACCACTAGGTCGACCAGGTCAACCAGATGAAATCGCGAAAACAGCCCTCTTCCTTGCCTCAGATGACTCTGACTATATCCAAGGCATTAATCTAATCCAAGACGGCGGTTGGACATTAGGCGGATACCCAGTAGATTAAAAAGGGTGTAAGCGAGACCGCTAAGCTCAATAACGATGGAAGAATAGTGCCGTATCACACAAAGTGTGATGCAAACTAGGCTGAAATAGAGTAGCTTCTGAATGCTCTAATTCAATTGTAGTGTACAAGAACCATTATTAATTAAACGAATTATACGCATGTAAGCGAGTAAGTGCTGAAGCACCAACTCGCTCATAATCTGAAACGGACTTGAGCTGGTCGAGCGCACCCGACTAAAAAGAGTGTGAGAGTCGACGCTCAGAAAGGAAACGTTGGAAGTTTAGTGCCGTGACACACAGAGTGTGGCGCAAACTTAGCTGACACGCAGTCCTTTCTGGAGACTCGAACCTGACTAAAGAGGATGTGTCAAATGTCGTTTAGACTCGTAACTTCTGACGCATTGAAGCGAGTATATGCTAAAGCACTAACTCGCTCATAAACTGGAAGGATTAGACAGAGTGATTAAAAAATCACATAGCCTAATCCTGAAGTGGTACGAGTCTGACATTTTTAGAGCAGCCCTCGGAACACAGTGACATAGGGATGCCTATGCGTTAGAAGGAGCTCGACTAAAGGGTGTAAGTTGTTTTTGTACCTACTCAATAAAGACCAACAAATCGACGAGGTTTCATCGTTTTGTTGGTCTATTATTTTATTCAATTTCAATCTTTTTAATCACTTTTGCAGGAACGCCACCTACAACCGTGTTGGCTGGGACATCTTTTGTTACAACAGCACCGGCTGCAATAATCGCACCTTCTCCGATTGTTGTACCTGCTAAAATAGTGGCATTAGACCCAATCCACACATTTTTACCAAGGGTAATTTTTCCAGGAATCATTGAACCACGGTCACTCGGGTCTTCTGCATGATTTAAGGTGGCCATGACTACATTATGGCCGATTAAAGCATCGTCCCCGATTTCAATACCTCCTTGGTCTTGGAACTTGCATCCGGCATTGATAAAGACATTTTCACCAATATGAATATTTTTACCAAAGTCTGTATAAAACGGTGGAAACAGTGTAAAACTATCATCGATTTTTTGACCAGTTAAGTCTGACATGAGTTGGCGTAGTTTTGCTGGCTCATGATATTGATTATTGATTTGCATTGTAATCTTTAAAGCTTCCTGACTCATCTGATGCATAATTTGGTGGGCTGGAGAATCAGATTCAATACGGTTGCCCTTTTTCACTTCTTCTAAATATGTTTCTAAATCCATGTCGGTTCGCTCCTTTATATACTTCTTCATTGCTTATTTCTAGTATAAAAGCTAAACTTTTAAATAACAAATGGTTATAGTTTATGGACTGTTATAACAAAAAGTTATAGTAATACTTTAGGAGGATTCAGATGGATGTGCGTACTTTACGATATTTTATAGCTATTGCTAAAGCTGAGAATTTTACTGTGGCAGCTGAAGCCTTGCATGTCACCCAGCCAACTTTATCTAAACAAATGAAAGAGTTGGAAGAAGATTTAGGTAAACAATTGTTAATTCGTGGAAGCCGAAAAGTATCTCTTACTGCAGACGGACAGCTTTTACAAAAACGAGCATCCGAAATCATTGATTTGCTTGACCGTACGGAATCTGAAATACGCAAGCCGGATGGTGTCATCGCTGGTAGTGTCTATATTGGTGGCGGTGAGTCAGCGAGTATGCGCCTAATTGCTCAAGTAGTGAAAGATGTACAAACAAAATATCCTGATATACAATTTCATTTGTATAGTGGGATTGCGGAGGATGTAAAGGAGCGACTTGATAAGGGTTTGTTAGATTTTGGCGTCGTGATTGGGGCAGTGAATACAGATCATTATGATTTTCGTATACTACCCGAAGATGATACATGGGGGCTCTTGGTGCCTAATGACAGTTACTTAGCCAATAAGTCTGTAATTCATCCCGATGATTTGAGGGACCTTCCTTTAATTTGCTCGCACCAATCTTTGAATAATAATGAATTAACCGGTTGGTTTGGCGGTGATTTTTCTAGTCTAAATATTGTTGCTAGTTATAACCTCATTTATAATGCCAGCCTAATGGTTGAAGCAGGAGTCGGCTATGCCCTTTGTTTAGACAATTTAGTGGATACATATACAACAAATAAGCTACATTTCATTCCCCTAGACCCACCAATGTCGTCTCAGCTTAAGTTTATTTGGAAAAAGCAGAACAATTTTTCAACCGCAGCCAAAGCTTTCAAGCAACGATTACAGGATCACTTAAAATCGTCTAAATAAAACCAAAAAAATGCTAGACCTTATACGAATACACAACGCGACACCTAAAGATGCCGACACGACAAATCCTGTTGACAAGTGCACCTCGCGTCATCGTTTGCACTTAGATAGTTAAGATAGCCCAATCACTGTAACCTAAAACAAGAAGCACAGCTCTATTGAAGCGATACTTCTTGCATTAATAGTTAATTATTTACCAGATATCCCAAGGGTAGGCTTCTGGTAGTGGCGACTCAACAGTGAGTGGTGTTTTTTTAACCGGGTGTTCCAAGGTAAGGTTTGTAGCCCACAAAGCAATCTGCTGACCGACTTGACTGTATTGTTGACCATATTTTTGATCTCCCCAAATGGGTGTCCCCATACCTGCCAGCTGAACACGAATTTGGTGGGGACGACCGGTCTGTAATTGCACGCTAACTAGACTGAGACCATCCTTAGAGGCAATCACCGTATAGTCAAGGACGGCCTTTTTCCCCTCTTTGTGGTTTTTTGAAACAATGGATACGATATTCTTCTGGCGATTCTTATACAGATAATCCACTAACCGATTACTAGCTTGCTTGGGTCTGCCATGGACTACGGCATAATAAGTTCGGCCCATATCATTACGTCGTACTAGGTCAGATAATCTTGACGCTGCTTTTGAAGTTTTGGCGAATACCATCGCGCCACCAACCGGGCGGTCTAGACGGTGTACTAAACCTAAGTAGACGTTACCCGGTTTTTGATAGCGATATTTAATGTCCTCTTTGAGATAGGTTAATAAATCCTTATCTCCACTTTGATCTCCTTGAACTGGTATATTTACTGGTTTTTGAACCAACAATAAATGATTATCCTCATATAATATTGGTACATCCATTGCTTCTACTCCTTTACAAACATAATGGTCCCACCATAGCATATCTAACCAACTACCCCTAATTTAGATAGGTTTTTATGAATAAAAATCGGTAATTTTATAAATTAAAAAGTGGTAGAAGCTCATATTGACGGTGTTTATATCGACGCATTACCAGTACATATTTGGTTCTTTTAAACAGTAATCTTCTGATAAAGTTGTCGTTAACCAATACGGCTACTGTTTAAGAAGCCATATTGGTGATAATCGCCACGTAACGCCGTAAACTTCACTGGTGAATTGCCCTGATCAGTAATTTTTTCATTAAGGCATTCTTTTAAAATCCATGGTTCTTCAATACCCAGAGGTTGTAAGTTTAAAATAGCGTCAATACGTTTTTGACTGGTCTTAAAATCTCCTGCAATCTCTTGAATAGTTAAATTAGAACGCATCACCGCTTCCTGAAATTCTCTAATAGTTGCTTTTTGTTGACTATAGGTTAATGACATAACTTCTACCTCATTTAATCATATATAGGTTTATATTATATCACTTTTATGACATATCACTTTCACAAATCGATTAAGAAATCGCTAAAACTAACCCAGCCGATAAATATTTTTCCTAATAAAAAACCTACTAGATCAAAGCTAGGCTCGTCTAGTAGGTCAAAAATTCATTTATTCATCATCTTTAGTAATACCGTAAGCATCCACTAATTCAACATTTCGTTCTTCGCCGGCGTGTAAGTCACCGCTCATTTGATAAAACTCAATTAAGAACTCATCTTCAGTGACAGTATAGACTGCAAAGTTTTGACTTTCTGATTGACGATAGTTTTCGTGTTTATAGTCAAACTTAGGTGACTCATCAGGTTGTTGAGCAACATCGAATAAGTCATTCCAAAGGTCCACATCCTCTTCAGTCATCCAGTCTAATTTTGGACGAACATTATGCACATGTTCAGCACCTTTTTGGTAAATCGCATCATAGGCTTTTGTTCCAGATGAGTTTGGAATCACGTAAGTCACCCCATCAGGATTAACGTGGTATTCAACACCATCAATTTCAGTCTTCTCCGTATCCTCTACTTCACCATAAGAGAAATTATCTCCTGTATATACTAAGGATTTCGTTCTCGTTAAGTTGTGGTCATGTCCTTGTAAAACGATATCCACCCCTAGTTCATCTGCCAATTTAGCAAACTCTTCGCGGGTAACTTGGACATCATCGTCCTGCAATGCATGGTAAGAAGCTGAGTAGATTGGTTTATGGTAAGCAAGTACAATCCAATTTGCCCCATTATCACGTGCCGTTTGAATATCCTCTTTCGCCCAGGCCATCTGTTCTTGACCAATTGCACCAGATTCTGGATTATCCTCAGATTCCTTATTGTCATTCGTATTTAAGACAACAAAATGCGCCCCATTGTAGTCATAAGAATAATATGATCCACCTGAAACTGCATCATTCGTTACAGGTACATTGGTATGTTCGTTAAAGGCTGTTAAGTCTAAATCACCACCATGAACAGTATATTCATCATGGTTTCCTGGCGTATAAGCATGTGGTAAGTGCAAGTTTTGTTCCTGAGACATATCTAAATTGTCTACCCACTCATCCTCTAATTCTGCAATTTCAACAAAGTCACCAGTATGTAAAGCAAAATTCGCATCTGGCGCCACTTCCATCGCATGCGCTAAGGTATCTGCACCATAAGCAGCTTCATTATTCACATTGGCATTCCAATAAGCGTTTTGTGTGTCCGTATAATGAATGAATTGGAACTCATCATCGTCAACAGCTGATGTATTAAAAGAGCCCGTTGCTGAATAGCCACCCTCATCAGAACCCACTTGATAGTAGTAAGTTGTACCAGCTTCTAACTCTTCAGCTTCAGCTTTATAACTATATTCTTCAACTTCTTGAGTATAAAGATAGCCTAAATTACCACCATCAGAAGTCCATTCAGTATTATCGCGGTCAATTTGTTCATCTGTAAAGTAACCTAATACTTCTTCAGGTTGCCCTTCATCGTCTAGAATTTTTTCACCTTCTTCATCAGTTGTCACCGATGCATAGATATAATAGCCATTTTCATCGCGTTCAGCATAATCTGACGTAACTGGGCTAGCTTCTGCAGTAAATTCAATCGCATCTGACATATCTTCAGAAGTCGATACTTTTACTTTAGCATCTGACATCTCTTCCGTTGTATACCAATTAAAGCCCATTGTTGATGAAGTATCTGTTAATAAATTTGTTGCGATTCGGTTAGGTTCATTGCGAACTGGGACCGGTGCAACTTCTGGTTTTTCATCCTGTAAATCAATTAAATCTAGACCATTTTCTTCTCCGTAAACTGGATCAACCTCACTACCTTCATCTGAAGATGCCGTAGCAAGGTCACTTGCACTCGTTGCTTCAGCAGTCGCTTGACTACTAGTATCACTTTCGTTCGCTTCGTTTCCTTGCCCTTGTCCACAAGCAGCCAATAAAATCACCGATGACAATAAAACGCCCCAGCGCTTCAACTTCAATTCTTTCATTAAACGGTTCCCTCTCCTTAAAATGCTTTTCAATTACCAACACTTTCTATATCACCTTAACAAAGTAAGGTTAATTCCTTGTAATGTCTTAGTAAAAATTATGTAAATAGCATGTTAAAAGTACAATTTATTACTAAATGAATGATTATATATACATTTTGTTCATACATACAACACCAATCGCTTAGAAAATATTTTTGAAATCGCTTGCAATATCATTCTATTGTATGTATAATTCTATTTAAAATTATGTATAGACATATGAATGGAGTTGTTTAGATGAATTATCGTTTTCCAGAAGGTTTTTGGTGGGGTTCAGCAATATCGGGTCCGCAAACTGAGGGACGCATTAAAGATGATGGTAAAGGTGACAATATTTGGGACCACTGGTACCGCGAGGATCCTAGCCTATTCTTTGACCAAGTTGGGCCAGAAGAAACCTCAGCAGTTTACAGCCACTATAAAGAAGATATCCAACTGATGAAGGCTACTGGCCATAATTCAATGCGGACGTCAATTCAATGGAGCCGACTCTTCCCAGAAGGTCGCGGTGACATCAACCCTAAAGCGGTTGCTTTCTACAATGAATATATTGATGAATTGATTGCGAATGACATTGAACCTTTTATCAACCTTTACCACTTTGACATGCCCCTTGCCCTACAAGAAATTGGTGGCTGGGAGAATAAGGAAGTTGTTGAGGCTTACGTAAATTACGCGAAGACTTGTTTTGAGTTATTTGGTGACCGAGTGAAAAAATGGTTTACCCACAACGAGCCGATTGTCCCTGTTGAAGGTGGTTACCTTTACAAATTCCACTACCCAGCTGTTGTTGACATGAAACGTGCTGTTCAAGTGGCTTACCATGAAAGTTTAGCTTCCGCTAAAGCCATCAAAGTCTATCGTGACTTAAACCTTGATGGTGAAATTGGGATTATCTTGAACCTAACGCCTAGCTATCCAAGAGATGCCAACAATCCTGAAGATGTAAAAGCTGCCAGCCTAGCCGATGCCTTTTTCAATCGGTCATTCCTAGATCCAGCTATTCGTGGTGTCTTTCCTGAAGATTTAGTATCACTACTAAAAGATTTGGACTACCTACCAGATTATACTGCGGAAGAATTGGCTATCATCAAAGAAAATACCATCGATTTATTAGGTATTAACTACTACCAACCACGTCGTATCAAACAAAAAGAATCTAGCGAACGACTATCTGACAAGCCAATGCCAGACGATTACTTTGACAATTACATTTGGCCAGACCGCAAGATGAACCCTTACCGTGGTTGGGAAATCTATGAAAAAGGGATTTACGATTGTTTAATTAATGTACGCGATCATTATGGGAACATCCCTTGCTTTATCTCGGAAAATGGGATGGGCGTTGAAGGTGAAGCGAAATTTAAAAATGCAGACGGCATGATTGAAGATGATTATCGAATTGACTTTTTAAAAGGTCACTTAACTTATGTGCATCAAGCTATTGAAGAAGGTTGTAACGTCAAGGGTTACCATCTTTGGACTTGTATGGATAACTGGTCATGGATGAATGCTTACAAAAACCGTTATGGCCTCATTTCAGTTGACTTAGATAATGATAAAAAACGGACGATTAAGAAAAGTGGTTACTGGTTTAAAGAAGTTTCAGATCGAAATGGTTTCTAAATATTGGGTTTTATAGAAAGGAATAAATCATGAATAATATCATTGATAAACTAGCTGAGTCCCTCACACCTTTTGCCGCTAAATTAGGTAACAACCGTTACCTAACTGTCCTTCGTGATGCCTTCATGCTGGCATTTCCACTGACTATGTTTGGGTCAATTGTCGTAGTATTCAATAACCTACCCTTCTTCCCAGATGCATTAAAGGGTTCATTGGGTACTTTACTAGGTAATGGTCAAAATGCCACTATGTCTATCATGACAGTCTTCGTAGCTTTTGGTATCGGTTATTATTTAACTAAGTCATATGATGAAGATGGCGTCTTTGGTGGTGTTGTTGCCCTAGCATCCTTCTTAATTTTAACACCTTTTAACTTCTTAACCGCTGAAGGCGTAGAAGTTGCTGGTGCCCTAACGACTGATCGTTTAGGTGCAAAAGGGATGTTTATTGGGATGCTAGCAGCCTTTTTAGCAACTGAGATTTATGTCCGCATCACAAAAAAAGGGATTAAAATCACCATGCCTGACGGCGTGCCAGATGCTGTCTCTCGCTCTTTTTCTTCATTAATACCTGCCATTTCAACCCTAACAGTATTTTTATTAATCAACGCCGCTGTAGTTGGGTTATTCAATACTAACCTACATGACGTCATTTATACCTTTATCCAACAACCACTAACAGGTTTAGGATCAAGTTTACCTGCGACACTACTTGCCCTATTCTTAATACAAATCTTATGGTTCTTTGGTTTACACGGTCAAGTAATCATCAACTCAGTATTAGACCCAATTTGGCAAACATTATCATTAGAAAATTTAGCTGCCTATGAAGCTGGTCAAGAATTACCACATATCATCACTAAATCATTCATGGATACATTTACTGTTAGTCTTGGTGGTACTGGGATGACATTAATGGTCGTCATCTTAATGGCTTTCGTGATGAAGAGCAAACAATTGAAAGAAATCGGTAAATTAGGCCTTGGTCCTGGGATCTTTAACGTAAACGAACCGGTTATCTTTGGTTTACCAATCGTATTGAATGCTTCTATGGTCATTCCTTGGGTGCTTACGCCTTTAGTAGTAACAATCTTTAACTATTTCATGATGGCTTCTGGTATTTTCCCTGCAACAACAGGGGTTGTTGTACCTTGGACTATGCCACTCTTCTTCTCTGGTATGATGGCTACCAACTCTGTAATGGGCGGAATCTTACAATTAATTGATGTCGTCATTGTTGCAGCCATTTGGTTCCCATTCTTAAAAGTACAAGATAAGACCAACTTAGCAATGACTACTGAAGAAGCATAACACTACCTTATTCCCTCCCAACAGGCGCTGTGACAATGTCACAGCGTCTTTTCTATTACAATATTCATTTAGCCTTCGGCTTTTGCTTTTTCCTATCATTACCTTAAAATTAGGATGTGATGCAGGATGTTCAGACAGGAGACTTCTAACGCATTTAAGCGAGTATATGCTAAAGCATCAACTCGCTCATAAGATGGAAGAGTATTGCGTATCACACAAGGTGTGATGCAAGGTAAGCTAAAATGAAATTACTTTAAAACTTTAAGTTAATTGTAAGATGCAAGTGTCAATGTTCATAAAGCATACTCTACGGATGTAAGCGAGTAAGTGCTAAAGCGCCAACTCGCTTATAATCTGAAGCGGAAACCTGTCTATCCTGCAAAGCTCAACTTGCGGTGGGACCGCCCTTAGCCTTGGTCTAATGGCTTGACTGACTATACATTCTGTAAGGCGTAAACGCCAAACAGAATGACATACGTCAGATCATCCTCCTTCACCGCGAAGGCATGATAGGAAAGCGTCAGCCTCAAGCATAAGTATGCAATGGCTAATACTAGACGTCACCCTTTCCAATATAATTTTAAAACTGTAACATCTAATTATTTAAACCAAATTAATGATGTATGAATATGTTTATTCCAGTATTTTTTATCTCATAGACCTTTAGATACTAAAGTGATTAAATATAAGGTATATGATAGTGCTTAATTAAAGTAATGAAATGAATAAATGGATTCTAAAAAGGAGATATTTTATGACAGAGGTAAATTTAATACATGGATGGGTTTTAACCTATCAAGATAATGCTGATATTGTGGTGGCGGTGAATCAAGCTGGAAATGTTGCGATTACATATGCGACTAAGGCTTTTGGTGAAGTTCAGACTTTACTATTCACCATTACTGAAGACAAGATAGCTATTTTGAATCTCCCTTTCGTTTTCGAAAATTTGACTATTTTGGCAGACAAGAAAGAGATTACTTTTGATGTGATATCAATACCAGGGTAATTCAATTTAGGTTAGACTTAAAAGTCTATTTTTCATAGACATATTTGGACTAAGTCTATACATTGTATTATAATGGATTAGAAAATAGCGTTTGAATTAGGAGGATACACTTGAATAAGTACGAAGAAATTGCCAATGAGTTGCGTCGCCGTATCAGTGAGGGTGAGTATGCTGAAGGTGAGATATTGCCGGATCAAATTGAATTAGCGAAAGAGTTTAATGTAAGCCGGATGACTTTAAAGAAAGCCATTGATATGATTGCTATGGAAGGCTTAATCTTTAAGAAACGTGGTGTTGGGACCTTTGTACTGAAAAGCAGTTTATGGAACAACGGTGATTCAAAAATTGATGACTATAATGGTTTGACTGAACAATTTGGTTATCGTCGTATTGAATCGAAAAAAATCAATTTTGATATCGTATTTCCGGATGAAAAACTACAAACCTTACTAATGGTTGGCGCTAGTGATCCAGTTTATCACGTCCAACGTTTACGAATTATTGATGACAAACCTTATATTCTAGAAGATTCTTACTTTGTCGCTTCACTTATTACACAACTAAAAGCGGAACATCTAGAGGGTTCTATTTATGGTTATATTCGTGATGAATTAGGCCTAAAAATTGGTGGTGCTTATCGGAAAATCCATGCAGACACAGCTAATGAACTGGATATTCAAGAGCTAAATTGTGATATCCACACTCCTGTGCTTGAAGTGGAGCAAGTTGTTTATTTAGATAATGGGACACCGTTTGAATACTCAACTTCAAGAAATCGTTTTGATACGCGTTCTTATACTATTACCGATATCGTTGGTAATCATTAATACCATATATCTTAAGGAGAGACTATCGTAAGCTCTCCTTTTTTAATATAGAGAATAATAATGAAAACGTATTAACTCGCTTTCATTTACTTTGGAGTAATGGTATGATAAAAATTAGATTAAAATTACACTTATTGTCTAATGAAAATATCATTTAATGGTCTTTTTTGTCTTTCAATAGTAAGGGAGGAGATTTACATGAAAAAACAATATGCATTTTATGCTGTGACGGCTGCATTAGTTGTTGCTATTTCTTTATTCATTATTATTCCTATTCCAGCATCAAATGGCTTCTTCACATTCGCGGATGTGGGGATTGTGACTGCTTCAATGGTTTTTGGACCGGTGGGTGGTTTGGTTGTCGGTGCTATGAGTGGTGGTTTAATTGACTTACTTTCAGGCTATGCACAGTGGATTATTTTCTCAGCTGCTATCCACGGCGCACAAGGCTATATTGCTGGTTTAGCCAAAGATAAAAGCCGTAAAGAACAAGTTTTATACTTAGTTTTATCAGCGGTTGTCATGATTGTCGGCTATGCAATTGCTAGCTGGATTTTATATGGTACTGCAGCAGCAGCTATCGCTGGATTATTTACCAACATTTTACAATCTGGTATTGGTATTTTAGTTGCTATCCCAATCAGCATCCGGTTAAAACCAGTTATTGAACGTTACCTATAAAAATGAAATGACCACTAGCACAATGGATATGTGTTAGTGGTCATTTTTAGTTTGTCATTATCAGTTATTCTAAGCGAGCATTTCTAGAGCTTCGTTTAAGACTTTTTCACCCTTCATCATGCCGTAGTCTTGCATATTAATTACTGCAAGTTTTGTATCTGAGTCAGCTAGTTTACCAGCAAATTCTTTTTCCATATATTTAACTTGTGGGCCAAGCAATAAAACATCGATATCTTTATTAGCTAAATTGTTATCTGCATCAGAAGCTGAAACGGCAAAGATTTCCGCATCTACCCCCTTCTCTTCAGCTGCCTTTTTCATTTTTGAAACTAATAAACTTGTGCTCATTCCAGAAGCACAAACTAACATAATTGTTGTATCTGCCATTTATTTCTCCTCCATTTTTTGGTAAACATCAATAATTTCTTTCGCCATATCTTTAAAAGCAATAGCTGTCATTAAATGATCTTGTCCATGCACCATTAGTAAAGACACAGCTACTGGATCTCCACTAGCCTCTTGTGTCAATAAGGCTGTTTGTGCATGATGAGCTTCAATCAAAGCAGCTTCCGCATTATTTATACTATCGTTAGCGCTTACAAAATCACCCGTTTTAGCGTATTCCATTGCTTCGATAGCTTTCCCTTTCGCATCTCCTCCATGCATAATGAGTTGCATGATAGCTTCCAAATTCTTAGGTTCTTCCATTCAAAAGACTCCTTCTTTATCGCTTATTTATCTATTATGTATATACATAATAATCGTTATGTTCATACATATGTTACTTGGATTTATTTTACCACACTGATCACTAGATTAAAACCCTTACATAGTTGAAATTACAGTATTATTATCAGCTAATTGAAAATGAAAATCTTGCTGTAACAAATGAATAATTCATATCATACGACTGTATTTCTCATATATGTTATGATGAAATTAATCAAAAATAATGGGGGTATTTATAATGAGCCAAGTACTTGTTGAAATTTGTTTACGTGTTAGAGATATTGATGCGACTTTAGACTTCTATACAAATCTATTTGATTTTGAGGTAGCTAGCCGCAGAGAGTTTCCGGAGAATAAATTTGATTTAATCTACTTAAACTCACCAGGTTCAAATGTCCAAATCGAGTTGACTTACAACTACGACGCAGATCCATATACTATCGGAGACGGCTTTAGTCATTTAGGTGTTACTGTTGATGATTTAGAAGCAATGCATGAAATTTGTAAAGCTTCTGCCTATGAAACTGGTGACTTAAAAGGCCTTTCAGGTGGTACACCATCATACTTCTTCGTGACTGACCCAGATGGTTACCGTATCGAAGTTAAACGTAAAAAATAATCACATATTCAAATCACGCAAAAGGCCTTACCCTAGTTTAACCGCTAAGGTAAGGCCTTTTAATTATGACTTCGACCAAATTGAAAAGCCAACTTCAGTATCCTCATAATACTTATCACCATATTTCATGATCAGTAAAGCATACCAAAGGTCACCTACACAACCTGCGAAATGGATGCTCGCCATTGTGACAAAGAATGTTGCGTTAATTAAGCCCACTTGATAAGCCGAAAATAAGGCTACCGAAATCAAGATGCATGGTGAAAGGATGATAATCAAGAACTGCCACCAAGTATATCTAGTACCTGGATTGGTGGCATAAGCCATCCCATTTTTGAAACCAAATTTGATTTTACCAGTATCTGAAAACACTTTGAAAAATAATCCGTGAATCAATTCGTGTATAGTGATAATCAAAAAATAAGCTAAGAAGAATAAGGCTAGGTTAAGCAACAATTGCGGTATAGGCATAAAAGGAAAAAACAGAAAAATCGGATCACCCATTGTTAGCCGGCTAAAGATAAAGGCCCCTAATAAAAATAGTGGCAACGAAGCGACGTTCAAACCGATAATCACCTTTTTATCTGCTAGCACATTGTATTCTCGTATTCGTTCCACGTTAACCTCCAATATGGTATCTAACCTTTTTAATCGTCACAGTGTTACATACCTTATATGCTAACATACCGGAAAAAATCTATAAATTAGCTACTTCATCTCGTAATTTCTTATAGCGGTGCCAGTTAATAAATGAGCCCAATAAGAATGAGGCAACTAATATGACAAGTAACCAACCAGAAAAAATTCTCATTAGGGCAAATGGGGTTTCGAAGGCAAATGCACTCCAGAATTTAGCCCCTGTCATTTGCCATAGTCCTGGTGTTAAGTAGGCTGATTTAAAAGTATAGAAGTTTAATAAATCTACTAGTTCTAGATTTAATATGATTGGTAAAAAACAGATAAATAAGGTCACTAAGTACTTGGCGTATCTTAGGTATAACTGTGCTTTCGAGTCTTCATCAGAATATAAGATGCTATCTCCGCTTGGATTATCCTGTCTAAAATATTGCAGACCATTCCAGCGATTACCATAAATATGGTACCAATCACCGTCTTCATATAAAGATAAGTAGTTTTCATATGCTGCTTTGTTCTTGAATTCACGAAAATCAATCCGCGTAAATGGGACGAAGTCGGTTTCAGCTTCACGAAAACGATATACTATGGAGCCAATAGGTATGCTAGCTAGATATAAATGTTTATGTCTTTGTGCGTTTATCCATGCTTCTTCTTTTTCAATATCTGCAAATAAGAATAATTTAAACTTATATGTTGATTTAGACATAGTACCCCTTCTCTCTTAATTAAACAATCGATAACCTAATGCAGTTAAATTGGATAATCTACCAATTTCTGCTTCAAGTACTTCTTTTCCTTTTTCTGTAATTTGATAAACTTTTCGTCGTTTATTTTCGCTAGCTACTTCCTCAATCCAAGCCTGTTTATAAAGATTGTCTAATGCACCGTACATTGTACCGGCTGCAATTTTGACATGATTGTCGCTTAGTTCCTCCACATTTTTGATAATGGCATAGCCATGATGTGGTTCTAGTAAACTCAATAAAATTAAATAGGTTGTTTCTGTAAGTGGTAAAGCGCTGTTACGCATGATGATCATCCCTTATTCATTATATACAGTTGAACTGTATAGTTAGATTATATACAGTAAGACTGTATATTGCAAGTGTCTATTTAAAATTCGCAACTCTTCCATGCAAAAATAGTCAAGAAATCGCTCTAAAGACATTCTCTTATCAGGTAAAATACTATCCAGTAAAAAAAGAAGCTAGCTGCTAGTTCACTAACTCCTTTTACAATTATTCAGTTATGATAGTAAAACCGTGATTGGAAATGGGTGAATAGTTATCAGCTACTACGGACGAAACTACCTAGCATGCCTTAGCAGTGAAAGAGGATGACTGACCCACATCATTCTGTTACGGACTTTAGTACTTACAGAATGAGTCGTCATCCAAGCTCAGAGACTTCGGCTCTGGGTGGTCCCACTGCTCCTCATGCAATGATAGGTAAAGTATAGGCCGAAGGACAAGTTTTTAAGATAATTATTTTCCTATAAGCATGCTATAGATATTATTACTTATCATATCCTATGAAGTTGAGTTCGCACCTCCAGAAAGAACTACGTTTCAGATTATGAGCGAGTTGGTGCTTCAACACTTACTCACTTAAATGCGTAAATTTCGCTTAATTAACATTGACACTTGCATCCTACAATTGAATTAAAATACTTAGAAAGTAACTTTATTTTAGCTTAGTTTGTAGCTGACTGTGTCATCTCCTGCCCTCATCTTCCAACGTTTTCTTTCTGACCGTCGGTGCTCACATCCTATCTTAAAGCGGCTTGCATCTCATGAACGTAGTCGTAAATGTGAGACTTGGCATCATTTCCGTGAGCTTCAACTAAACGCACAATCCCGCTACCTACAATGACGCCATCCGCTTTAGCTGCAATCTCTCTCACTTGACTTGGCTGGTTAATCCCGAAACCGACTGCTACTGGAATATCTGAAACTGCACGAATTTCAGCTACCATCGCAGAAATATCCGTCGTGATATTAGACCGCACACCAGTAACACCCATAGACGATACTAGATAGATGAAGCCCTCTGACTTTTTGGCAATTTCCTTAATCCGGTCTTTAGAAGTCGGGGCAATCAAGGTAATAACCTCAATGCCATACTGACTTGCGACAACCTTCACTTCCTCCTGCTCCTCGAATGGTAAATCAGGAATGATAATACCCGAAATACCAATTTCCTGACACTTGGCGAAGAAATTGTCATAACCGTATACAAAAACCGGGTTTAAATAAGTCATAAAAACTAATGGTACATGTATTTTATCTTTTAAATCAGCCACCATATCAAAGACATTATTCAAGCGCACCCCTGCTGATAAGGCCCGCACACTCGCATTTTCTACGACTGGCCCTTCAGCAATAGGATCTGAGAAAGGAATCCCAATTTCAATCAGGTCAGCCCCTGCTTCTTGGGCAGCTAGGATGTTTTCAGCTGATTGGTCCAGATTGGGATCGCCTGCCATCAAATAGGTAATAAAGGCTTTTTTATTTTGGAATGCTTCAGCTATTTTACTCATAAATCTCTTCTCCTTTATAACGGGCAATGGCTGCCACATCCTTGTCCCCACGTCCTGATAGACAAATCACGATGCTTTGGTCTGGTGACAATGTAGGCGCCAATTTTTGGGCGTAAGCAACAGCGTGGGCAGATTCAATCGCTGGAATAATCCCTTCCATTTTAGATAGGTATTCAAAAGCTGCCACCGCTTCATCATCTGTTACTGGTACGTATTCCGCACGCCCAACTTCATTTAAACGGGCGTGTTCTGGCCCAATCCCTGGGTAGTCAAGACCCGCTGAAATCGAATAAACTGGGGCGATTTGACCATATTCATCTTGGCAGAATAAACTCCTCATGCCGTGGAAAATACCTGTCGTCCCCTTGGCCATAGTCGCTGCATGTTGAGTCGTATGAATCCCTTTTCCAGCCGCTTCACAACCAATTAAACGAACACCTTCGTCTTCAATAAAGTGATAGAAAGTCCCAATTGCATTAGATCCGCCACCCACACAAGCAATGACTGCATCCGGCAGTTGACCATGGTTTGCTTGAAATTCAGCTTTAATTTCACGACTGATCACACTTTGGAAATCACGCACCATAGTTGGATAAGGATGTGGCCCCATTACAGAACCCAATACATAATGAGTATCTTCTACCCGATTACTCCACTCCCGCATCGTTTCGTTTACCGCATCCTTCAAGGTTTTGGTCCCCTTAGCCACACTGTTAACCTTAGCCCCTAACAATTCCATCCGAAAGACATTCAAAGCTTGGCGGTCTGTATCTTCTTGTCCCATAAAAATTTCACATTCCATCTTCAATAAAGCTGCAGCAGTTGCTGTCGCCACCCCGTGCTGACCAGCCCCAGTTTCTGCAATTAAACGGGTTTTCCCCATTTTTTTCGCCAACAAGGCTTGCCCTAGGACATTATTAATTTTGTGCGACCCGGTATGGTTCAAGTCTTCTCTTTTTAGATAGACCTTGGCCCCGCCTAAATCAGCCGTCATATTCTCTGCATAATATAAACGCGACGGACGACCCGCATAATCATTTAATAAAGTCGTCAACTCCGCCTGAAATGCCTCATCATTCTTATAAAAATTGTAGGCTTCCTCCACCCGTTGCACTTCAGCCATCAAGGTTTCTGGGATATACTGGCCACCAAAGTCGCCAAATCTACCATTAGTCATGTGTTACCTCCCGTATTTTCGCTACGAATTCCTGCATTTTCACTGGATCCTTTACCCCGTCTGTTTCAAGTGACGACGATGCGTCTACCGCATAAGGCCGAACCACTTTTAAGGCCTCTTCAATATTTTCAACCCCTAAACCTCCAGCCAGAAAAAAGGGCTTCTCTTGGTATGCTGACACCATTTGCCAATCAAATACCTTGCCTGAACCACCGCGGCTAGGACTTAAGCTGTCGAATAATAAATAGTCCGCTTGGTTAGGCGCAACTACCAAGTCATCACCAACTGCTACCGACTTAATAATTTCTTGGTCAACTTGACCTTTCAACTGGTCAATATAAGTGGCATCTTCTTCCCCGTGAAGTTGAATAACATCAATAATGCCTGCTTTACAAATGGCCACAATTTTTTCAATTCTTGCATTCACAAAGACCCCCACCGTTTGGATATCACCGGCTAAATCTTTTCTGAATTGCGCCGCTTGGATAGGCTCTACATACCGCTTGGTTCCTTCCACAAAGATAAAACCCACATAATCTGGTTTAGCCGCATTCGCTGCCTCAATATCTTCCGGCCGTCTCAAGCCACAAATTTTCACCTTAACCATTACAAAGCCCCTTTAAGTTCAGTTAATTTCGCTTGCTTATCCTCAGCCAACATCATAGATTCACCGATTAAAACCGCGTCCACTCGGTTGTCATGCAATAATTTGATATCCGCTGCTGTCTTAACCCCACTCTCAGCAACAAATACCGTGTCATCCGGCGTCAGATTTCTCAAGCGAATCGAATTTTGGAAGTCCACTTCAAAGTTATGTAAATTTCGGTTGTTGACGCCAATAATTCGGCTACCCGCTTCAATCGCCATAGCAATTTCATCCGCATCATGGGCTTCTGTTAAAACCGACAAGCCTAATTCGTCCGCTAAGGCAATGTATGCTGCCAACTGGTCTGGACTTAAGATTGCACAAATCAATAGTATAGCGTCCGCCCCGATTGCCCGAGCTTGATAAATTTGATAAGGATCGACAATAAAATCTTTTCGTAAAATAGGAATAGCTACTGCTTGGCTAATTTCCTGTAAGTATTGGTTGCGCCCTTGGAAATAATCTTCTTCTGTTAAAACCGACAAGGCCGTCGCCCCAGCCGCTTGGTAATCTTTGGCAATGTCCACATAAGGGAACTCTTTAGCAATTAAACCCTTTGATGGCGAGGCTTTTTTCACTTCGCATATAAAGGACATGTCCCCTTCTTTCAAGGCTTGTTCAAAAGCAAATGGTGGCAAATGGCGGTCTGGTAAATTTGCTACCAAGTCCGCCAAAGGTGTTGCCAGCTTATCAGCGGCTACCCTTTTTTCACGGGCAATAACGATTTCATCTAAGATACTCATGCATAAACCTCCTGACCAACACGGTTAGTTGCCGCAATAAATTCATCTAATTTAGCTTTAGCCTTACCTGAATCAAGCATTTCTTCAGCTAGACGGACACAGTCGCGTAAAGACAATTCATCTTTACCCATGTACAGGCAGCAAGCGGCGTTCATCACAACAATATTGCGACGGGCACTCTTTTCACCGTTTAAGATATCTAAAGCAATCTGAGCATTCTCTTCTGGGTCTCCACCGATTAGCTCGCTCAATTGACCGCGTTCAAGGCCAAATTGTTCTGGGGTAATAAAGTAGCTAGTCACCTTACCATCATTGACTTCACAAATAGTTGTGGTATCCGTAATTGTAATTTCGTCCAAGCCGTCATGACCGTGAACCACCATTGCCCGTTTCACATTCAATTGGTTTAATACTTGAGCTAGTGGTTCCACTAATTTCTCGTCGTATACACCCAATAACTGTTTGGTTGCACCCGCTGGATTGGCTAAGGGACCTAAAATATTGAACATGGTACGGGCTCCTAATTGTTTACGGACAGGCGCCACATGTTTCATGGCTGAATGGTAAGTTTGGGCGATCATAAAGCAGAAGTCTGTTTCCTCTAAGATTTGTGCACTTTGGTCCGCCGTTAGGAAAATATTTGCGCCCAAGGCTTCCAATACATCCGCTGACCCACATTTACTCGATACTGACCGGTTACCATGTTTGGCTACCGCAACACCAGCAGCCGCAACGACAAAGGAAGAAATGGTTGAAATGTTGAAGGAGTTTAGCTCATCCCCACCCGTCCCAACAATATCAAGGACGTCCTTTTTTGCGGATAATTTAAGGCCCTTATCACGCATGACTTCAGCTGAAGCAGTAATTTCGTCAATTGTTTCACCCTTCATCCGCAAAGCCGCAAGGTAAGCACCCATTTGACTGTCAGTAGCTTCCCCTTCCATCATCTGGCTCATAACTTGGCCTGCCGTTTCTTTAGATAAATCATTGCCCAAAAATAATTCGTTAATCGCCTTGTTAATCATGTGTATTTCCTCCTACTTTAAGAAAATTCTGAATCATCGTTTCTCCTGAAGGTGTCAGTATCGACTCGGGATGGAACTGGACACCAAACATTGGGTATTCACGGTGGCGAACGGCCATTACCTCACCCTTGTCCGATTCGGCAATCACCAGCAATTCATCTGGTAACGTTTGTCGATCCGCAATCAGTGAATGGTAGCGAGCTACTGGCACAACTGGTGGTAACCCTCTAAAAATCTCACTCCCACTCGCCACATGAATGGTCGACTGTTTCCCGTGGACAGCCGGTTGGGCATGAATAATATCCGCCCCGTAAGCTAGACACATCGCTTGAAGTCCTAGACAAACCCCTAAAATCGGAAAATGACTAGCCAATTCTTTGGTGACAGCCACTGTTACGCCTGCATCCTCCGGTCGTCCTGGACCAGGAGAGATGACAATATGTGAAGGATTTAAATCAATAATTTCATCGATGGTGACTTGGTCATTTCGCACAACTTGGATGGCTTCATCCGTATTCTTGCCGATCAATTGGTAGAGATTGTAGGTAAAGCTGTCGTAGTTATCAATCAGTAAAATCATAGTTATGCCTCCTCGTGTCCTAATGCTGTCATCATGGCTTTGGCCTTGTTCTTTGTTTCTAAGTATTCTTTTTCAGGATCTGAATCTGCCACAATCCCAGCGCCAGATTGGACAAAGACTTGGTCATTCTTCAAGACAGCCATCCGGATGCCGATACACATGTCCATGTTTCCGGCAAAGTCGATATAGCCCAAAGCACCGCCATATGGGCCTCGTTTGGTATCTTCAATTTCATCAATCAATTGGCAGGCCCGAATCTTAGGGGCACCGGATAAAGTACCCGCTGGTAGTGCCGATTTTAAGACATCTAAACAAGTTGCGTCTGGTCTGACTTTGGCTGTTACCTTGGATGAAATGTGGCTGACGTGTGAAAACTGCTTGATAGCTCTATATTCACTGACTTCTAGCGTACCGAATTCAGCGACCTTTCCGATATCATTGCGGGCTAAGTCAACAAGCATGTCATGTTCGGCCAACTCTTTTTCATTTTGCAAGAGGCCTTCAACTAATGCTCTATCTTCCGCATCCGTTGCCCCGCGCGGTACAGTACCGGCTAATGGGAAGGATGAAGCGACACCGTTACGAACAGAGACCAGGGTTTCCGGTGATGCACACGCGATTTCTAAGTCATCGAAATGCATGTAGACCATGTAAGGTGACGGATTAATCGTCCGAAGCAGGCGATAAGTTTGTAGTAGTGACCCGGAAAATGGGGCCTTAAACCGGTTGGATACCACCGCTTGGAAGATGTCACCCTCCACAATATGGTGTTGAATTTTCTGAACGATTTGTTCATAGTCCGCTTGACTAAACATGGGTTCAAAGTCACCCACCTCTTGGGCCAAGTCCTCCTCGCGAACAGAATCTGGACGCATAATCAGCTGCTCCATATCCTTCAAGTCTGTAGCCCCTTGGATGTAGTTTTCTTCTAATTTATCGGTTTCAATATTGACGATTAAGACAATCTTTTGGCGGAAGTGATCAAAGGCAATAACCTTATCCATCAACATGAAATGGTAGTCCCGGAAATTTTCTGGGTTATTTTTCGTTAACTGTAGAGATGGTTCCGTATATTTGATGCAGTCATAAGACAAGTAACCAACCAAACCTCCTGTAAAAGGCGGTAAATAATCAATACTTGGGCTCTTATAACGGTCAAGGATATCGTTCAAGGATGCTAGTGGATCATCTGCTTGGAAGCTTTCTTCATGCTTGCCCTCTTGCACGGTTACTTGACCGTCTGTTGAGTAGATCGACAAGTTCGGTTTATAGCCAAGAAAAGAATAACGGCTCCAGTTATCCTTATTCACCACACTCTCCAGTAGGTAAAAGTGGTCGGATTGTTTGCTGATCGTTCTCAGCACTTCGATTGAGGTTGCTACATCGGAAAAAATTTCTAAAGCAATTGGGATAATCGTATGGTCTTTCCCTAACTGTCTCGCCTCTTCTAAACTTGGTTTAATCATTGTCGTACGCTCCTTTTAATTCATTATTGAAATCATAAAATTACGGCTAGTCATGATGATCGGGGCGAAAACAACAGAAAAAGCACCCATCCATGACTAATACAAGTCAAGGACGGGTGCTCTAAAAACATCCGCGGTACCACCTTAAATTTACAGACACTACGCCTGTACGCTCTGCAGGATACTAACATATCCCTCGCAACTGACGTATGCGTCACGTCGCAGAATAATCAGAAGTTTATCTCCAAAAATATACTTCCTTTAACTGCGCCCTCCGTGGTCCATTTGATGCACTGCGTTGTGCGAGGCTCTCAGTAATCCCCACTCCCTGTAACTGCACGTTACAACGTTATCTCCACTTCATTAGTTTAAAGTTGTTATTCGATTAACTAGAGTATAACGGGACAAGCAAAAAGAAGTCAAGGTTTTTATTAACAAAACATTAAAAAATGGATATTTAAATCATCATATCTTAATTATTCATATCAAATGTTCATTGGGTTCTGTTGCAAAGTTTTAAATAAAGAATAAAATCCCTTACGGTATCTATGATTTAAGCTGGGATTCCCAATAATACCTTGATTTCAGTACAGACCGAAAACCCGAAGAGAGTGCCTTCTTTTCGGGTTTTCTTATATAATCCTCGAATGGCTTCCATGCCTTTAATCGTGGTAGAGGCAGTGCGTAAACTTCGATAGAATTTATTGCGTCTCTTTACTGGACGATGGTCTTGTTCAATCAAATTATTCAGGTATTTAATGGTACGATGTTCTGTCCCTTGATAAAAGCCGCCGTATTCTTTTAGTTTCTTAAAGGCACTTGTAATAGAGGGGGCTTTATCTGTGACTACAACCTTCGGTTCATCAAACTGCTTCACTAACCGCTTAAGAAAAGCATAGGCTGCTTGTGTGTCCCGTTTTTTACGTAACCAAATATCCAAGGTTAAACCATCTGCATCGATGGCTCGATACAAATAATGCCATTTTCCTTTAATTTTGATGTACGTTTCATCCATTTTCCATGAATAAAAGGATTTTTTATTTTTCTTTTTCCAAATTTGATAGAGTAGTTTGCCATATTCTTGCACCCAACGATAAATCGTCGTATGAGAAACGTTAATGCCACGATCATATAAGATTTCTTGAACTTCACGATAGCTAAGGTTATAACGAAGATAGTAGCCCACGGCTACAATAATCACATCCTGCTGAAATTGCTTTCCTTTAAAAGGTTTCATCGTCATTCCTCCTGCTATCTTTTTCTATTATTCTACCTTATTTGATAGTAGATTTAAAACTTTGCAACAGAACCCTAAAAACACAAAACCCAGATGTTTGGCCAACTGTAAATACAAGAAATATTCTAGCAACCTCTCCTAGAGGAACGGAAGTAATAATAGGTCAACAAACTATAGTTAAATATTACGGAAATAGTGCTAGAACTAAATTAATTAAAACTATTAATAAAACTTTTTGGATTTGAAGATAAAAAAAGGCTCAAGATATTATCTTGAACCTCTTTTTTTATCTTCAAATATCATAATAAATAAATTTATAGACAATAAAACAAGAAAAACACTCTCAACTTTATAAGAATTATCCCAAAAAATACTAATAATAATAAAAAGTAAAATAAGTATAAAAAATGTGATTTTTGATAAAGATATTTTGTTCATAAAAGACCTCCTACTGTATTTATTTGTATACATAGCTATCAAAATAGGGAATACAAGTTAGTATATAGTATTGGAATTATGCTTGCACAAAATTATTGTATATTTCAACTAAGACAACTTGTCGTCCACGTCTAGCCTGAAAGAGTTCTAAATCCATATCGTCAATTTTCAAATTGATTTCCTCGATAACCTTATTTAATATATTATCTTTTAACCGACCATAGGTGTAACTCTTTGGTGCACCTAGCCATTCCATGAAGTCAGCAGGTGTACCTTGTAAGATAGTTATTTTTTTACCTCTAATTTTGTTAGCTTCACGCATAAGCTTGTAAAGTAAAATTGCTTATTTACTATTGAGCTGACCTGATTTCATCTTCTGCATTCTCGCCACTACAAATGACATATAAACACTCCTAACTTCGGTACAGCTTCCATGTAAAGTATAAACCCACTATACTTTACATGGTAAAGTGTGGGCTCTCCGAGGGGTCTGCCGACGGCTCATTCGGCTCTATTGAGCCGAGTATCAGCGCACCCTTATGGTGCAATTAGCTGATACCTATTTGACGTTTTGTTCCCCTACCAATTCGTAGGGTTCCCAAACTCAAACCAAAATAAAAAAGCCTAAGAAATTTACCCTTTGGCTTTTTTAAAAAAATTAATATCCTAAAGTTGTTCCGCCAGCAGTTACTGAAAACACAGTTCCTGTAGCCCCTTTAGGAGTATAAATTTGAGTATAACCTTTAAACTTAAAATATCTACTTCCACCGCTATAGTTAATAAAAGTTGTTACTGTAGCTTTAGAAGAATTAGGCTTAGAATTTCCTGATCCAGTACGTACAACAGTACCACTGGTAGCTGTAGTCCTTATATCAACATTAGTCATTGGACCTGAATAAGAAGTGACTATATAAGTCGTTTTAGCTCTATTTGAAGCTTCTCTTTTTGTACTCCCTGTAACTGTAGCTATAACTGCATTAACAGACATTTGCCCCTCTAATGGAGATTCAGTGACATATTCCTGAAAAAATACATCTTCTTCAGTATACCCATTATCTATAAATATTTTTTTATCTTCTTCTGAAAGGTCTTCTAAAGTTAGCGTTTGTTCATTTTGAACTACTTCAGGAGTAAATTCAGTTGCAGAAACAATATTCTCATTAACTATAAAATTAAATCCTAAAGCAAGTAATGTTGTAGTAAAAATTAGTCTAATGATTTTCATTTATTAACCCACCCTTTTCTATTTTTAGTCGTTAACATCTATAAAAATAAACCCTAATCCATGGTCAACTATAGAAACTGAGTTCAAATCTTTTTTAAAGAATGTCTTGTTACTAAGTACAAAGCTTTTCTGCTTATCATTTTTTAAGCTTTGAATAAGACTTTCTAAATCTCCATATTCAATAGTAAAAACCTCAATAAAATAGTCGTTATAACATATATCTATTTCAACTACATCTTGAACAGTCACCGACTCCCCTCCTAACTTGTAAAGCGCTTCCATTTTTTAGTATAAAAAAATTAATTGCATAAAGATAGCCCTAATTTTTAGTGTCAGTTTTGAATCAACTAATATAGACGTATAACGTACATGTTAGGTATCCAGCTTTTCAAACCTCAACCCAAAATAAAAACCCCCTTAGACATTTCCATTAGGGGGCTTTTATTATTAATCAACTCGATACATTAATTTCAAAGCATGTTTAAAAATGTGTATCTCTTTTTCATTTTTTTGAACAACATAATTATATCTTTTTATTTTTTTCAAATTTGCAACAAAAGTTTTTCCATCAAGAAAAACAAATTTAAAATTATTTCCAATTTCTGAAGTTAGATAATCTTCAAATTCTTTACTCATTTAAATCTCCCCCTCGTTAAATTTATCTTCTTTAATCTATCATTCCAATATTTCGCCAGTTTCTCTATCTATTTTTTTAAAAGGTTTATGTCGATTAGAACGTAAGTAAGCAGTTAAAAATATGGTTCTGTTGCAAAGTTTTAAATAAAGAATAAAATCCCTTACGGTATCTATGATTTAAGCTGGGATTCCCAATAATACCTTGATTTCAGTACAGACCGAAAACCCGAAGAGAGTGCCTTCTTTTCGGGTTTTCTTATATAATCCTCGAATGGCTTCCATGCCTTTAATCGTGGTAGAGGCAGTGCGTAAACTTCGATAGAATTTATTGCGTCTCTTTACTGGACGATGGTCTTGTTCAATCAAATTATTCAGGTATTTAATGGTACGATGTTCTGTCCCTTGATAAAAGCCGCCGTATTCTTTTAGTTTCTTAAAGGCACTTGTAATAGAGGGGGCTTTATCTGTGACTACAACCTTCGGTTCATCAAACTGCTTCACTAACCGCTTAAGAAAAGCATAGGCTGCTTGTGTGTCCCGTTTTTTACGTAACCAAATATCCAAGGTTAAACCATCTGCATCGATGGCTCGATACAAATAATGCCATTTTCCTTTAATTTTGATGTACGTTTCATCCATTTTCCATGAATAAAAGGATTTTTTATTTTTCTTTTTCCAAATTTGATAGAGTAGTTTGCCATATTCTTGCACCCAACGATAAATCGTCGTATGAGAAACGTTAATGCCACGATCATATAAGATTTCTTGAACTTCACGATAGCTAAGGTTATAACGAAGATAGTAGCCCACGGCTACAATAATCACATCCTGCTGAAATTGCTTTCCTTTAAAAGGTTTCATCGTCATTCCTCCTGCTATCTTTTTCTATTATTCTACCTTATTTGATAGTAGATTTAAAACCTTGCAACAGAACCTTTTTTTTAATCTATTATCGATTCAATTATTTCTTATGAGGTTGACGTTAATAATTCTACGGAATTCACATAGAATTTCAACGATTCATCATTATACTCCGTCTTAAGATCATCACTTTAATTGTTGATTTCTATAATTCATTAAGACATACAGACATAATTTAAATAAGTTGTCTATATAAATTAATATTATATAGATTTAAAGGTTAAGTAATTTGCGTAAAAATTGAGGTTAGTATATCAAGGTCAAAGGGGTTTTAGGAATACCTAAATTAGCGGCTAGCAACGGCAAAAGTTGGCACTTATAACGACTGATTGTGGGTGTTGTCGTTATAAGGGGCGGAGGTTTGATATTTTAGCATAGTTATAACGACAAAAGTTGGCACTTATAACGATATAATGATTGGAAATTTTTAAAGCAAAAGATTTAAAAAAACTTATTTTAAATTGCCATTTTATATGTCTTTAAACTGATTTAAAACAACTATTTTAAAAAAACTTGTTTCAAATTGCCATTTTATTTGTTTTAAATAAAGTTTAAAGCAAATAATTTAAAAAAACTTGTTTCAAATTGCCATTTTACTGGTTTCAAACTGCCATTCTATTGATCATGCAAATGGCAAACCCCCTGTTATATCAAGCTTATTTTTTACGCAAAGCACTTAAATCTTTAAATTAAACATTATTTAACGAATAGAAAGAAGGTTAAGTTACTAATTCACCGTTAAACAAATCGAACGTAAATTGCTAATTCAAACCTTTAATAGTTTATTGATCACCTTTATTTAAAGGACGACCTGAAGAAGTTTTAAAACGGCGAATTTCTCCTTTCATGTACCACTGTTTCCACCTATATATTGTTCCTCTACTTGGATATTAAATTCTTCCCGAAGGGAGGAAGCCGATTCTCCGGATAATAATCTTTCAACGATTTGAATTTTTAATGTCTCCGGATAATAATTGTGTTTTGCCATTAGAAAAACACCTCCAAATTTATTTTACTAAATTTGAGGTGCTCTTTTTTAATTGTATCTAATTATAGTGTCAGTTCCGTAGACCAATTCTACTCTTTTTTGTCTATAACTAATAAGCAAATTGACGGCAGAGCAACAACCCTTAAATAACAGTTTATACTACAGATGTTATGAATAAGTATATTGCATTGATAGTAGAATTTTAGTAACATTTCTTTTGCGATATTTATATCATTTTATTGTGCTTCTTAGCTTAACCAATGATATCTTTCTTTTTTTATCATACAAGTTTCCCATATTTTATACTCCCAGATTCCAATAAAGACCATATACTTTCGTGGGAACAAAAAAAGCCGTTTTATATCATTAATTGACATAAAACGACTGATTGATTCTTTTTTATTCACTATAATTTATGCATCATTTTCTACTTGAGAACTGGCTTGGATTCCTCCTAAAACAAATCGAGAAATCGGCCCCACAATTAATAATTGGTAAGGTAGAGCTACTATGAAGTTCATCCCCCACGTATGTAGGTAAGTAGCTCCCAGATTAGCTGGGATACCTCCTTCGATTAAAATTCCAAACATGGACATAAAGCTGACCATACCAATAATCATTAGACATGAAATTGTCACGATTAATTGTAGTTTACTTTGTTTATTGATTGGTAATTTAAAGGCGATCTTCTTCGCAACAACACCTACGACAAATGAATCTAAGATAAAAGCTACTATGAATCCAGGAACCAATCCTGTTAGCAAGGAAACTAATGATAAATCATTATGTAAAAGTAGATTGTAGATACTCATTCCTAAAACCATTAAAAAGCACATCAGTGTTGTGAAGATAATTCCTTCTTTTTTATTTGTTGGCAAAATAAAACTCCTCTCTTTCGGTTGCATTCTAGCACCGAAGATTACCATATCACAAATAAAATTTCTTCATAAGCAAAAATTTTCAAAATTTCAGAAAACGGTTCTTTCATTCCTGAAGTATTGCCTCACCACTCAGGAATCAAGACATTACAGCGAGCTTGAGTTTTAACGTGAGGCTAAAATATAATTTTTTTATCA